>ACOK01000115.1 GCA_000174895.1 Ruminococcus flavefaciens FD-1
TAAGAACTCTACCGAATATAGAATCTCAATTAATGCAAAAAAGTTTTTTGATCTGGTATATGGATTCCAAGACGAGCCGTTCAAAGACTCATTATGGTTCTTTTCATCTTGTCACGGAATGGAAAAAGGAAAAATGGCTCAATAAATTGTGAATCATGGTGCAGATGCCGTTATCGGCTTTTCAAATTCAGTATCAAATATTTATTATCAAAAAATGCTGTATGAAATAATGATAAACGGCATGGTATTATCAGGTGATACTTTGGGAAACAGCATTGATAGAGCAAAAGATTTACACGGCAAAAATGATCCCAATGTAAAATATGCTGAATCAGAGATCCGTTTAAAGGGCAATGAAAACTATTGTCTGACAGACAGGATTGAAATAGATTTTGATTTTCCGGAGGATACTCAGAATACAATAACGACAACAGTGCCGGTAGCCACAGCGACCACGATAACCACAACAAAAGCAGCGTCCGAAATGCCGCCCGATATATTTGGCGAAAAAGTTTATTCCATGCCCGGGCCTATCTGTATATCGTTTTCTCCTATTGATGCGGGAACCAACCATGATCCGAGAACGCTCGATATAATAACAAAGCTTTACAACGAGCTTGACGATTCCGACAAGGCTACTTACCACTCTTACACAGGCGCCGTTACGTTCTCATTCTCGCCTAAGTACACTACAGACAAGGGAGTAGAGGTCGGTGAGTATTCATCCTTAGGTGAAATATTAAACTGTGCGAGATCTATTGATGATACTTTCTCATTTTTTATGAGTAACTTAGAAGAGGGAGAAGACAGTAGTAGAACTGCATGGGTAGAATGCTATAACAATGATTTTGATGCGGCATCAGGAGAATATATACACCGCGGTTATTCTACACGGGAAGAAAAAATATATGAATACGCAAAAAAAGATAATGAAACATTCAATATGTACAGTGCTATTTTCGGCAACAGATCATTTTTATGTGAAGGAAGAAATGATACCATAATTACTATTGTGAAAGATGATTATTATTATTACAAATGGAATTCTTTTTCCGGCGTTCTGACTAAGTATAGTGCCAGAATGTGGTATAATAATTACTTCGTGAACCATGAACATGATTATGGTGGTACGATGGTACATTATGTAATCGACCTGCGTCCGAAATATGACGCTGCACTCAGAGATATGTGCGGAGAATCAGGAGGAAAATACATACAGTATTCAGAAGAAAACCTTGATAATCTGATAAAACTGATAAACGCAAGACGAGCTTATATTGATGAATACTCCAGAATACAATCTGAGAAGTGGAAGTAATATCGGCGATCAGTGAAACCGAATCTGAAACTCGGGGAAGATATTGAGCGTTTACTAATATAAAGATTAAGGCAGCTGTTTTGGCTGCCTTTCTTTGTGTGGAGAATGATATTCAGACTTGCGCCGGCTGTTATGTTGGCACTGCTTTGCAGAGTATAGCGGAAAGGGTTCATATTGAATAAGAGACATGAATACTCTTGCATTTCCGATGACCTTATGGTATAATAATATCAAGAACGGAGGTGCTGACTATGGGAATTTTACTGAATCCAAACAATACAGATTTTGAAGAAGCAACAAATGCTGAAATATATGTTGATAAGACTGAACTTATCGCTTATGCAAATAAGGTTATCCGTACTCCTCAGAAGTATATATGTGTCAGCCGACCACGCAGATTCGGCAAATCCATGGCGGCAAATATGCTGACTGCTTATTACAGCAAGGGCTGCGATTCGAGAGAATTGTTCAAGCCTTACAAAATCTCTCGCTCAGAAACATTTGAAAAGCACCTCAACAAGTATAATGTAATTCATATCAATATGGTTGAATATATCGGTGAATCCAAGAATATTGACGAAATGATACAGTTTATTGAGGAAGACATTATTGCGGAAATAACCGATGAACTGCCGGATCTCAAAATGCCAAGACGTATTAATCTTGTCAATGTTCTGAACTATGCTTTCGCTCAATATGGTATTCCTTTTGTTTTTATCATAGATGAGTGGGACTGTATTTTCCGAATGAGAAATACCGATCAGGATTCTCAGACAATGTACTTGAATTTCCTGCGGAATCTGCTGAAAGATAAAAGTTATGTTGCACTTGCATACATGACAGGAATCCTTCCTATCAAGAAATATGGCGAACATTCGGCAATTAATATGTTCACGGAAGTATCAATGACCGATCCGAGAGAATATGCCGAAGTTACGGGATTTACCGAAGCTGAGGTAAGTGAACTTTGTCAGAAATACAATATGTCATACGATGACACGAAACGCTGGTATGACGGATATAACCTCCGAGGTGTATCAATATATAATCCGAGGTCAGTTGTTATGTCTATGACTGGCGGATATTTCAATAACTATTGGACATCCACCGAGACATACGAAGCGCTTAAAGTTCATATACAGCGTAACTTTGACGGACTAAAAGACAAAGTCACAAAGATGATAGCAGGGGAGAGCGTCGGCGTAAATACGGCGAAATTCCAGAACGATATGACCTCTCTCAATAGTGCCGATGATGTTCTGACTCTGTTAGTTCATTTAGGATATCTGACGTTCAGAGCTACAAACGAAACTGGATACGGTGAGGTTTGGATCCCAAACAGTGAAGTTCGTCAGGAGTTCATCAACTCAGTTGAGGACGGCGGTTGGGAGAATCTGATGAAAGCTATCAATGATTCTGACAAACTGCTTGAAGCTACATTGAATGGTGATACAGATACGGTTGCAGAACTCGTTGAACGTTCTCACAGCGATAACACTTCTATCCTTCAATATAACGATGAAAATTCACTTGCCTGCGTATTGTCACTTGCATATTATACGGCACAGAATAAATACATCATGCACCGTGAACTGCCTACGGGCAAAGGCTTTGCGGATATATCGTTCATCCCCAGAAAAAATATCGACCTTCCTGCAATAATTGTTGAATTGAAGCATAACAAGACATCGGGTGCGGCTATTGAGCAGATAAAACAGAAGAAGTATACTGACAAAATTGCTCAGTATACAGGCGAAATATTACTGGTCGGGATCAACTATGATGACGATAAAGGGCATACCTGCGTGATTGAAAAATTTGTAAAGGAATAGGGGTATTCCAATACGTGATTAATAAACGGCTGAGAAAATAGTGTACTTTCTCAGCCGTTTTCATATTCGTTCCGCTGTGCCGGATGTTTGCAATGTTCAGCAGATTTGAAAAAATAACGACTAATACAAAATGGCGGTCAGCTTCAGCAGTTGACCGCCTTTGCATTACAGATTTGCCAGCAAAAGCCCATTTGTATTTTCAAACAGGTTACCTTTACCTGACAGGTAGAAGATGACTTTGCACTTAGGATCGTCAGCATTTTTCAAAAGCTGAGCAGTAAGCTGTTTTCGGTCGTACCGCTTTTCCTCCTCGTTTGTCATCCATACAGAAATGAATTTTGGTTCATGATAAATTTCCATAAGATCAACTCCTTGTAATGTTGGATATTTCATTAGACTACGGTCTATTGAAAAAACGGAGCCGGCATGACCGGCTCCATTCCTATGATACACGGATATATCCTATCTTGCCCATGATCAGTAAGCACACCCGTATATCTGCTCATACAGACTGTCACTGTCTTCGCACTTCACCATCTGCAACGTCTCACGGAGTAGGTCATGGTCGGCAAGCATATCCTCGATCTCATCACAGGTGTAGCCGTACTCCAGTAGCAGTTCCACATCCGATGAATCAACACCATAGCAACCGCAATACGCAAGCAGGAGTTCTTCATGTATACTATAATAAGAGTCCTCATAGTCGTACCATGTGGCGAAGTGAGAACGGTACTGAGCAGGCTCAAACTCCTCACGACTGATATCTCCGTTGCTTTCAATACGAATGATCTCCCCCTCAACGCAGTCCACTTTCGAGTACGAGAACTTATTGAGTACGGATTTGCCGAGAGCCTTCTTCATGATGGACTCAGTTGACGCATATACATAAAGTCCCAGAGCCTCGAAGTGGATGAGATATAAGGGATTGCTCCCTTTTATAATGTATAGGGTATTGTCCTGGTCGAGAACAGTGAAAGTGAAGTTACCACGCACCGCCTCTGCCATATCCCTGAGACTATCGAAATCCAGCTTGCCTTGTTGCTCGATGAGCTGTACACCGATGTAGCTGTCAGTCTCGATGTGGGTATCAGGAAGTTTACGTTCTTTCCTAAGTGCATCATCATTATACAGTACACCATTATGAGCAAATGCGAACTCCTTGTCTGCATGGCCTGCAAATGGGTGATTGTTGTAGTTGTGCTTCTTGTCACCCTGAGTGGCAAAACGAGTGTGCCCCATGATGGCATTTGTTTCCTCAGGAGCGTTGAAGTGAATCTTGTGGGACGGCCTGGGCCTCTTGTATATAGAGACCCGTCCATCCTTGACGTATGAGATTCCTGCCGCATCCGTGCCACGTTCCTCGGCTGCATTCGCCAGAAGCTGTGTCAGTTTCTTCAATACCTTATACGGTACGATGCCCTTGTAGTCGAGCCATCCGAATAATGCACACATTTTAATTCTCCTCTCTGAAAGTAGTATCGATGAGTTTCGGACGATCATCCGTCATGACATCCTTGACGATCTCGCCGACCTTGTCAGCCAGTATTGTTGCGGCAACCAGAGTGGCGATTTTCAGCAGTTCCCCCGCAGGTGAGCCAGCGGGAATCTTTGAGATAAAATCGTTTGCTTTCATTTACATTTACTCCTCAGAATTGATGTTTTCGTTAACGTATAAATTTCTTTCTTTGAGATACTGTATCAGTTCAGGTTCCTTGATGTTGCTTACGAACTCTGACCATGACAGCTTGTGCAGATCGTCCTCGGTGTATTTTATAGCCACATCGATGATGGCGTTCACCAGTTCCAGTGTTGCAAGGAAGGTATTCAGCTTCAATGTGCCTCTGAACATTCTGAACTCGATGGTTGCGTAGTTCATCAGGTTCACAGCTGCGTATCTGCCGTTGTTGCCCTTTTTGGCCTTGTCCAGAATCGCCCTTGCGGAATTCTCATAACCGTAACGAGAAGCCCATCTGTTCATGGCGTACTCAGAACGGCGAGAGAACTTCAACAGCTCATTCCAATGATGTTCGACGAAGTACAATATACGGCTTATCGTTTCATCCTGCTCCTCTCTGTTATCACCTAAACAGTCACGGTTCACATGTACGTGAAGCCCACAGGTCGAGGTCTGATGAGAGCGGTAGCCCAGATATATCGCCTTTTTCATTATCTCGTCCCATTGAAACTGCTTATGGTAATCTAATGACATCGGATGTGTCACCAGCTCCATTCCGTCATCAAGCGAGCCGTCACCTTTGATATAAATGTGCTCAGTATCATTTCGGTTAGCCACAGCAAGAATTTCGTCAGCATTGTCATCATCCTTTCCGGCTTTGTCGATTTCCAGTTCTACCCCAAAATACCTGTCAGAATCCCCATAGAATATGGGTTCGGGTTTGTATCCGTAGTCGTGGATACTCCTGTTACGATCTACCTCATCATGATAACATTCACCACAGTAGTCGTAGCCATCAAGATGATAAGCATCGTCCTCATGAAGTAGTGCATCACAACAAGTACAGCGAGTATAGTGATTGTGGTAACATGATGTACAGAGAGTAGTATACTCGTCACCGTAGCTATCGTCAGTCCATATCACAGAACCACAGCGGTCGCAGGTTGTGGTGTGGTGTTCATAGCAGTCAGTACAAACAATCTCACCGCCAACTTCCTCATAGTCATCATCCTCGATAAGTGCTCCGCAGTGGGAGCAGTAAAGTTTGTTCTCTTCCATTGTTTTCCTCCATAACGTAAAATAGCCGCTCCCGAAGGAGCGGCATTAGTTTTAGTATTCACTTGCAAGCAGCATTGTTGAGTGATCCCCGTCGTCGATGATGTACAGTTTTTCCGCAATGGGAGCATCCGACGGGATGAGATACTCCATGCGGTATTCGGGTTCTTCGGATGTGTGAGTGATAGACTGAAGTGAGCCTGACGGTCTCAGTTCAAACACTTGCAGGTAGTCCTTCGGCTCTGGCAGTCTGTCAACACAGTCCCACATGAACAGTTGAAGCTCCAACGGTATCGTGTTGTCAACACCACAGGTCAGATATCTGTTTGTCTCAGTCATAGGCATTTCTCCTTTGGCATAAAAATTGCCCCTTGGGCCGCCTTGCGGCAGTCCTCAGGGTATTCACATTAATAATATATATATGGAATTTCAGAATTCCAGGAGAATCGCCATTTTCAGCCCAATTTTATTGTTTACTTTTACATATGAGGTACATCAATTAAAGCAGTCTGATGTCGCATTTTTGAATTGCCTTTTAATTGATAATGCAGACACATTTATCGGGTTTGCTGATCAAAGTAAAATCAGGTACAGCTTTGATCAGAGCGGTCTTTCCATAAGCTATTAGCGATATTATTAAAAAAAATGTCTGTTTATGGGCATATCGATATAAAAGAAAGTAACCGCCAACCAATATAGTCCCAAATGGCCACCAGCCTACACGTATGTAAGCTGATCCCTTTTTATGCGGCTATGTATGGTTGGCGGTTACGCTTCCTTTGTTTTTCTGTGTCTATATTTCAGAACCTTTTTTCAGTTCTGCAGAAGGGATGAGTCAATGTATTTCGGGTAAGCTGTATTATTCGGACAGAAAGCTGCTTATTTAATACGGTAAGATCCTTTAAGGCAACACCACACAAAACTTGTGCTGAAGATGCGCCGACAGATTTTTCGTCAGATTGTATAGAAATTTCGCAGGCATACTGACGTATGTCAAGGAATTTCTGTGCAAGATGACGGAAAATATGTAAGCAGATTCAGTGCAAAGACGTCAGGCGGGCTTTGTGCGGTGTTGCCTTAAACGTCCTTCTGTTCTTTCGGCTTTTCTGCATTTGAGTAGCGCTTTTTGAGCTGTTGGTTCATAAGTGTGGTGTGCTTTTTGTCCACAAGATAATGCACGAAACAGGTAAAAAGATAGATGAAAACAACGGCGAAAAATGTGAGTATTACAGACTCAGGAGTTATACTGCACCAGCCGAAAACGTTCAGCATAAGCAGGGTTATGGAGAAGATAACAATAAAATGCACTATCCAGAGTATCCACGAGTGCTTTGCGCTTTTTGAATCGAAACACAGCAGTGCAGCAGTGGGAAGGGCGGTTATAAGACCGCTAAGCAGTATCTCCCAGAGGATGACGCTTTCCATCTGCTGTCCCGAGGCTGTAAGAAAAATAGCCGCAGCAATAAGAACAGCTGTTGTAATGTCCACAAAATAATGTAAAAATGATATAAGAAATTCCTTTACCATTATTCTACCTCCTCAATACCGAGCTTTACTTTAAGACTGCGGACGTATTGCCGCGAGATGATTATCTTTTCGCCGTTTTTCAGATGAGCCTCAAGCTTTCCGCTGAAAAGCGGAGAGAGATACTCTATTTTTTCCATGTTCACTATCATGGACTTTGAACAGCGCAAGAAATCGAGCGGTCCGAAAAGCTCTTCAAGTTCATAGAGCTTATATTTCACTTCATATACATCCGAGTGGTAATAGGCAAATACCTTGTTTTCATTTGCTTCAAAATAGTATACGTCCTGATAGTTAAGACGCACTATACAGTCATTATGATAGCCTGTAAGTTCGGCCCTTGCAGTTTGGTATGCCAGCAGCATGGATATCAGCCGCTGATCAGGTGATGCGCATCTGACAATAACAACATCATCTTCATCAGGCTGAGGGGATTCGATTATAATTCTCATTATCGGCCTCCGCAAATTAAAATAGTATGGATAATATCATATCTCGACTGAGCCGCCGTTACGAAGCTTGTAGACGGCTGCATATCTTTTAAGTCGTTCTTCAATTTCTGATGTATCTGTCTCAGTGCTGAAGGGTGGAAATGTGTCATCAAAATGAGTGAGAAGTACGGCTTTGGGCTTCAGTTTCTCAAAGACAGATGATGCAATGGAAAAAATGTCATCAGAATACTGATATGGGAAAAAAGCAATATCGGCATCTGTAGGGTAGTTTACATTATCAGCAAGGGCAAGGCTTCCAAGCACCAGTATACGCTTTCCGCAAGCCTCAATGAGATAGCAAAGAGTCTCTTTCTTTTCAAGGCACGAAGTGATCTTTTTTAGCTTTCCGCAGATGCCTTTCCTGTTCTGCATAATACGCTTGCTGAACGCTTTTTTTATGCAGTCCCACGCACTGAGCTTAATGTGCTTTCCATTATAAGCAGTTATCCTGAATTCCCCTATGCTGAAAACGTCTCCGGTGCTGATAAGGTGAAGATTATTCTCGCTTACACCTTTTCTGCAAAGGGTCTGATACGGTGCTTTCGTGCAGTATACGGCGGTATCATCACGGACTATTTCTTTAATACTGCCGATGTGGTCAAAGTGTCCGTGCGAAACGAGGATATTACTGCATCCATCATAGGCATCCGCAGGGACTTTCACACTACTGTCTGAAAATGGAAAGAAGGGATCGATCAGAAGCTGCGAGCTGCCTATGGTGATACGAACTGAAGCAGTTCCGTACCAGGTTATCTTTATTCTGTTTTCTTGCATAAGAGATCAGCTCTTTCAATGAAGATTTGCTTTAGGCAACACCGCACAAAGCCGTCAGACGGGCTTTGTGCGGTGTTGCCTTAATTCTCATGTGTATTCCTTATTTGATATCTCATTTTTCACCGGCTTTTATTTCGCATCCGCCCCATTCCAAAACTGCAAATCCTTTTCTTTCAAAGGTGTCAAGCTGCTGCGGTTCAATTTCAACAGCATTTTCAAGCGGAACATATGCCATGAATATCCTGCATAAGCTGTCAGGCTGGGGAGTTATGTTCAGTTTCGCAGACTTGGTATATACATCGCCCTGGAACGAAATGAGATTATATCTGTTATGCTCCATTCTCGGCAGCCAGTATACAATGAATTCATTCATTTCTTCTTCGGTCATTCTCATATACGATAGCTTTTCCTTGAAGAAAGCTTCGGTATCACTTCCTGCAACACAGAATCCCTGAGAGAGATCAAATCTTGTACGGCAGTTTTTGCTGTCCCAGAAAAGGTATTTGTGATGTGTGCCGTCAGCCGTGTTCAGAAGTGAACCGTCAGGATAAGCTGTAACATCCCAGCCGTTATTATACTTCGGATAAGTTGTCGAAAGTTCGGATTCTGTAAGTTCAAGTTCAACATGAACATCCGTCTCCTTTTCGGGATAAAGATAAATAACAGGCTTATCAGCCATTTCTAAAAATCTGACGTTCCATTCACCGTTTTCGCTGATAGTCCTTACCCAGCCTGACTTTCCTTTATATTCGGTAAACAGCCAGTTATCGTTATCTGTATTATAGCCGATTTCGTAAAGTTCAGTATTCTTCGGCAATTCTGCGACACAAGGATAATTTTCATCGGGGCCAAGATACATTTTCAGATTATCCTTTTCGACAACGAGCGGATAACCGTATGAGTTCTTTTTTTCAGGTTCTATATATTCGGTGATATTTTTCTTTGTCAGTTGCTTTTTCATAAGGATAAGATCGAATACATCAATTGTATTGTCACGGCAGAAATCAAGAGCTTTCCAATCGTTCAGCTTTGTTTCCTTATCGGATAACAGCCATCTTTGCAGCAGAACAGTATCGGCAATGCTGAATTCTCCGTCATTGTTTGCATCTCCGTTCGGTATCCATTTCAGTTTGCAGGTTATATCCATGCAGTCTGAACTTTCGTATGTCACTTCAAACTCGGGCATATCATAACGTCCCGATGCTGTTTTCATATTGAAAGTATAGTTATCATTCTTATTGTATGTGTGAAATGTTTTTATAGCACACGGATTTGATGTGATATTGAATATATGACCTGACAGCGGTTCACGGAAATAATTGCCTATGAAAAAGAAATTTTCGCCGGACTTTGGTTCGGTAATAAGTTCACCTGTGTCTTTGTCGATAAATGTAAAGACTGTATGACCTTTATAGTTTATTATCTCCGAGCAGTTGTTTTTTATCTCGCAGTCAAATTTCGCCTGATCGAAAGGTTCTTCCCCATCTTTGCCGACTGTAAAGCTTATGTTGAGCCTGCCGTCCGCAACGGGTTTATAGACTCTTACATATTCGGGTTCGTCGCCGTCTGACGGCACAAGTGAAAAACTTGAACACTCAGATTCATACGCTTTTTCGACCGCACCTTCGCCCTTTTGTTCAACTGTAAGAGCAGTACCGGGATAATATTTTTCTGTTGAGTGGTATGCAATGTAGTTTCCATAAATTTCAGGACTTGCAAAGAAACGACATTCAGATTTACAATCGGGCAGCCATTTGTTTATATCAGTCTCGATAGTGTCACCGTCGGGATTCTCAAAAGTGTATGTGTTCAGTACCTTGATCTCGTCGCCTTCTTTTTCATAGCTTTCGATCGTCAGGTCATAACCTTCAATTACCCGGAACATTTGAAATTCAAATACATACGGGTCTTCTTCCTGTGCGTATTCTTCAAATAAACTGTAATCACGTGGGACTATTTCAAGACGGCTAAGGTAATCCTGGTATTCATGTACTGACTTTTCATCAGAAGGATCGGGCTTTTCCTTTATCTCAAGCTCATATATCTTTCTTGCTGTGCCTGCCGGAGTATTGACATTTGTCATACTTCCCGACACACGGGTGCCGTACTTGTCTATTTCCGATTTGTGGATAGGTTTGACCATACAGATGAAGTTATCCTTCAGATAGCACTTGCCATGTTCATTGTAAAAATGCATTGCGTCGGCAAAGTCCATAGGTGTCCAGTCGGGGAGAGTGCCTATTACAGACTCATACGCCTCCTTAGGTGCAGGGCTTTTGTTCTTGTTTATCAGTCTGAATTCAACATCAGCAGAGCCGTTGTCGTATTTTGTAACGGTTACGAAATTGTCAGGAACGCTCTTTCCGTTGAAATAGCCTGCTTGGTCAACAGATTCATCGGGAATCGAATAACCTTTTGGAAGTCCATCCCAGTTCAAACCGAACTCAAAGCTGTCAGCATTGAAATAATCAGCCATATTCTCCCATATCATGGAATTTTCGTGCATATAGAAGATCGGTCCGGAAGATACTTTGCCATGTGTTGTGAAATAGGTGATATCCGACCAGAGATACGGTTCGGCGTTACCGTCAAATTCGATTGGATTGCCTGTGTAATAGTCAACGAGAGTTATTCTCATATCGCCTTTTTTCAGTGGTTCATCAGTATATGAGCTGTAAACCGCCGGTACAGGCATTGCTGACGCTGTGGTCGTTAACATCACTCCTGATATAAGGAATGCAGTCAGCCTTGTTTTCATTTTGATTCCTCCATTCTTTTAGGCAACACCGCACAAAGCTTGTGCTGAAGATGCGCTGACAGATTTTTCGTCAGATTCAGTGCAAAGCCGTCAGGCGGTTTTTGTGCGGTGTTGCCTTTAGTATATGCGTTTTGCTTACACGATTTCTTATATATTTATTATAAAGCAAATATAATCTTCTGTCAATGAAGGTTACACGCTTTAAAATACATCTTATCCCTGAAAAAATGCATCTTATAGTGTTTATATTACAGCTTATGGAACAAGGATTCCGAAAAGAAGCTTGTAGTCTATATCACTGATATCCATAAGTACAGTATCAGCATCGTAACCGCCAACCAAACCCAGCCCTTCCGTCAAACTGAAAAAGATGCTAAAATATACTCACAGCAAAAATCTGAAAGGAGCTGTGAGTATGATGACTACAAAAGAAGAAAAACGGGAGCTGCTGCATAGGAAATGGGAGGAACAGATCGCAGAATGTGAAAGCAGTAATATGCCGGTCAAGGAATGGTGTGCTGTAAATGGCGTGAATCTGAACACATTCTACGGTAGGGTTTCGGCGTTAAAGAGAGAACGTTTAAAACAAAGTGGACAACAAACTCAGGAAATCGTTCCGCTCAGCATGATCCACGAGAGCAATACAGCCGATTCCGAAACTGATATTGTTCCAAATGTCTGTAAAAAAGAAAACATCGTTATTCGCAAAAGCGGAATAGAGATCATTGTTCCGCATGATATCTCGGAGAATATGATATATTCACTGCTCAGAGGATTGAAACAATGCTGAAGAATCTGAAAGCTGATAATATCTACATTGTCTGCGGTCATACGGATATGCGGAAGTCCATTGACGGACTTGCAGGAATAGTGCAGCAGAAGTATAATCTTGACTTATTCGATAATAGTGCATTTCTTTTCTGTGGAAGACGCAGGGACAGACTGAAAATATTGTTGTGGGAAGATGATGGATTTCTCTTGTTGTATAAAAGACTTGAGGGCGGCAAATTTAACTGGCCTCGCAGTGAACAGGAAGTACGTAATTTGACTCATGAACAATATATATGGCTGATGCAGGGATTATCTGTTGACCAGCCGAAAGCAATCAAAAAAATTGAAGGCGGTGTGGATATCTGCTGAGTTTTGAACAGCAGATATGTACATAAATGAGGAAGATATTTCTCAATTGAGATATGCTCTTTTCCTTGAATAATCGGGAGATTTATGATATAATCGAAGCATCAAAGATCAACTGAATTCAAGGAAAGGAGCGTTTTTGTTATGAATTATGCCGAACTGAAAAAAGCATACGAAGAATCCTTGCAGAAATGCTCTGAGCTTGAAAAAGAAATAGAGGATAAAGATCTTCGTATCGAGCATCTGACCGAACTTCTGATAAAGCGAAATAAAATGCTTTTCGGGCAGAAAAGTGAAAAAGGTAAATATATATGTGACGGACAGTTATCACTGGATGGAATGGTTCTAAACGAAGCGGAAGAGCAGTCTGATTTCAATATTTCTGAACCAACTGCCGATACTATTGTAAAAAAGTCGAAGAAAACAGGAAAGCACCGTGGAAGAAAAGAAATAAGAGCTGACCTTGAAACCAAGAAGGTTGTATATGAACTTCCGAACGATGAGCAGATATGCAATGTATGCGGTGAACCACTTACTGAATATACCGAGGAATATCTTACTACAAGACTTGCTGTTATCCCCGAAAAAGTTTATCAAATAGAGTATTACCGCAAGGTATACAAGTGCAAAAACTGCGATAAAAACGGAGAAAAGGCTAATATTGTAAAGGCTGATAACAAGACACCTGCCTGTATCATCAAAAAAGGTCTGCCTGATGCAAGTATTGTAGCTGATACTATGCAGAGAAAATATCAGCTTGGAGAACCTCTTTACCGTCAGCAGCAGTATTGGGAGCGTCGGGGCATATATCTTAACCGCACATCACTGGCGAATTGGATAATTAAGGGTGCGGTATGGTTTGAACCCGTTATCAGGCAGCTTAAATATCATGCTTTTCTTGAACCTGTGCTGAATGCCGATGAAACGCCAACCCGTGTTCTGAAGAAAAACGGTGAGCCTGTAAATAAAAAAGGACAGATGTGGGTGATATGCACAGGTGCAGCTGCATCAAGAAAAATAGCACTGTACGCATACCGTGAAAGCAGAAGCAAGAAAGTTGCAGAGGAACTTCTGAGAGGATATACAGGTGTGGTGCAGACAGACGGATTTCAGTCATATGGCAGCGGAGAATACAAGCACTCAGGCTGTTGGTCACATTGCCGTAGATACTATGTTGACTGCATCCCAAAAGGCGATAAAAATTGTCCCTCTGCACAGATCGTAGCTCTGATAGACAAGGCTTTCTATTATGAGCGTAAAATGCGAAAGCATAGATGTCCTGAAAAACTGGTGCTGAAGATACGAAAAAAGAAGATAAAGCCGCTGTTAGACAGGATATATGAAATTATTGATACACTACGACCGAGTAAAGACTCCCAGCTTTACACGGCGGTCACTTATGCCCGAAATCAGAAAGAGAAACTATACTATTTCCTTGATGATCCGAATGTTGAAATGACTAATAATTTAGCCGAACAAACTGTAAAAAGCTACGTTATAAATCGTAAGAACTTCCTGTTCAGCGATACCGAGAAGGGTGCTGATGCAAGTGCGGCAGTTATGAGTATTATTGAGACAGCCAAAAGGAACAATCTTGACGTTTATGGCTATCTTACGCATCTTCTGACTGTTCTGCCCGAATGGGGCAAAAATCCAACAGATGAACAGCTTGAATCTGTTATGCCGTGGAGTGAATCATTGCCTGATTTTTGCAGACAGGAATATGATGAAATAAAACGATGAATAGATGTACATAGATAAGTCCCGGATATTTGATAATTTCCGGGACTTATTTTGGCGAAATATATGCTCTGAATAAATGGCGGTTACGTTGATATTGAGAAACCGGGCTCAGTTCTTATGCTTGAATCAATAACTTCTACAACTATCACAAAAGAAATTCCCCTCCGATCGGAGGGGAATAATTCATTTTAAGCTTTGTTTATATAACTGATTAATCAACATCAGCTATCGATGGCAGGTGCTTATTCAGGAGCACCTGCTTATGTTATATATACTTGCTTATAAAGATTATTACTGATATGATTCAGGAAGCTTGTCTATCAGCTTCAGCAGATACTTCTGTATGGAGAGGGCATCCTTGTTGGTGATACCGTCGCCGTGGAGATTGCAGTCTGCGTTCTTCTTTGTCTTTTCGTTGAGATGATTTTCAGCTGTGCCTTTTTCACCGTATACGCTCGGATTTGACAGAGCCTGCATGATTATTACAGCGTCTGAGATATCAACTGATTCATCGCCGTTTGCGTCGCCGTATATAACTCCATTCTCATCTGATGTAGTATTTACGGGAGCAGTAGTTGTTGTCTCCTGTGCTGTTGTCTCGTTTGCCTTTGTAGTAGCTGCAGAAGTCGTTGTATTTACAGTGGTTGTACTAACCGGTGAGGTTTCTGCAGGTGTAGACGTTACGCTGCCATCTGACATATCCTGAAGCATTGAAACTATGGATACAAGATCAGCGTTGAGCTGAAGGTCTGCGGCGTTTACTGACCATGCATCATAGCTGTCAACATAGCATTTCTGCGGAGCGTTAACGCCTTTCTTTATACCTAACAGCTTCATGTATTCGTCACCAAACTGAGAATTTGCTCCGCTTACAAGTACGCCGTCGGGGGCTTTCGGATAATCGGGATCGACCCAGTTGCCCCAGTATCTGTGATGAGGGTTCTGTGCGGTTTGGCTTCCGTAGCCTGTAACATAGGATAATCCCAGACCGTTCTTTCCGAAGATATAGTCCATGCCGCTGACTGCCTTGTCAAGATAGGAGTTATCACCCGTCAGCTTATATGCATAGGCAAGTATCGTTGCATTGTTGATTATGTATTCATTGGAATACGGTTGGTATCCGTCAACGTCATCATCAAAAGTATCAGTGGCAATGCTTGACGGGTTACAGAATACCGAACCTTTAAACGGTACATTCATGTCGATATCAGAAGCTGTCATTGTTCCCACATAATTATCTGCCATAGTCTTGAATGATGATTCAAGCCTGCTGTAGTCCTCCTTGTTCAGTACAAATGACATATTTCCGAAGGCGGATGTATTATACACATCAAATGAGGTATAAGACTTTGAAATGGCGTCGGAAATACTGAAAGCCTTATCCATACCCGAGGCGTCATTGTCATTCTTATAAGCAGCGAGGTCGTTATAGTATCCCTCATCGCCTGTACTTATATAGAGCTCACAGTCTGCCCAGTAGAATTCGTCGCTTATGCGGTCATCGTCATATGCCTGTGCGCCTATAGCCTGATCATAAGGCGCATAAAGAGGATTGGTACGGTCTGCGTTGTCATATACGTTCTGACGTTCAGGAGCGGCCTGCATTACGGCGTTGTAAGCCTTCTTAGCTGTTTCAAGGCACTTTTCAGCAAACTCGGGATCATAGTCTTTCCAGAGACGTGCAGCCTGTGCGGCGCAGGCAGCGTAATCAAGAGTAGCTGCATACGTCGGTGGCTTGATAATACGTACCATGCCGTATTCATTTATATAGTCACAAGGTTTTTCAGGAAGGCTTATCCATTTATGATCCTGTACCTTGTGGTAGAGCATTCCCTCGCAGGTATCGCCCCAGTGAGGATCAGCCTTATCAACTATCATCTTCTGCATCCATTCCAGTTCGTAACGTGCCTCGTCGAGAATATCCGGAGCGCCGTTATCGCCTTCGGGGAATGCAGCTAAATTGTTATCGCTGAATTTATCTGACTTTCCGAGAGACTTTGAAAGCTCATAGGCATTCTGCAGTTTCCATACGGAATAAGCGCCGTTTATCACTGATTTGCAATGACTGTCAGCATCGTACCAGCCGCCGGTGACATCAAGAGGATAGTCTTTATCTCCGTCAAAATCCTTAGCATAGGTAGGATAATATTTCACCCAATTGTGCTGAACATAGCCGATATCCTCTGTGTTACCTGCCGCGTGGTCAAGAGAAGGAGAATCCTTATCTCCCGAGGTTATGTACTTTTTCTCTATATCTACAGAAGAACGGTTCTGGTAGAAATAGTTCAGCGAATCCGCAAGCAGACCGTTGCCGTAGACATCATCTTTAATACTTATCACAGGCGACTCGTTCATGCAGTATTCCTGACCGATATCATCCGTCCATATCAGTTTATCTTCTTTCAGTTTTGTATCGTAGAAGCCTTCTTTTGCGTAATAGCATGTTCCCGAAACACCTGTTTTATCCTTGACAAAAATGGTGTAATCACCTGTCTCGTTGAAATCGGAGAAGTCGAGAGTCTGAACGTATTTTCCCGAATCCTTTAACTGTGTTCCGTATTTTGTGATTTTGGTTTCGCCTATGCCCGATTCGTTTGCTTCCATAACAGAGGAGGCAGTTCCTGTGTATACGGTCTTGCCCTCAGCGTCACGCAGCTCGAATTCGCAGGGATGGTAATCATCGGTGCAATAGGAAGCGGTCTTGCTGAGGTTTGTATAGTAGCCGATCTGATTTACACGGACATTGCTGTGAGGTCGTACCAAGCCGTATAGTTCTTCATCGCTTCTTAAATAATAACCACAACCGCCAGATCCGGTGTTGTCGATGAGTTCGAGGTCATCAAAGGTAATGGTAGAGCCGTCGGGCATACCTGTATCATTATTGTTGTACATCCCCTGATTATCGGCATACATGAAAGACCATTCTGTAGGACCGACAGGACTGTCTTTCAATACAAATGTATCCTCGAATTCGTAGGTTTCGCCTTTTGTGATATGATAAGGCATCCATTCCTGACCGCCGAGATTATGCCAGTATTCCTTTTCACCTGTATAGTTGCCTATTTTAGAGTATATGTAGCCGTCATCATCAGCTGTTATAGTACACTTTACAGTATATTCATGTCCCTGTATCATGGTAAGACCACGGCGACGCAACTGAAGATCCCATCGGCCTTCAGGGCCTCGATTGTTGAGGATTTTTATCTCCAGCCTTCCGTCTTGTACACAGAAATCCTGCATGGCAGGCTGTGACGATACAGGTACCCATGGAAGTACGATAGGTGTTTCGTTAAAATCCTCCCAGACAATATGTTCAGCAGAAGCAGGCATTGCAAAAGCTGCGGATGTCATCAGCATCGACGCTGAAACAAGACTGCCGATAATAGCTTTGGTGGTTTTGTGTTTCATGTAGATTCCTCCTTTTTTATATCTCCTGAGCTAACGGAAAAAGATAGTATCTGAGCAGATGAATAATCTGTCATTATACACATACGGAGCAAAATCAAAAGTGTTGCATGAAATAAAAAATTTTTTTTGAAATTCCATAAAAAACTTTTTCATGGGAAAAGTAGCATAAGTGGTAAATATATCTCTGAGCTCCTTGAATATCGAAATCATACCGGGAATTTCCTTCCTGCCGTCCAAATTAACGCCTGTGGCTGTGCAGACAGCTTTATTGATGTTTTTCCCTCGCTGCGGACGTGATAGCGTATAGCATCGGGAAATATAACTGCATATACGCTTTCAGGCGATTTCCGCTGCCATTCTCCGGATACAGGGAGAAACTTATCGTTGTACTTCCTCAGTGTGTATGGAGACGCCTATGGGGCTCATATTGGGCTATAGAAGCAACAGCAACTGCAAAAGCTGTTTCTCTTCTTTAATTATAACACATATTCCGGATAATTCAAACACGTTTTTTTCTGCATTTCTTACTCAGGTGCATCATTCTACTCTCTCCCTATCATCAAAAAAGATCTTCCGCCATTACCACTATAAAATTATTGTTGAAAATAATATAAAATAGTTGTAATGTTCAAAAATGTGTTATAATGTAAATAGTATATGTTTACTTGCAGGATAAGTATACTTCAACTGTACTCCTGTCCTGTAGCTATCAACATTTTTCAAATCGAAACGGAGGGCTTTTTTATGAAAAAGATGAGAGGGAAACTTTTAAAAGCAGCCGCTTTGACTGCTGCTGCATTCACACTCAGCTTGCCGCTGAGTCTGCAGAGCAATGTAATGCCGATCACTGCTCACGCTTTGTATTCGCCAACTGACACCAATTACACTACCGGTCAGTCAGGCGGATTGCAATATGCAAAGTATTCCGATCATATCGAAATTTTAGGATGTGATTCAAACACTACCACCATTGATATTCCGGAAACCATTGACGGACTTCCTGTTACAGCCATCGCAAGATATGGCTTTGAGTGCAGTTCACTCACCAGTGTTACGCTGCCTGAATCAATAAAGACCATAGGCTACTGGGCATTTGCAATGTGTTCCGACCTTACTACTGTAAAGCTTCCGGACAGCCTTGAAGTTATAGAGATGCACGCATTTGAACTCTGTCCCAAGCTTGATACTATAGAATTCCCCGACCATATGGTAGAGATACACGCCAGAGTATTTGATGAAACTCCATGGCTGGAAGCACAGCGAAAGATCGATCCCCTTGTTGTGGTAAACGGTGCTCTTATCGACGGCAGAACCGCTACAGGTGATGTTGTAGTGCCTTCAGGTGTAAAGTATGTATCTGCAAGTACATTCTGGTGGAACACAAAGGTTACATCTGTTGTATTCCCTTCAAGTGTTACTACTCTCATTGACAATACTTTCTTCCAATGTGAAGGACTTACTTCAATTGAACTGAAGGGAGTTACGGAGATCGAAAGCATGGCATTCTGCGGATGTACAAAACTGAATGATCTCAAACTTTCAGGAAAGCTTACCAAGATCGCAGACGATGCATTTGCCGATACATCTTCCTCTTCAACGATAACTTTCTATGGCAGCAGGGATACCTGGGAAAGAGTTGAAAAGCCTAATGACAGCGCATTTCTCCAGAGAGCAACGATGGTATTCGATGAGAGCGGAGGCCCTGCAGACGAAGTGATTGGAGATATAAATGCAAACGGAGAATTCAACGTTTCAGACGCTCTTCTCCTGCAGAAATGGCTGCTTGCAGTTCCCGGTACTGAGCTTAAGAACTGGAAAGCCGGCGACCTCTGTGAAGACAATGTACTCGATATATACGATCTCATACTCATAAGGCGTCAGCTTCTCAAATAATTTCCTTACTGCTCAGACAGTCACGGCTTCAGATAAACAGCCGGATCATCAGTATTCAACAAAAACTGACGATATACAGTCCATATAGGAATAAGGGAATGTTAAAAAACTCTCCTTAAAAGAAGATCAGCATATCCAAAACTGAGTATTTACGTGAGTTGGATATGCTGATTTTGTTATTTTCATGAGTTTTTAACGTAAGCGCCAACCAATCCCAGCCACATAGTGTAAAAACAAAGAGGACTGCAATGATTGCAGTCCTTTCAATTATATATGCCGTGAATAGTTGGCGGTTACTCAGCATCTGCCTTGTTGATTTCTTAGAGGAGAAATAAAACGAGACTATTCTAAATAGATAAAGATATTGCCCTCCGTATGGAGGGCAATCAGCCTGTCGAAAAAGTCGAGCAAAAGTTAGGCTTTTTTGCATTTTTAAGAAAAGCAATATTACGGATCTATATTCAAAAGAGATTATTGATGCATATTGTTATCTTTTGTTGATTTCTTTGACAAGATATTTTGCTGAAGCTGTTACTCTTTTTCGCCTTTTGGTCAAACCTCTCAGAATTCGGAATACCCATGCAGCAGGAATCAGCCACTTATGTTTGTAAGCCCATGGAAAATGTTTTTTGTAATGTTCCATTGACGGGAACAGCCATCTGAAAAAGTATTTCCGTTTATCTCCATGCGCTACTTTATTGACGAGGTTGTCAATATTATGCGACACTGTACCGTATGCTTCCGATAATATGTAGTATTCCAGTTCTTCTCTATCCTCTGCGGTTAATGGTTCATTGCCGAACACTTTCATCGAAAGCCTGCGGTTCATGGCTTCATATTCAACCATTCCAAGCTTCTGAAGTTCTCTGTTGATATAATCATGGTTAAGTTTATCTTTGTTTTTTTTCAGAAATATATAGGTATCCGCAAGAGAGCGTATACCTGTTCCTCCTGCGCAGTAATGCTTATACTCATGTGCAAGCAGATAAATATAGAAGTCTTCATCTGACAAATGATATCCGTAATCTGAATCTTTGTCTTTTATAAGCCGTGATCTGATATTCTTGTAGTAGTTGTAAGCGTTATTAGCTCCTGCGTTATCTATATTAAAGAAATCACCATGCATTTCAAAATTGAAGACAGGCGGCTTAGTGAACTCATCAACATTAGATGCGTTTCCCTTCATTGTAAAGCCAAGATCCTTCATGATAATTCTTATTTTTTTACGTTTGGTTTTATCACAAAGAATATCATTATCCGACATCTGACGCATCCCAAGTTTTGGGTAAAGATCCTTGAGTATAGCTCCTTTCAGAGGCATATACCATATCTTTTCCTTTTCCAGTCTGCCGAGAATCTTTTTCCTTTCGGTATCAAAAAGAATATTTTTTCGTATGGCTTTTTCCTTTGCCTGAGTGAAGTTGTGATCGTGAATCCCTGCTGATTCAAGTGCATATGCTGTACAAGCACTCAGCACATGACTCTGACTTACTTCATACAGCTTATCGAGATCCATACTGTCTATCCTTGATCTATCGGGCGTTTCACCATTCAGAGCACAGGAAACAAGGTATATCATATCGTGTGCATTTTTACTGTATTCATTCTGCTCCATTTTTTTCGACCACTCCATTTTCTGTAAATTCAAGTATTCTGTCACAGATATCAAAAGCTGCAGGTCTGTGTGTTACGATAACTACTGTCTTGTCAGTCATTTTTCTCAGATTTTCCAGCAGTTCCTTTTCCGTCATGGCGTCAAGTGCGCTTGTAGATTCGTCAAGCAGCAGAACAGGACTTTCAGAAAAGATCGCTCTTGCTATGGCGATCCTCTGCATCTGACCTTCAGAAAGGCCTGAACCTCTTTCGCCGAGAATGGTATCAACACCGTTTTCAAGTTCTGAGACGAACTTGTCAGCACAGGCGATTTTCAAAGCATTCATTATCCTATCATCGTTATTCTCATCATTTCTGTCAGGAAATGAGATTATTTCTCGAATTGGGCCTGACATCAGCTGATTTCCCTGAGGGACATAAGCAAACAATCTTCTGTATTCAGAATTGAGGCTTTTTTCGCCGCAATTGTCGATGAGAAATCTCTCACCGCTGTCAAGGGGATATATACTCATAAGAAGCTTTAGTACAGTAGATTTACCGCATCCGCTATGTCCTGTGAAAGCAACATATTCTCTTTTTTTTATGCTTATGCTGATATTTTTCAGCACAACAGGCATATTATTTTTGGATAGTTCACTGATCTTATCTACAGCCGGATAGTATGTAAAATCAGCATTTTTCAATCCGAATCCCACAAGTTCATTTTTGTAGTAGTCGCTGATCTTTTTAATTGAGTATGCTTCGGTATCACAGTTATTTTCAAACTTTTCGATCTCCATAAGTCTTTCAGCACTGGCTGTCATTGCATAGAATTTTGGAAGATATCCTGTGATAATTGCAAAGGGAGCCTGTATCTGTGATATGAGCTGAAGAACAGCTGTCAGCATACCATAGGATAAAGATCCTACAAGAATACCGTGACCGCAGTAAAGAATGCCGAAGATGTACATACCATCCATCGCAGCACCGAATCCTGCATTGCAAAGGTTGGAAAAATCTGCTTTTTTCATTCTTGCATTTTTATGTGCTTCGAGTTTGGCAGCAGCTTCATTCACTGTCTGTCTTTCCGAAGCGTAACTGCGTATCATAATAAGACTGGCAATTCTTTCCTGAAGAAATATCCTCAGTTTTCCGTCTTTCTCCTGGACGGTCTTATGGAGCTTTTTCAGATTCTTTCTGAATCCGTAAGAAAGAATGAAGAGTATCAGTCCGCCCGGAAAAATCATCAGGGCAAAATGTTTGTCAAGTGCCAGCATCATGATGACCGCACTGATCATTTTTACGATCATCCCAGCCAATCCCGGAAGTATATCCACATAATTATCCGCAACAACAACAGCATCATTTGTAAGACGGTTCATCCATTCACCGGAATGCACCGCACTGACTCCTGAGAAATCCCTGTAAAGGATATTCTGAAGAAGCCGTGATTTGAAAATGTTCTCCAACGATGACCTGGAATATTCAGTCAACCGCTTGATAACAGCATTCAGTAATATTTGTCCTGCCAGCAGAATGACCATAAGAACCGAGTTAACATAGAAATCATTCTTATTGTGAACAGCCGCAGTGTCTACGATATTTCGCAGAAGAAGAGCATAGAGAACTCCGCTTGCTCCATATATCATCTGTAAAAATGTCAGAGCGAGGATATAGAGTTTCTTTTTTCCGGGGACTGAAATGAGCCATTTTATCGCATTATTTCTCATGGGGATCATAAGTCCATACAGAATATCTCTGCGGTGTACGTGACATGAATAATCCATGGCTCACAAATGTATATTCACGCTTCAGCATTGTCCAGCCATCCCTGTCATTCAGATGATCACCGCTTTGCTGATCGACCCAGTAATAAAGTCTGACAGGATGTGTAAGTTCATTTTCAAGCTTATCGATAAACGTGTAAAACACTTCAGGCTCAAAAGGACGTCCCATAAAAAGAATGGTATAATCATTATAATCAAGATCGAAAGCACTTCCGCTGATAATATTGGTATTATCGAATTTCTGTGTCCATTTTTTTGCATAGGACGCCACGCTGTCATTAAGCTCAACACCGGTCAGTGAGCATGGATACTTCTTCCACAGCATATAAGCGATAACTCTGCCTTTTCCGCATCCGACATCTATAAAACGGTCATTTTCTGCTATAGATGCATCTTTGAATATACTGTCAAGGACCCAATAACAGGTAGACTGACTTCCTGTTGCACCCATAGTCTTTCTGTATTCCGACGGAACGTATTTTACCAGTGAACATCCGCAGATCTTCTTATCCTTTGCTCCGTCGAATAAATATGTTATCCTGAGTGAGAGAGAGATAAGTTTTCGTATAACGGGATTTTTATAGAATTTCGATTTGTAGATAAAACTGCTCAGGTTCATCTCCTCCTTTTCCGTAACTCTTTTCTGATTTTGAAAATAATATGTACGATCAAAGCTCTCAGCGGAAACAGATCACACCATAAATGCACATAGCAGCGATATTTTTTATCTTCAACGGATATGGTGCGTCCGTTTCTGACAATTTCCGTAAGCCTGCCTATGATATGCCTGTCTGTAATACCGTATTCTTTTTTCCACCTGTTGTCACCGCAGATAACATAGTCATCCTCTCTGACCTTCAGTATACGGTGAAGAACATATTGTCCGCTGTCACGTTTATACAAAGGGACGTCATATTTTTTGAGTCTTCCGTTTGCAGGCGAGATAATGAGAAGGTCTCTGTCTTCCCTTATCAGCGGCATCATGCTGTCGCCTTTGTTCGTATATATGAGCCTGCCGTTTAAAGCAAGCTGTTCTTCAAAAGTTGATTTATTCATCTATTGCTCCGATATCGGTGAGCTGTTTTACTATCTTGCGTATATCACGCCTTGCTATTTCATCGGAAACATTCCATTTTTCCTGCATCCTTGCAGCTATTTCATCCTCTGTTGTCTCCTCTGAGAGGCAATCGATAATAAATCCTGCTGTAGGATTACCTCTGACAAGTCCCGAAAAACCTGCTGCACCGGTTGATACAAGCAGTTTTTCTTCTCCGTCGTTATGAGCTATGAATTTATTGTTGAGTTTCATATATTTCATCCTTTCATACCATTATAAGCGGTCTCAGCAGCTGAGATATCCATATTGCATTCAAGACAATAAAGCTCTGTTTTTTCAGCCAGCTTATCTATCAGCTTCAGAGTTGAAGCCATTCCTGTTTTATTCTGCGGGCGGTATACCTGCTGAAGCAGCATGGCGTACGCCTGAGATTTAGTTATCTTTACAATTTTATTATTCTCGCCACGTTCAAGTATACATATTGCTTTAAGAGGCGCTGATATATTGTTTCCTATCCTGTGTTTACCGTTATAAGGAGTACCATACACAATAACTCCGTTATCGGTGATATACAGTATCGGCTTGTCGTCGTTTATCATAACAGCTTTATCGCCGAAATATTCTCTCCACAGTCTGGTGTGAGTTGATTTTCCTGTACCTGATTTGGCAGTAAACAGGTAAGCTTCACCATCAACAGCTACGACTGAACCATGAAAAACAATTCTTCCGAGAGCATTTATCTTTTCGGCTATGCTGCGGTATACAGCGGTTATTTCATATTCTCCGTCTGAAAAATCAGGAGACGAAAGTCCCTCAAACCTGAATTCACGTTCGGTTACTTTTTTTTCAAAAGCTATATCATGTTCTGTGATATTCACCGTAATATCGGGATCCTCATCTGATGAATAATCAATGCAGTAGGTATGAACATCCCGATAAACAGAATTTATCTCTATTATAAGATCTGCAATTTTATATTTTCCGTAAAACATTATTCCTCACTAAACATTAAGCACCGCACCCCAAAAGGATGCGGTGCATTATTTCGTAATGCGGAACAGAAGTGATATAGCACTCCTGTTCCAAAAATCAGATTAATCTTCGCCGAGATCGATAATAGATGTTGTGATAACATCCTCAGCGTCGAAAGCTACGATCTGAAGCTCTGCTTCTACATAATTCTGCATTACTTTTCACCTCCGAAAAATTAGATAATATATGATATCCTGCATTGCAGGTGCTATCATCGTGTTAATGAAGCAGCTGCTGCTGCGTATGTTGTGCTGAGAACATCTGTGTATTCGTACTGGATACCGTTAGATGTCTCGTACATGATATAGCCCTTAACGTTGATACCCTTGCCTGAATCTGTGATAGTGAAATCAAGTGAAGTATCATCGCCGCTGTTGCTGGATGACTTGATCTTGATAGTATTGCCATCGATCTCGTTTGAACCAACATTTACATCGTTAATGTTTGCGCCTGTCTTTGAGTAGATGAATCCGCTCTCGAGAACTGTAATATTTTCAGCCTGTCTTGCTACACGGAATGTAACTTTACTGCCGTCCTTTACACCAACAGCAGCGATTGAAAGACCGCTTGCAACCTTTTCGTTTACAGCCTGGTTGTAAGTAACTGACTTGATAGGTGTATAATCAACGAAATCGCCTGAAGCTGTGTGGTAAACAACATAGCCTACGATATTTATGCCATCGCCTGTATCAGTAACCTTGAATGTAACACTGCCGTTATTAGATGTAACATCTGAAGATTTCTTTTTGATGTTAGTTCCGTCGATAGCGTTATCATCGTCGTACTTGATACCTGTAAGGTCAGCACCTGTCTTTGAATAAATGAAGCCGCTCTCTACAGCAACGCCATCTGTAAGATTTCTTGAAAGGATGAACTGTACCTGCTTCTTACTCTCTACGATATCATTGATATCCATAGCAAGACCGGTCTCAATCTCCTTATCCTCGATAGCCCATGCAGCCTCAGTATAGCCTGAGTAATCGCCTGTAAGTTCGATTTCAGATGTGTATTCACCGATATTCTTAGCACGCTTCTGACCGTAAATATCGAATGTTGACTCTTCGCCGTTTACAGTAACAGTGAACTCAGGTGACTGATACTTGCCATTATAGAGGTTGATGTTTGTCTTTACATTGATATCGCTTGACTTAACGCTCTTTGGTAAAACTGTAAGAGTTGAAGTACCGTAATAAATGCTGTAGTTGCTGTCATCAATATTCTTGATCTTAAGAGTATACTCACCTGCATGAAGCTTATCAACGGCAGGATCGATCTTGGTATCGCCGTTCCAGATCTCTACCTCGAACTGTGGCTTATCTGAATTGACATAATCATCATTATAATTTTCACGTGTATAATACTTCAGCTCAGGCACCTCATCGCCGTAAGTCATTGTTGTTCCCTGAGGATATACCTCAAAATTACGTGGAACTATTTCAAAGTTTTCAAAATCAGTTTCAAAAGCATCGTGACCGTTTGCACCTGCAATCTCTGCGTAAACTGAATACTTACCTAACTCTGTAGGTACTTCTGTAGACCATACGGGCTTCTTAGCCTGACGTGCATAGTAGTAAGTAACATCGCCGTTCCATGTATTTCCTGAAATTGAAGGCTGTACAGGGATACCATACTTATAAGTTTCATTGATGTTTACTGTAGATTCAGTTTCGTCAGTGATCTCCCATGTGAATTCTGCTTCGCCCTCATAGCCGTTCATAAATTCAACATTGAAAGTATGCTCGCCCATTTTCTTGGAAGAAGTCTCACCTGTGATCTCATAATCAACGCCGTTTTCAAGTTCTATGTCGTTTACAGATATATATGGTGCATAGTCATTATAGCCCCAGTAGTCATATCTGGTAAGTGTATAGGTCTTGTTAGTATAAGGAACCTTTAATGTCTTGTTTTCTTCAAATCTGTAGCCGGTGTTATTATAATTTTTCATATAAAAATCATATCTGACTTCAGCATTTTCAATAGATGTAGGAATTATCTCGATGGTCTTTGTAAGAGTGTATTCCTTGCTTCCGTATGTGTTAGTTTCCTTATCAAGAACAGCACGGCCTGTAACCTTTGCTGATAACTGATAAGTGCCGGGATGATCAATTCTGTAATACTTGTGTGTGTTATCCCACCAATCCTCATAAGGGATCTCAGCTATGATATTACCGTTTTCATCGAGCTCGTTCAGAGTAAGTGATGACTCGCCGTACTCAAAATCACCGTTAAAATAGAGATCGGAATCATTTGTATATCCGTTAAGATCTGCACCAATAACCATTCCCTTGCTGTAAGGAACAGGCTCTGATGTGAGATTGTTATTCTCATCTGCTGTGTAACGATCAGTGCTTGCATAAAGCTTCAGAACAGTATCAGATAAGCCGACAAAGTCATCTGTTTCAATGAGAATATCCTGATCTGCTTTATATGTCTGAGGGTTATATATGTAAAAATAATAATCACCGATAAAGCTCTCCTTGCAGTAGAAATAGAGCTGGCAGTCGTAAGCATCGACATTTGGAGTTATTTCAAAGGTTATCTTATAGTGATACTTGTAAGAATCGTTATCAGAGTTGAGCGACTTTTCGATATTTTTTGCTTCTACACTGAAATACTCTTCGCCATCTGTAGTAAAGTCGCTTTTTACTAACGCTGATTCATCGCTGTCGAATTCCATAACGAATTTGTTAGCTCTGCCTCTTGTAAGCTGATTTCCACTCTCCTGCGCCTGTATGTTTGAGTATGCAGCTGAAGCTGTGATAGCAGAAGCAGGCTTCAGACCCACATAATTTGCTACAGGAGTATAACCTGCAACGATCAGCAGTGCAGCTGCACTTGCAGCAGCACGCTTTGCAAAATGTCCATTCTTCTTTTCCATAACATTTCCTCCTTATTATGAGAGATAAAATATATAGTTAACGGATGTGATCCGCAAACTTTATGAAAAATCAATCAACAAAATAAGAGTTGATTTTGAATTACCAATTAATTATATTTCAAACCAATTGACTAATTGCATAAAAATATTTTATTATATAACAGAGTGCAACAATCCCGTTGATTTAATTTGTATTTTTCGCAAAAGGAATATTTTTGCGAAAAATATATCAACATATGGAAATTATATCACTACGAATAAAGCTTGTCAATAAAATATGAGAAATTTTAAAAAATTTTATTATTTTTATTGTAATAATTTATCGATAATATACAAGGAGGAAAAATGCAGATAAATGTATACCATCGTAAAGATGGCCGCTGGGAAGGAAGAATCAGAAAATCGGAGAAAAAATGCTCCAAACGTATGTACAGGTATATTTACGGCAAAACAAAAGAAAGTGTGATCTCAATGCTCCAAGAGATATACCATAAAGAAAAAACATTTCATATATGTGATAAAATACTTTCACAGATATTTGAAGAATGGTTTACTAATGTCAAACAAAAGGTCAAAATCTCGACAGCGTGTAATTACCTTATGAAAGCAAAGAAACATATTCTGCCTGAATTCGGAGAAAAGACTATCAGTTCGATCCAAAAAGATTCTTTATATTCATTCATCAAAACGTTGCAGAGCAAGAAGCTTTCATCCCGCTACATACGAGATATTCTGGTTCTTCTGAGCTCTGTTTTCAAGTATGCTGTCAATACATATCATATATATAATCCTTTTGACGATGTAGTAATACCAAAAAAGAAATACTCTGATGTTAAACTTCTTGATGAAGACGAGCAGCAGATTCTAAGGGATGAGTTGTTTTCAAATCCGAACAGAACCACTCTTGGAATTGCTTTATCTTACTATACCGGAATAAGAATAGGAGAACTTTGTGCATTGCAGTGGAAAGACATCGATATTGAAAAACGTCTTCTGACCGTCAGAAAAACAGTTCAAAGAATTCAACTGCCATATGGTACTCCGAAAACAAAAGTGATAATTACCGAACCGAAAAGTGAATCATCAGTCAGAGTCATACCTATACCGGACTGCATTATAACGCTAATGAAGATATATAAAGGCAACCTTGATGATTTCATTCTGAGTGGAAAAGAAAAACCGACAGAACCGAGAACTATGCAGTACAGATTCAATTCATTCCTGAAAAACGTTGGTTTACCGTCAATTCATTTTCATGCTCTGAGGCATCTTTTTGCTTCAAATTGTATCAAACTCGGTGCAGATGTGAAAAGCCTCAGCGAAATACTTGGCCATAGTTCAGTCGAGATCACATTAAACAGGTACGTTCACAGTTCTTTTGAGATGAAAAGAGAATATCTGAATAGACTTGATTTCAGGGGAAAATAATTTTTCTTCGCAAAAATATTCCTTTTGCGAAAAATTTTTTTTAATTATATCAGTTAAGCTCCAAACCATCAAGCATTAAATTTTGTTATATTTTCTCAACCGGCGAGATTGCTCACGCTTTATGTCCGTTTTTGCAAAATCCATTAGTGACCCCGTGTAGATATTACGTTCTTGTAAATACGGAATCCCTGCTGCTTGTTTTCTTGATTCATAGGGCAGCACCACAACGATAATTGTCGATAATACACATTCATATATCGTTACCACATTTGAAGATCTGATCGAAGAAACTGAAAAAGTGATCGAGGAATACTCACATCTGAGCGGTCGCAACTGTTGAATGTTGCATACAATACTATTATTCTTCAAAGTTAAATCAAGATAAAAAGAAAGGGGCATGGTACACAAGTACCATGCCCGGTTTTATAGAGAGTCTGAATTTGATCATCCAAAGTAATCTATGGACATATCCCTTATAAAGTTTATTCCACTGACGCTCTTGTTTATACCGTGCTGTTTGTCATTAGGAATAATAAATGTCTGATCTATGAAATAAATGAAGCTGTTGTCAGAATATCTGCTTGGAGAACCATCGCACCATGTAAGTATATAGAGCTGGCGAAGAACGTTAACGTATTTTTAGTAATCTTTATACTTTGTATTGGTAGAAGATATATTGAACAGCTCCGGAGCACAAAACTCTCAGAGCTGTTTTATTGCATAAATATCCGAAACAATACATCCGTACTTAACGGTGCATTTCTGACATCATTAAGGTAACACCGCACAAGCTTTGTGCGGTGTTACCTTAATGACATTAGGGGCAATAACTGCCTTATGTCGGTTATTTAGTACACATTAATTATACATCAAGCGTTAGTTAAAATCAAATATCATCGTCCACTTTATGCATCTTATACAATCCGCACCCTTAAAGGCTGTAAATACTGCACAGCATAAAAGGACCGTCTCCGCCTTTTATGCGGAAACGGTCCTGCAAACTATATCATGTTCATTCAGTTATAAGTTCTCTTACATCCACGCTCTTTATCTTTCCTGAAACAATGTATGCAAACACAAAGAAGCAAAGGCAGACAGCTGCCGCAGGAAGTGCAAAAGTTATGGGTGATACTGCTGCTTTAATATCGGTAAGTCCGACAATCTTAAGCATGAATGCTATCATTTTACGTGCCAGAAAAGCGCTTGCAGCTCCTCCGACAACAGAACCGATCAGCGCAACAGCTGCAAACCTCAGTGCAAACTGATTCCTGAGACTGCCTGCTGACATGCCCAGTGCCTTGAATATACCGATATCGGTGCGTTCACGGATAAATGTACGCCTGCACAGCATGACAACTACAACAGCTGCAAATATCAGTATAACAACATACATCGTATATATGCTCGAATTCATAAGCACATTGACTATCTTTTTATAGGTAAGCATAGTTGCGCTCTCTTTGTTCTCGCTTGCTGATAGTCTGTCAGCAAAACGACTGTTGAGCATATCTATTATTTCGTCCTTTTTTGAAGTATCGCTGAGACTGACCTGCGCCTCCTGTATATCGTTATACCCGAGCTTCGTCATACCTTCCGATGTCATCATAGAAACATTACCGAACTCAAATATCGTCTGGAAATAGCCTGTTACTATATATTCATCCTTTTTGTCCATATAGGTGACCGTTACCGTATCGCCTATCGTTTTCCCGAGATCATCAGCAAGATTTTTTGTAAGCATTATCTCATTATCGAACTTCGGCTGTCTGCCGTCAATGATATCATACTGGTCCTCAGTACGGCGGAATGAATCTACAGACACGAATTCCCAGTCAACTACCATCCTGTGTGCGGACTTCGTATACAGTGATGCACCGCTGTCCGTTTCACGTACAGCTTCCTCTATCTCATCGGCATTGCTTATTGTCAGACCGCCTGTGTTCAGAATGTTAATTTCTCCCTTTGTGGTTGAAAACAGCTTGTCGGGATCAAGATTTGCTGTAAGGAGAGTGATGCTGACAAGGAAATAAACAAGTATCGCAACGATAAAAGCAGTTCCCGCATAGCTTCTGCGGTGAGTGTTAAGCTGTCTGAGAACAAGGGACAGTGAAAACGGATGCTTTCTTATCCTGCTGTTAAGACGGCTGTCGAAGTAGACCTCGCTCCTTCCGCCTGATATCGCTCTTACAGGTGAGATGCGCGAGACCTTTGACGTTGCTATAAATATGAAACCGATGCATATTACTATCATTGCTATCGACACCGCCGCACATTTGAAAATGGATACCCCTGTATCGGTCAGTATACAGGTTATGTTCATCCACTTGCGTATCAGCACGGCACATACAGGTATCGATACAATGATCCCGAGTATACTTCCCGCAACGAGTGCAAGGACGTATTCAGCAACATAGATAAGCCTTATCCTGCTGACAGAAAAACCAAGCGCCCGGAGTATCCCGAGATCGGTATACTCCATTTCCACGGATGAACTGATACTGTTATGCATGGTTATAAGTATTGCGGTCAGAAGAATAAGTGTAAATACAGCCATACCTCTTGTACCTGTATTTGAATACATCTCAAACAGTTCCATGAGATGCTGACGGCTTGAAACAGCATTTGCCGATCTTATCAGCGGACCATCCGTCAGATCACGGCTGAGATCTGCGGCAGTAACACCATCTGCGGCATATATATGTATCTCAGCGCCCATCAGCAGCAGACGGCGGGGACTGTCGGTATGGTCGAGTTCTTCTGCCGTAAGTCTGTCATAATCCTCTTCAGAAAGCACACAATGGCTGTCGGTAACTGTTGTAGCGCCAAACACCTTATCCTCATAGAAGCCCTTGACGGTATAGTTCTCGATCCTGCCGCTGCTTGTCGTAAATGATATTTCTGCACCGGGCTTCATCCGCTTGTTCATCTTCAGCTTGTACGGAAGTAAGATCTCACCTTGTTTAAGTTCATTGTCCTCAGTGAAACCGTCGCTGCTGTCATTGAATATGTTGATATCTTCATTCCAACGACGGAATTTAAGTACGACCTCTTCCTCATGACCGTCAACAACAGGCAAACTTTTGAGATACATTAAATTTTTCACGCTGTATCCGGCAACTTTGGTATTACTGTCAAGAGAACTCAGCATATCTTCGGTCAGGTTATCATCATACATCATTATGACAAGATCTCCGACATTCTCCTCAGCGAAGTTCTTTTCCAGTTCATTCCTCAGAACATCGTCATTGCTGACTGTGCCCGAAAATGAAAAGGTTATCAGCGACATAAGCAGGAGTATTCCAAAAAACGCATCCTTTCCGTATCTGATATGCGCCCGCATCAGTTTAAGTATACTTTTCATGCCCTCACCTCACCATTCCAGTGATGTGAGCCATGCGTTCACCTGAGTCTCGCGGCTCTTTTCATCCTTTTCATCGTACATTGCAAGGTCCAGGTCACCGATTATCCTGCCGTCCTCTATGTATAGTATCCTTGATGCACGACAGGCAGCCTTCAGGTCATGAGTGACCATAAGTATGCTCTGACCGTTCCTGTTAAGTTCAGTCAGCAGGTCCAGCACCTCGGAAGTGTTCTTCCTGTTCAGCGCACCTGTAGGCTCGTCCGCAAAGAGAAGCTTAGGTTCGTTGATAACTGCCCTTGCAATAGCACAGCGCTGCTGTTCACCGCCTGAGCACTGTGAAGGAAGATGATCCCTTATATCGGATATCCCCATTTTTTCAAGCAATTCATCTGCACGTTTTTCAGTTTCTGAAGCACTCCTCTTCTTGTTGAGATAGCCGGGAACTATAATATTCTCGTACAGACTGAGATTGCTTACAAGGTGCATCTGCTGAAACACGAATCCGAAATCACTGTATCTCAGGACTGAAAGCTTTTTCTCGCTGAGTTTTGTAAGGTCCTCGCCGTTATAAATGACAGAGCCTCCCGTAGCACCGTCCATGCCGCTAAGTACGTACAGAGTTGTTGACTTGCCCGATCCCGAAGCGCCCATTATCACAGTGAAATCTCCCTCATATATATCAACGTTCATCCCTGTGAGAATATGGACCTGTTTACCGTTATGAGCAAAGCTCTTGAATACTTCCTTTGCCGATAGAATAGTTTTTTTCATTGCTGTTCTCCTTCCTGTCATTTCATGATTCTATTCTAACAGAGAAACTATTAAGAAATCCTTATGGCAACACCGCACAAAGCCCGCCTGACGGCTTTGCACTGAATCTGCGGACATATTTTCCGTCATCTTGCACAGAAATCCCTTGACATACGGTAGTATGCCTGCGGAATTTCTATACAATCTGACGAAAAATCTGTCGGCGCATCTTCAGCACAAGCTTTGTGCGGTGTTGCCTTATGTGATATCATTATTTTTCAAGGGAAGGCTCACTGTAACTTCAAAACCATTGTCCGTATTCCTGCAGCTTACGCTGCCGCCCGACTGCTCTGCTATATACCTGACTATATACAGTCCGAGACCTGCGCCGCTCTGCTGACGGCTGTTGCTGCCGCGGTAGAACTTACCGAAGATAAACGGCATATCCTCATCGGGAACTCCGCTTCCATAGTCACGGAAGTGTATCTCCGCCATATTATCCCTGCGTTCTGCCGTTATCTTTAAACCCGTACCTGCATATTTCTTCGCATTGTTTATAAGGTTCTCGGTTAACTGAACTACTCTTTCGGGATCGGCATAGACTGCCGTTTTCTCCGCAGGCATCTCCAACTCCACGATTCCGTCAGGAGATATATCGGCAACAGCCTTGCTTAGAAGCTCTCCCAGTTCAAACTCCTCAGGGGACATTTTCAGACGTTCAAGCTCGGTAAGGGAATGAGTAAGCAGATCAGAGGTCAGCTTTGAAAGTTCATCGCACTTGCGTACTATAACCTCTGTATACTGTCTGCATTTTTCGGGAGAACTGCCTATACCGAGTTCAAGCGCCTCTGTGTATGCCCTTATCGAAGCTACGGGAGTTTTTATATCATGGGATAGTGCTGCGATAACGGTCTTCTGATTTTCAACAGCTTCACGCTCGCATGCACGGGCACGTAATATCTCCCTCCGCATACTGTCAAACGCCCATGTAAATCTTCCGAAGTAGTTAGTTCTCTCATATACGAGAGGCAGCTCCAGATCGCCGCCTGCAAGCTTATCTGCAAAATCCGACAGCTTATGAAAGGGACGTATTATAACGATGCCGCAGTACAGACTCACTCCCGCAAGAAACAGCAGACACAGCGCACCTGTCACAAGAACAGCGGACTGCCCCTCAGGTATACGTGCATCAGCTATAAGTTCACTTTTCAGCGTTCTTGCAGCTTCTGATGCAGCAGAATCATCTCCCTGTTCACATAGCTTTTCTATCTCGTTGATACTGACTATATAGCTGCCTTTCCTGTTTGAAATGTCGGAAGCACTGAAATACGATATTCCGCAGACAGTTATGATGATAACGGCAAATAGTACTGCCGCACTTATGAGCTTTTTCATTCATCCACCTCCAGCATATATCCGAGTCTCCAGACAGTTTTGATGTATTTCGGCGAGGCGGGATCGTCCTCCAGTTTTTCACGAAGCCAGCGTATATGCACGGTAAGAGTTGAAGGTTCTACCTCAGAAAATGCTCCCCACACCTCGGAAAGAAGCTTTTCTTTCGGTATCGCTGTGTTCCTGTTGCGGCAGAGATATACAAGAAGGTCAAATTCACGCTGTGCAAGCATGACCTTTTCACCGTTCCGTGTTACAGTTCTTGTAGCTGTATTTATCACTATGCCGCCGAAGGAAAGCTGTTTGTCCTCAGTCTGACCGTAAGCACGTCTTATAAGGGCGTTTACCCGTGAAAGCAGCTCCTTCATGGAATACGGCTTCGGCAGGTAATCATCACCGCCGATATCAAAGCTTCTGATGCGGTCATCCTCGGCAGTACGTGCACTTGCAAATATAACCGGAACATCCGATACCTTGCGCAGCTGACGGCATATCTCGAAGCCTTCGGAATCAGGAAGATTGATGTCAAGAAGTATCAGGTGAAAGCTCTTATGTGAAAGTATATCAAACGCTTCCTCAGCACTTGCAGCCCGCAGACTTTCATAGCCGCAGCCTTCAAGCATCTCGGAAATTATGAATGAAAGATCTGTATCATCATCGACGATAAGGATACGTTTTTTGTCCATCATTTCGCCCTCCGTACTGTGTGATCTCATGTTGTTGCAGAAAAATCCGATAACAGACAGAACTGTAACAACCGTTTATGAACATTATATACTATAAAGTGTCGGGATAAAACAGACTGTCCGATGTCTTGTATGCTTTAAATTATCATTTCACTTGCAGTTTGATAACCGTTCATTCTGTATCGATGGATGAGATAAACCCGTTCATTTTCTCCGCTATCTCTTCCTGCCTGAAATTATGTACATAATGTCCGCATCCGAGTTCTATGACCTCTGCGTCAGATAATTTTTCAGCGTAGTCCTTCTGTGCGGATATCCAGCTTGGAACATCCACCTCGCTTCCGTCCGAAACAAACAGCAGAGTCGGAACATCAGGTATCGGCATACTGTCTATCTCTGCACATGCATCGGGTATAGCATTGCTTTCGTATATTATGTCGCAGTTTACAGCGATCTTTGCGGCTATTGCCTTGTATAGTTTCTTATCATTTTCATCAAGCACTGAAGGAAGTGCACTGTCGGTATAGAATAACCTTGTCAACCCCAATTTACTTGCGACCGAAGCAAGCTTTTCCATTTTTTCAGCTCTTTCCAGATCGAGTTCATCATAGTGTCTGGGAAGCGCCATATCCAGTCCCACTATAGCCTCGACTTCATCGGGGTACTTCTGCGCCCATAGTATCGCTTCAATTCCGGACATAGAGTGCGGACAAAGTATATATGGAGCATTGACGCCCTGCTTTTCAAGCGCTTTTCTGTCCTGTTCAAGTATCGTATCAAAGGACCTTTCCTCATCAACTACGTCCGCTGCGCCATAGCCGTATTTTTCGATTACAGCTATTCTGTAGTCATCTTCAAGGAGACTGTACAGACTCTTGAAATCCAGTACAGGTGCGGCTGTACCGCTGCCCGACAGGAATACGAGTGTATTTTCTCCTTTCCCATGAGTGTAAACGTTCATATTGTGTCCGTCCACCTCAACGAGTTCTCCGGGATAGGTTTTCAGTAGTTCCTTTTCGCTGTTCATCATTATTCTGTTGCTGATAAACATTACAAGCAGAAATAGTATTATCAGTATCAGCAGTACAAGCAGTATTTTACCTGTGATCTTAATCGCCTTTTTCATATTTATACCTCCGTTTTTACATCTTTTATCATTATACGATGCAGGAGCGCATATGTCAATGCCGAATGATTTGTATTAATGTTAGGAATTTCTCACTTTCTATTGGTGGCTGCGGTTTTCTGCCCGAAAAGCATTTTATTCCGCTTTATCAGAAGTTCGGTCAGATGCTCGATGCGAAGATCTTTATTCTCGATTTCTTTTTCAAGCTCGGAGCATTTCTGCAAGGATTCTTCGTATGCTTTTTTCAGTTCGGCATAATTCATAACAAAAACGCTCCTTTCCTTGAATTCAGTTGATCTTTGATGCTTCGATTATATCATAAATCTCCCGATTATTCAAGGAAAAGAGCACATCTTGATTGAGAAATATCTTCCACATTTATGTACATATCTGCTGTTCAAAACTCAGCAGATATCCACACCGCCTTCAATTTTTTTGATTGCTTTCGGCTGGTCAACAGATAATCCCTGCGTCTTCCGCAAAACAAAAATGCACTGTTATCAAACAGGTCAAGATTATACTTCTGCTGCACTATTCCTGCAAGTCCGTCAATTGACTTCCACATATCTGTATGTTCGCAGACAATGTAGATATTATCAGCTTTCAGGTTCTTCAGCATTGTTTCAGTCCTCTGAGCAGCGAATATACCATATTCTCCGAAACATCAGGCGGAAGTATGATCTCTATAATTCTTATTGCCAAAAGCTGTTTCGTGTGATATAATGAGAAAAAAGCAGACAGGAATTGATGATATGAAAGTATCTGATTGAAAATCGTGGCTGATTATGGTATAAATTGGTAATGTAAGCAACTTGCGAGGTAACTTGCATAAATCGGAAATGGCATTTATAAAGTGAGGTTAATTATGAAAGTAGATTACAGTAAATTTGAAAGCGGAGTTTATTTACATGGAAAAGTAGTAATAGAGGAGGAAGATTCCAATAAAGAAATTACTGCACAGCTTGAGCCAGATGATAATGGTGAAATACCTGATGTAGAGAAGAAAACACTGGAATTCTTTTTGGACAACTACTCAAAATATAAGCAGTTCTTATTAGAACCTATCTTTGAATACTATAAAGAATGCAGAGATGAGTGGGGAGATGTAGAACCGGATGACGAACTATTTCCTGAAGTCAAGGATAAGAATAAAATGTATGAGATGGCATCATTACGTGGACTCATGGTTTTAGATGAAGCATATTCCGGAAAACAAACAATAACTCTTTTTTATGATTGTACATGGGATGAAGAAGAAGGAATGGGTATAAGAATTGCATTGGGTAATAATGTCTCCGAAGTTAAAGTAGTTAAGATAGCTACAATCGGTGGTGTATATTGAATTATCGCCCTATGCTGCTAATCTGTGCTTTGATGTCGCTATAACTTCTGATTTTTCACAGCAAATAAGAAAAGAGTGCACCCCATGTGTACTTGGTTCTATGCAGAACAATTCACATTGTTACGATAATCACAGGGCTATACCGAACCAAAGCCAAAGTTTATGAAGATATAGGAGAGAAAATGATGGAAGAAGCAATCAAGCATTACATGGAAATAGTGAGGGAGAAAGGGATAAATATAAATCACTTTCCGGTAAGCAGACGATTATCGAATGTTGATCCTGAACTAATGCGCCGTTTTAATGCAGGCGAATTGTTTGTTGCAAGACAGGAACACTCAGATTTTGAGATATTTGATCGTGAGATCGGTTACCCGTTGCCAAAAGATATAGCTGATTATCTCAATTCGTACTGGCAGCCGGGTGTATTCGGTTATTATAAAGATCTTCCTGAGTGTTTCATGTTGTTTTCAGCTATTCGGCACATAGGCGAAAAACCTGATGATTTTCTTTTACGTTCAGGCGGATTGATCGCAGAAGCCAAAAGGTGGGTATCATATGACGGCGATCTGAACAGATATATGCCTATTGGTATTTATGATGCTTACTCCTGTTCATTCCTATTATATGAAGTCGGAACAGGCAGGATCTTCATAGAAGATCTGGATAACGAAGGCGGTGCTGAGAGTGAGCCTGTTGCGGATTCGCTGAAAGAGCTGATTCTCGGCTTATATTTGAAATAAAAGGAAAAAAGTTTAGTTCTTATCATAATGGAGGAAAATATGAGCAAAGATAATATTCAACCGATCACTATGGAGCATATTCAGCGCTATGGTGACATATATGCAAAAGCCTTTTCGGGAGAGCCGTGGAATGATCCGTGGAAAACGGAGGATGCCGTCATTCACGTTCGGGAGCTGTTGGAGTCAAAGCAATCCTATGGTCTTGAATACGTCCTTAATGGAAAGGTAGTCGGCTTTATTCTCGGAACGTCTATGCTGTTCCATTACGGCAGGACTTTTGAGATCAATGACCTTGCGGTTGATCCCGAATATCAGCGCAGAGGAATTGCTAAGGAACTGCTTGAAAAGTGCCTTGCGGATATTAAGGCGCAGGGGATGGTGGGGGTTCACCTTATCACCGCAGGAGAGAGTGTTCTGCCTGAGTTTTATGAAAAATATGGTTTCAAAAAGGAAACAGAGATCATTCTTATGGGAGCGGAACTATGATAAAACGTGCTGAATACAAAGATTTGCAGGAAATACTGTACTTACAATATCTCGCTTACCAGAGTGAAGCTGAACTGTTTGGCAGCAAAGAAATTCCTCCGTTGAAGCAGACTTTAGCTGAGGTCATTGAGGAGTTCAATAATGGTATCATATTGAAATTGACAGATGAAAATGGTACTATCATCGGTTCAGTCCGTGCTGCTGAAAAGAACGGAACAGTTTATATCGGAAAGTTGATGGTTCACCCTGATCACCGATGCAAGGGATATGGCACAAAACTTCTCTCAGAGATCGAAAGCTGCTACCCCGACAGGCGTTATGAGCTTTTTACAAGTACCAGAAGTGTTGATAATATACGGCTGTATGAAAAAGTGGGATATAAGATCTTTGACCGAAAACCCGTTGATAATGAATTGGTATTCGTGTATATGGAAAAATAACCGACTTTGAACCCAGACCGGATTAAAAGTTCCCCACATGATAAGGAGCAGTACAATAATAATTCATGATGAAGCCGTAAAGAAAGTTCTTATGGAAAGCGGATGGAGCGAAGAACGAAAGGTCGAAATAACAGAACCTCTTACGCACACCCCAAATTTTTAAGTAACAAACCTTCTGTATTATTATATAGTTCTTCTTTTCCTGAGAGGAAGAACATGATCATACACTTTTTCTCCTTAACATCTTTAAGGAGCAGGCGAGTGAGTTCACTGCGGTCATACATTTCTTGTTCTTCTTTCGTAAGCCATACCTCAATGTATCCTTTTTTTCTTTTGTCATAAATTTCCATTTGATCAGATCCTTCCTGTTTTAGTATGCCATGTCTATACTTTTTTATTTACTGTTCTGCATGATTATAAAAAATATAGCCTGGCTCAGGATCAATCATGTTGTTTGATGAAAGATAAGGGAGTTGTATCCGCTCCATATTTTTCATGATAGATTCCTGATTATAATACTTGTAGGTATGGATAGCATTAAATATATTATTCACAAGCGAAAAGCAAGTTATACAGAAGGAGTTTCAAATAATCAGGTGGAATCCAAGGAAAATTGATATGCTTTTGATCTCAATATAACAAAACAGCCGTTCCGGAAGGAGCGGCTGTTATAGTATTCAGGGGAGTGGCGCTGATTTGCATTGTAACATTATGCGTGTACTATATATCTTCACCTGAAGATACACTCAAATACAATCAAATTATTATTTTAGTATAGGTCAGGGAAACAGCTGAAGAAAATTTTCCATGAAAAATACGTATCCCAGAGAAAAAATCAATTCTCACAGTAGGTAAAACCTATACTTGCGGAAAAAATGAATTGTTTTTTGGCATATCTTAGTATGATGAGAAGGCGAAAAGCAGCCGCATAAAGCGGCTGCTTTAGTTATAATATTTGTCATGCTAATGCATTATCACTTAAACTTTGATATGCCTTCTTTATGATTAATATACTGTTGTAAATTTAATTAATTATATTTATTATTGTAGTAAACGCTGAGAACAAACATAAAGCTCTCTATTCAATTCTTCAAATTCTTTTAAGATGAACTGTTCTGATAGTAAATTTTCAATTGAAATATATTCTATTACTTTGTCAGCGGTATAGAAAAATGTTTTAGATTGTCATTTAATAACGATATATTACTAAATTCTCGAAACAATTTTTCGTATAAGCGTTTTAATTTTTGATAGGACCAACAATATTTTTCTTTAAGAGCACTATTATTTTTGAAATAAGAATCAATCAACTGTGCGTTATAATCATTGCCATAAGTTGCAAAATATTCTGCTCTGACTTTCTCTGACAGCAGAAATAAGTTGAATAAAATACTTTCCATTGAGCTGTATTCCAATCGAAGAGTTTTCATTTTATAAAGTGGAATATGAGGAGAACTGCCTTCTTTAGAAAATGTTTCATTCATATCATTACTTATAGAACCTTGTTTGTGATTTAATGCTTCAAGGTTTGTTTCAGATTTAGTTCTATCAGGGGTATTTGTTTGTTCTTTTTCCGTTATGGGCTTAGGCAATAATTCAATCTTGAGAGAGCTATTCTCACCTATATTGGCTTTGTACGGACGCAGGGTGCTTTTGGTATTTGAATCTATATGACACCATTTATTATATGTATCTTCTCCCTTCCAGTTGTCACGAATATTCATCATTACATAATATAATACCCCTAACAAAAATGACGGAAGATAAAATTGATTCATTGAACGGAGTTCTTGTTTGCTGACTGACTGGCCATCTGGACTAATATGAAATGTTGTTTCTTCAGAGATGTCTTCGTCATTAAGTATTACTTCAATTACAGCTTTTACAAATAATACATCTTTATTCGATTCGGTTGATATGATTTTTTCTACATATTCTTCTGATCTTTTGAGTGGGGCTTCATATTTTTCATTAATTTCTGTTCTGATGGTGTTTCTTAATGAATCATCATAAAATACAGAAGAAAAAGAAGAATGGGATTTTTTTTGACACTGTTTGAATCTGCTTGTTGTAACTGAGGCGTATTCTAGAAGTTGGAATTCCGGGTATAGAATTTTTAGTGTTTCTGCTAGATAATAGGGTTCGGATTTGCCAGGATAAAATTCTTTCGCTGAATGTAAAATTAAAACAAATAATGTACCGCCGCAAAGTTTATACATATGCACACCTTCTTCCTGAAAATGAAAAAATGTTATGTAATGTTATGAAAACATTTTTTAAAAGCTTGATGTTATGAGAATGTTATTTTATAATGAAGTCAAGAGGTAATTCCAACGCTAGTCCACGGGAGAAACTTAGGAATTATCTTTCAATTAATCCACAGCGTATCATGACGTCAGGTATCGCTGTTTAAATATATCTGTTTCAATCAGCAGGGACAGCTGACCTGCTGAGCCGAGACATCATTCGTATATAAATCAATTCTGCTCTGAGTATAGGTTCAGCAGCTGAAGATCATAATTGTTCCGCTGAAATCCCGAGTGCTTTCCGGAAAAATATCTTTAGTGATGAACGAGACCTATATTTGCAGAAAAATCAAAAAGTTTTTAAAATAACGAATAAGGAGGACTTAAAAATGTCTTATAAATTTTTTAACGGTCCTGATATGGACAATCAGAACTACGGGGGTTATTCCGGAGCAGGCAACCAGAACTACGCAAATCCATCCCCGGTACCACAGACGGCATTCACGAATGCTTACTATAATTTCAGAAAATCTGGATACTGGGATGATAGTTACGGTAAGCCTGATAATGGCAGCGCCAATTACGCTTTTGGAGTGCCGTTTACGCTCGGAAGTGCACCTGCTCCTGATTGGAATACGAAAAATGTTATGCCTGACAGCAACATCGGAAATACGGTTATGGGAGTACCAGCGCAGGCGTTGAACTCTCCCACTGATAATTCTGCACCCAAGCCTGTCATTGATTGCAGCAAATCCACATTTTTTTACGATTTTGTAAAAAATTCAATGGTCAAGGAAGAGGTCAGCAGTAGTGGTAAGATCAAACGGATAGAAATATCAGAGGGATTTAGTATTAATAGTGTTTATATTAATGTTCTTCCGGATAATACGCCTAAGTCTGTGACGTTAACTATCAATAAAAATGGTATCAACAGCATGATTACTATTCCGTATGATGATTTTATTAATAAACGTTTCGGTCAGCTTTTGTCGTTGATTCATACTTATCCCGGTGTCACAAAGACGATGTTTAACTCCATGATCGATAGCATCATATATCTGTTACCTAAGAATATGGTTTTTATATTTGAACATCAGGGAATAAACGAACTCTTAGACGGAACGAAGGTATTTGTTGCAAATAACTTTCCGTCTTATATGCTCACCGAGTTGAAAACAAAAAGTGTAGAATGCAGAAAAATAGCTGATTTATCATTGAATCCGATTGACATTGTTGAATCCTGGATACACATTTTTATGTCAGATCCTGTTCTGGCTTTTCTCGGATTTTATCACATATGCAGTCTTTTCTGCCATATGTTTGCCGAAATCGGCTTGACGATCCACGAGTTTTTGATAGTTGGCGCTTCAAAAGACTTTAGTGAGAATGAAGCTGCAGCGATTCTTGCTACGAATGATATTGAAGCATTTCCGGTTGCGAATCTTGAATCTTCAGTTGATATTGTTAATGACGAAATAAAGCTTGTTAAAGACGGCGTAGTTTTCTTTAAAGACCATTCTTTTGTGGATCAGAAAGCGAAGAACGAAGAAAAATTGCGCCACCTTATCAGATACAGAAGAAATGATTTGAATGATTTGGATCCGGCCAGAAACCTTCTTGCTGTATATTCGGATAATGCAGGATTCATAGCGCCTAAAATTGCTCCTGACAATGTGATATATGTTCCTACTGAAGGTGTAAAGCTTAGCGCTGATACAACGTTATTACGCAATACTGTTGAACTTATGGATTCGTGGGTAATAAGCATAATGCTTCGTAATTACGATAGTATCATAAAGCTGTTCCTTGATAAGCTTTTGGCAATGCAGCGTATAGATTACAAAATTGGAGATAAGCCGATGAAAGATACGCTGAAAGCGATGATAATGGTTGAATCTTTCTGCAAAACATATCTTAATACTTCAGTAATTGATAATGAGGAAAACAGGAAATTCATATTGGAATTGAATGACAGCTCAAACCTTATGAACGCAAGTCAGGCGATCGTAAGAGACTTTGCGAATAAACTCAGTGTTGCTGTTCGTTCAGACATACTTACTTTTGTTAAGAAAAACAAGAATATGATTTTCGATAACGATTATCAGACACTGCTGATCGAAGGCGAAAGAATGTATATTCCGTCTGAAGTTATCAATGATATTCTCAGCAAAATGAAGATTACTCATAATTTTGATATGCTCATCAATGCTTTCAAGCATACAGATAATCTTGTTGCCACAGATGGTAATACGCATCCAATAGAGCTTCACAACAGCATGGGAGAAGTGCAGCGTTATTATTTATACGATCTTTCCATCCGCATTCTTGATGCAGATGTGCTGTTCAGAGCAATGAACGTGGACAGCGAGAAATTCATGCTTGATGAGGATGTGATCCCTCATCAGGATTTCGTTCCGCTCATCAAGGATATACAGGATCGTACAGCAGGCAAGCTCGTGCGTTATGACGATGTTGAGAATAACCACATCTATATAACAGGTCAGAGCGGTTACGGCAAGACTTATCTTATGCATCACCTTGCTGCTAAATTTCACGCTATCGGAAACACGATCGTAGTTTTTGATTCAAGTAAAAGCTTCACACCTGAGGGCATGAGCCGCAATTTATCTCCTGATTTTGTTAGCAAGTGCGTCAGATTCCATGATCTTGATAAGCAGGCGATACCCGTTAACTTATTCAGAGTCGATTGTGATTTAGGCCTTAATTCACAGAAAAAGGAGTTGCTGGGAATAATTACAGCAGCTATCGGTGATTTGACTACGTCACAGTCCAACCTTTTAAGAACTGTACTGACAGACTTGCTTGGTAATTCAGGTGTTAACAACACAGTCTCAATTGAAAAACTGATCGAGCGTCTGAAAAATAAGGAGAAGAGAGGATCGGAAAAAGGCACTGCACAGAGCCTGATAAGCCGCCTTAATCCACTCTGCGAGGATATAAAAGCCTGTGGTATGGCCGATGATACATGGGATAATGTCCTTGGCGATCGCAGCAAGATCGTAGTTTTCCATACCAATTCGGCTTACACTGAATCAGGAGATCAGATAATCGATATGCTTATGGCGAGACTTTTTAATTACCAGAGCAAACATAGCAATATTCCCGTTAACGTCTTCATAGATGAGATCCAGAACCAGAATTTCTCAACGGACGGTCCCATTCGTAAGATCATGAAGGAAGGCAGAAAGATACACCTCGCATTCGCTGATGCTACACAGGAATATTACTCACGCAGTACAGACATAGGAAAAACTATGTCAAAAGCGGATACGCAGATATTCCTTAAACCAACACCTGATTCTGCCGGTTTAGTTGCTGAGGAACTTCGCTATACTAAGGCTGATCTTGCCAAGTTTGATTCGATGGAACGTGGCGATATCATAGTCAAAGGCGCACTTTACAGCAAGAAAGAAAGACGTAATATAGCCGTTACTCTTACTGGTCATTTAAAAGATTACACCAGCCATGATATCAGACAGGAAGATGAGTCTGATAATGGGCCAGATGATAATTACATTGATAATTCTGCACATTATTCACCTGATATTATATAATAATTATAGCATAATTCACTGTGCTTGTCAATGATATATATGGCATTTACTTAACACAATAATCAAAACAGAGCATATCCCATACATGAATGAATACTCAGGTTGTCAAAAATATTTCTATATTCAGAACAACAAAAATCTCTCCTGTCAGCTTACAGGAGAGATTTTTTCTGAATGCTTGATTTTTTCACCATGATAATGTATAATATATACAAATCTATTACCTGCGAGGTGGATAATAATGACCGATATGCAACCGAAGAAAATGATAATACTCGATATTCTGGATATCCTGAGAAAACATACTGACGAAAACCACAGGCTCTCACAGCAGCAGATACAGAACCTGATGGAATCTGAATACGGAATGAAAGTTGACCGAAAAACTGTTAGGCGTAACCTTTCCAAGCTGATGGAGTACGGATTTAATATCAAATACCGTGGCAGTGACAATGAGGATGATGCTATTATCCGAAACAGTAAAAACAGAGAAGAAACGATACTGACCGACTGGTATTATGAGCATGAGTTTACGAATGGCGAACTGCGTTTGCTGATCGACAGCGTTCTGCTGGCGGACGGACTCTCGAAACGATACCGTATCGGCCTGATCAAACGCCTTGAAGGACTGTCAAGCAAGTATTTCCGTTCAGAAATATCTAAGATTGATATGGATATTTACGGAAAGGTCCTTAACAGTGAGATCTTCATGACGCTTGAAAACATCGGCAGTGCCATTGCAGACGGCAGGCAGATATCTTTCCATTACTGTGACTGCGGACTTAACGGAAAGCTGAAATTCAGACTCGGCAGCAGCGGAAAAAAGAAGCAGTATATTGTCAATCCCTATCAGGTGATATCTCAAAATGGTCATTCTTATCTTATATGTAATCTTCCGCAGTATGACGATCTGACGCATTTCCGTATCGACCGCATCAAGGACAGTCAGGTGTTTGATGAGCCTGCCAAGTCTCTTCGTATGCTGAAAGGCTTTGAAACCGGTATCCGGCTCTCGGAGTATATCAAGTCTCACCCAAATCTCTGGAGCGGAGAGCCTGTACACATCACATTTCAGTGCAAGCAGTATATGATGAATGATGTTGCAGACAGCTTCGTCACCGATCTCCGCATCGAGGAATTGCCTGACGATATGATGAAAGTTCACGTTTATGCAAGCGAAAGCTCAATGCTGCACTGGGCGATACAGTTTGCGGATGCGGTTGAAGTGCTGTCTCCGCAAAGCTTGCGTGATCAGATCGCCGAAACGCTGAGAAATGCTATCAAAAAGTATGGATCCTGACATAGGGCGTTTTTGGTACATAGGCGATGATATAATATAATCACAAAAGGAAAGCACAGTACAGCAATTAGCATACTGCATATTTTAGATGATACTTTTTTGTGCAAAAGTGAGAATTTTCTTCTGAGCCGCCCACATCTTCGGAATTTCTATTTTTATGTGCTATGATAGAACCGTAAACAGAAAGCCTTGTTTCTTGTCAGGAGGCAGCATATGGAGTATATCGAAAGAAAACAGTGGATAGAAGTTTGTCAGATGTTCTTTGATGCGTATGTCAAGTACCAGATGGACGGTACAGAAGCACATTGGTACGAGAGCAACGACAGAAACATCGAAATTGCCTTTATTGACTGCGGTTACTTCGTTAAGGTACAGCTGTATTGTCCGGAGGTACTCAGAAGTCTGAACGGTTATTATGGCAGGTCAGCAAAAAACACTGAGGAAATAATAAGAATGCTGTATTGGCTTGCGTGGGAGGCAGAGAAAAGGAATTCTTACATTATTAAAACAGTAAATCCCGAAGAAGAGTATCAGCAGCTCAGAAGGATACTGACAGAGAAATACCGTCTGTGTTACGACGCTTATTGGGAGGAGGATTACTGGAAAGAAACAGGCGAGGAAAGAGTGATCATCAAGCTTCACAGCAGAGAGATAGAAGTTCACTTTTCTCCCAATATTATGTGGGATGTCAACGGATACATAGACGCTGCTCTTTTCTGCTGCGAGACCGACAGACGTTGCTCGACCGTTGTGCATCAGGAAGAAGAGGAGCCGAAAGAGATCATCAGACTCCTTCAGGATATGGCTTCTGAACCGGAGATCTTAGAGTTCAGCACCGCCGATTCCGAATGGGAGCACGAGCTGATCAGAGATTATCTGGTCAGCAGCCGTACAAATGACGGTCTGCTGATCGAGCGTTTTCCGTTTGGCTGGTTTCACAGTTTGAACGGCGTAGTTATCAAAGAACGAATTCTTGTACTTCACAACAGACAGATCAGATTAAAATTCGAGCCTCAGGAAGACACTTTACAGATCATTGTTGATAGCATGGAAACGGGAAAACAATTTACGATGGAACTTCCTAAACGCTGTCGGGAAGTCGAAGAGATTGGCGAAGAACTTGTCTGGAGGATACAAGAACTGGCGTGGGAAACAGCATAACTGACATAGGACATTTTTGTCCCGTTCAGTTTGCTATAATATAATCACAAGGGAAAATAAGAAATCAATTTCTAAGGAGGAAAACATATGCGAGTAACATCATCACAGGCAGCAAAGCTGCTGCGGCAGCTCAACGACGAACTGAGAGCATTGCAGCTCAAGGAGGCAAACTCCAGCAGCTTCGTAGCCGCAATTCAGGAGGATGTCGAATCTGTACGTCCTGAGTACAATTTCAAGGAAATGCGTGATGCTCAGGCAGAGGTTGAGTGTAAGATCCGCATAGTAAAACACGCAATAAACGTGTTCAACACAACAACGATTATCCCGGATTTTAATATTACGATCGACGAGATGCTTGTATATCTTCCTCAGCTTAATGCGGAATGTGCTACCCTCTCTAAAATGAGAGACGCAATGCCGAAAGTGCGTGTCAGCTCCGGTTATTCCGGCGGCGGCAATATCATCGACTATAAGTATGCTAATTACGATATCGAAGAAGTCGGCAGGTATTATACAGATATCGCCGAAACATTGGCAAAAGCTCAGACAGCACTTGATCTGGTCAACAGCACTGTCGAATTCGATATAGATATCTGACATTCTTTCCGTTTACAGCTCTCACGCTTCCTTTTGAATATGACGTTGTTCATGTTCAAGGTTATCGTTGTCCGTTATTATCTTTCTTTATTGGTTTAGGTCAGGGTTCAATGTTTCTGACTTCCAATGAAAAAAATAATTCGGCTGTGAGAACTGTAATAAAAACTTTATCTGTCAGTGGAAGTTCGGTTTCAGGCTGGCAGTTTATATTGATTATTGTAACAACGATTGGTCACATCTAACAATTACAGTAATATTTTCTTGTGAGAAAGTGAGAAAAGCACTTTTCATTTCTATTATTAATACGATTGTAATATTTTAATGTTATTATTGTTGGTATACAATTAAAAATTGTACACTAAACCAAAGACTATTATTGAAACAGGAGGTAATTATTATGTTGAAAATGTTAAAAGGTCAAGAAAAGAGAGTTGATGAATTCAGACAGACTTATAAATGCAAAACTGAACTTTCAATTCTGAATGCTGATACTGTACTATACTTAATGACAACTCATGTTTACAATCATGATGCGCAATGGCGTACATTACGAAAACTTAGTTCTGACGCCAGAATTGATCAGGAACAAAAACAAATTGTCATTAAGTGGCTGAAGGATGAGATTGATAGTTATCTCAGTGGAAACATTACAAGTCAGGCTGAATTTGACAATTGGCACAAGTTGCTTTGCCAAGAACTTACAAACAGAATCAATAACGAAGTTCTGTTCGGATATAAGACGATACATATGGGAAAGGCTCAAAAAATTATAAATATGACATTTAAACTACTGTCAAGTTTAGATGATACTGACGACTATGAGCAGAAATTTGAGCTTTGTCACATTCCATTAGATAACAACATACTTAATTGGTATTATTCGAATATTTCAAAAGATGTTAAGAAAAGTCGGCAAAAGATATGGAGCAACCTTGAATATGAGGATTACATAAAAATACAGGAAGACTTCAGAAGTTACTGCTCTAATACAAAATATGTTCCTTTAAGTTTGGAATGGAAGATTTTTTGAGTCTATAGTATCGGAGGTTTATATGCGCAACATTGATAAATTCCGTGGCTGCCTCATAGGCGGGGCAGCCGGAGATGCTCTGGGATATGCAGTGGAATTCAAAAGAGAGGATGAGATCTTCTCTGAGTATGGCAAGGATGGCATCACCGAGTACGATCTAATATTAGACGATGATGTTGCAGAAATATCGGATGATACGCAGATGACGCTGTTTACGGCGGAAGGTATGCTGCTTGCCGGAAACAGCACCGACAATACTGGTTACATAAGCAGCATCAGGGAGATGTATCAGTGTTGGTATCAGACACAGAGTGAAAAGTATCCAGTGAAGGGTACAAATCATTGCTCTCAACTGATGAGTGTACCGGAACTGTTCAACAGAAGATGTCCGGGAATGACTTGTATGACAGAGATCAAAGCAGGTGCAAACGGCACAGTCGAGGTTCCGATCAACGACAGCAAAGGCTGCGGAGGAGTCATGCGTGTTGCACCGATAGGGCTGTTTTTCGCTGATACCGATACCTCTTACGAAGAATCGGATATGCTTGCAGCAGAAGCAGCAGCGCTGACGCACGGTCACGATCTTGGCTTTATTCCTGCCGCTGCATTGGTGCATATCGTCAGAGCAGTAACAGAAAGCGATATACCGCTCAAAGCTGCCATAAACGATTCTATCGCAGCGATGGAAAAGCTGTTCCCGAAAGCAGAACATATATCCGAATTTACTGCTATCATGCAGAAAGCTGTTCAGCTTGCGGAAACAGAACAGGACGACCTTTCAGCCATACATCAGCTCGGTGAAGGCTGGGTTGCCGAGGAAACGCTTGCAATCGCTGTTTATTGCGCTTTGAAGTACCAGAACGATTTTGATATGGCGCTGAGAACTGCTGTGAATCATAACGGCGACAGCGATTCCACCGGAGCAGTCTGCGGAAATATTCTTGGAGCATATATCGGATATAATTCTATCCCCAAGAAATATAAGGAGCGTTTGGAGCTACATGATTTAATATGCGAGATTTCAAATATGCTCTGTAAAGAATAATCAGAATGCTATTCAATAGAACCATAGGAGGTAATTGTTATGAGTATTACATTTTTATCAGAAGAGACCACAAGATACTATGAGGATATGTGGATAGCAAAGCAGCTCAAAGAATTATCAAAAGGGAAATACTATTTCTCTAACGATCAGGTTTTCGGAAAGTGTAAGAAGGGATTTTGGAGCATTATTTCCAACGAAGAATGGCGTGATATCAGTTTTCATTTTGAGTTGAGTTGGACAAATGGCGTGCCAATGTCAAAAGTTTCAAAACTCAATATACTTATTCATTTGGAAACCAAGAGTGGGAGAGAAGAATTATATATTAAGGCAAGAGAATGCTTCGAGAAACATGGATATATTTTTAAAGCAGATGCAAAAGAAGGGGCATTTCTCGCACCGGATGGTTCTAAAATAAAGGAGTTTGTAATTCCTGATTTTTCATCAGAAGGAACTGCGATACAAACAATTAAGCAGATAATTGCCGTTCTGGATTCACCTGCATATCAAAAGTGTGCTAAGATTATAGATGGGTTTATTAGCAGTTTAGATAAATAGATTTACATATAACAGAAAGACCTGCCATTTTCCACTAACGAATGATAGGTCTTTCTTTATTCTTCATATTCCCAAAACGTTATCGCAAACATAGGGCGTTTTTGTCTCGTCGCGCATGATATAATGATATCAGAAAGGAAATATGTCAGATAAGATAAGGAGGGCTTCTATGCGAGTATACGAAGGCTATGGAACTGGTCACCCAGTCTATACAATCAAAGGAAATCAGATCTATCAAGGGTATGGCACCGGGCACCCCGTCTACACACTTAAAGGCAATCAAGTGTATCAGGGCTATGGTACGGGACATCCGGTGTACACTATAAAAGGAAGTCAAGTTTTTAATGGCTATGGTGGCGGTCATCCCGTTTACACCATTAAAGGTAATCAGGTATATCAGGGATATGGGGCAGGGCATCCTGTCTACACATTAAAGAACAACTGATAGGAGGTCGAACTATGTCCGATAACAAAAATGGCAGCAAATATACATTCGACAGCTTTGCAGTTACCGATGCAAACCGCACAGCATTTGAGAAAGCAAAGCTGTTTGCCGAGAACGCCGATTCAAAGCCGCTGGCGATATTTGGCGCCACAGCAACAGGAAAGACACATCTGCTCTATGCTGTAAAGAATGCAATTGAGCAGAATTCGCCTGAGCTTCATGTGATTTTCACAACAACGGCTGATATGGTATCAACTTTAACAAATATTATCAGTAGCGGCGGAACAGCAGAGCAGTTCCGTGAGAAGTATATGCAGGCAGATGTTCTTCTGGTTGACGATATTCAAGCGCTTGCCGGTAAGGAAGCTATCCAGAATGAGCTGATACTGATATTCAATTCGTTCTATGAGTCGGGAAAGCGTTTCATGATGACTTCTGCTCAGAAGGAAGCAGGATATGGAATTCAGGATAGGCTGGTTATTCGTGAGTTCTGGGGAGATTTTGCAGTCATTACACAGGCGTATATCCATGCACAGTTTGAATCCAACGCAGAGCGCATCAATCAGCGAAAAGATTTACTGCACAAATCAGAGCAGCTTTGCTGGAAATTAATGCATGATGCAGATTTCGATATTGATGCATTCAAGTCATATTACAAAGATGTTTGGACTTATTTCGGAAAATATATCGGATTATTCGATATGGACCGTGAAGATCTCAGGATCGTATGCTATCTGAATCGTATTGATACAATGCTGCATTGTAAAACGCCGGTTGGTCTTAAATCCTGTGAATGGAATACTTGTATTTTGTTTACACACGCACTCATCTATACGATTTCTTCACATGATTATACAGCGTACAGAGGAGGATTTTTCGGTGATGGTGTACTGTTTATACCGCTGCCGCATCATGCCGGAACAGATGATAGTCTTGAAATCACGATAGATGAGTTTGATGAGTGGTTCCAAAAATTCTGTGAAGGCTATCGCAACCGCAGGATGCGCAGGTTACATTGGCGTTTTGATTGATGTGAGGAGGCTTTTATGACCGTATCCGTATATTCAAGAGAAGCCATCGAGTCCATTATTGCTGACGGCAAGTTTCCTGAGAATACTGCTGTTATCAGCTTTTGTGACCCGGAGCTGAAACATATTGACAAAGACTATTTACGTGTCGATTACAGCAGCGCTTGCGATGATGTGTTCTATTGCGAAGTAGATGACCTTGACCTCGATTATCTGCCGGAAAAGGGTTATACCTATGACAGCTTCTTTCCGGAAGCTGCGGAGCTTGCGGAGTATATACACAAAGCGTATCGTGACGGCAAGGATATCATCTGTCAGTGCGAATACGGACAGAGCAGAAGTGCGGGGTGTGCAGCGGCGATTTTGGAGCATTTTTACCGCCGGGGTATAGAAATATTTGCGGATTACAAGTATTATCCGAATCAGGTGGTATATCACAAGGTATTTGATGCTCTGGAGTCAGCTGCGTTTCAGCCGACAGAGTATCTTCGGTGTGTACACGACTATTCAGGCACAAAGTATCCGTTTGACAGAAACGCAATCGAGGAAAGTCTGAACAGACTGCCACAAACCAAAAGAGATATTCTGTATATGTATCTGTGGGAGAGAAAGTCGATGGCTTCAATTGCCCGACTGGTTGGATTCGAGAATTTAAGAATCGAACAGATTTTATCAGTATGCCATAGAAGTCTTGCACATTATATCGCAAGCAGCATGAGAAGATGATTCCATCACAAAAAAGAAACAGAGCATTGTCATATCCGACATGATCCATGAGCGAATGTCTCTCATCCTTAGACAGGAAGATGTACGGATTTCGTGAAAAGGTTAATATAATGATGAAGCCGTCCTACCAGGACGGCTGTTTTTGTGTATATCAGTGATCTGCTACTAGTTTTCAACTTGTGAATATGCTGAGTCCGTATGCTCCCATTCATATGGCACATTATTCTTCAACGATAGAATTATTCAGCAGCTCAAAGAATGCTTCAATGCTTGCGGATATCAGCACCTGTTTGTCAACGTTCTCGGTGTCAAGGAAATAGACCTGATGAGTGTTGCTGCTCCAATAGAAATAGTTTCCGCTGTTATCATATGCAAGCGGATACCAGTCGGATGGGACAAAATTGCACATTGGTTCGTCACGGCTATCATCAGCGGCGTATTCAAAATCAATATCACCGTCAATCAGTGTAACAAGGTTCGCAGCGACATAGGAAACTCCATCGACCTCTATTTCGCACATTTTTATGGAATTGCTGTCAGTTCTTGCATAAAGCTGTCTGAGAATATCAGGAAACACTATGTCGTATTTCTTTTCCAGATACGTAATGCGCTCTGAACTCTGTTCACTGTTGTCAATTTCATTCTCTAAGAATCTGAACATAGCTGTTTACTCCAATCTCTGATAAAGTTGATCTATATTAATTTGAATTATAGCACAGAGAGTTCGTGAAGTCAATAGAATGTACAGCAGTAATCATAACTGGAAATTGACATAACATAAAATCAGTGATATAATCTAAGTCAGTACAAACACACTTATGAAAGATGGAGATGAGAGAATGAAGAAACTGTTAGCATTTGCGGCAGCTGCGGCGATAGCAGTTTTAAGCGGTATACCAATGACAGCTTCAGCAACTTCGGTCGGCGACGTTATTGCTTACGCTTATCAGGTAGGAATGCCCGAAGATATGATTCAGCAGTATATAGCTATGGGAAGCGGCCGTGAATGGACGTCCGAACAATGCGATCAGGCAATAGCGGCGCTCAGTGCATGGGCAGCTGAAAGAGATACTGCCATCAGTGGCGTAGGACAGCAGTCCGTACCTGCTGAAAAAGTTCCTGATCCGATCGAACCCGAGGAATTTGAGGAAATGTCCATAGAGGAGAAGCAGGAATACATCACTTCGATACCCAGCGAGCAGAAACAGGAATATCTTGATGTAATGACCAACGATGAGAAGAATCAGCTTCTCAAAAAGCTCGATACATCGGAACAGGTCGAGGTCATTGCAGGAATGCTGGGATTCGGCGATCCGTTCGGATATAATTTTTCCATTGAGGATGTTTCAAACGGCTCTGTTATGATCAGTGCAAGAGATGAGAACAATAAACTTGTGGGAGTAACAGTGCTTGGTGACTCTGTCGAGAAAACAGGAGTAACTTATCCAGTGCCCATAATTGCGGCAGCAGGAGCGATACTGCTATCAGCTGTCGGAATAGTGATGATCGTCAGAAAAGGCGGGTGTGAGTAATGGCTAAAAACAAGCTAATGCCGCAGCTGATAATGCCGTTCCTGATAACAGCGCTCTGCGGAGGAACACTGTTTCTTCTGTCGATAAGGCCATACGAAAAAGTCAGGACATACCTGAGAGTCGGCTTTATGGATAACAACAGCGTGGTGCCTCAGAGTGAGGGAATCGCAGGTCTTAATATCGTTCAGACAGATATAGATACCGAATTCAGCGGAAAGACTTACGATAAGGGAGAAGCAGTCTATCCCGAATACGGAACTCAGTATGCTGTAATAGAGTGTGAAGCAGTTGATATATATGCGCCTGTTTACTGGGGAAACGGCTCTGAACTTCTTGAACTGGGAGGGTGCAATACACCATCATCTGCACCTGCCGGCGGAGATGGCAATACAGTGATAAGCGCTCACGTTAACACCTTTTTTGCTGATCTGAACAAAGTGAAAAAAGGCGATGAAGTGAAGATATATACGGATTACGGCAGATTCAATTACAAGGTAACGGAGCTGATAGAGTTTGAGTCAACGGATAAGACTTATCTGCGAAAAGGTGATAAGGATATTCTGACGTTGTATACCTGTGAGGACAACTTGCTGGCATCATCTACAAAGCGTATCGGATGTATCTGCGAGCTGAAAAAGCGTGAATTCTATAACGAACCAAAGGAGGAAAAAGCTGATGAAGAATAAGCTGAATTTGGTTCTGCGTATAATCGTATGTATGCTTATGGTATTTTCGATTATCGGTACTTGCGGAGTTATTATCGCTGACAGAATGTATACTCCCGAATATCTGAGATCGCAGGTCAGCAGGACCGATACTTATGAAAATGCCTATAATTCACTGATAAAGCGCTTTTCGGACAATTACAGCATTTCTAATATACCGATAGAAGTGTATGAGAGTTCGTTCACATCGGATTGGATGAAAAGTGCTGTTGATGAGAAGATAAACAGTTTTTTTGAGAAACGTGAAGCTGAAATCGACTGTTCAAAGGCGGAGAAGAATATAACGGAATACTTTGAATCTTACGCACACGAAGCACACGTTATCAAGGATGAAACCTATGAAAAGAAGCTGGATGAAGCTATAACCTATACTCAGAAAACAGCTTTGGAGCAGGCTGATGTGTATTCACTGGCTGTAATGGAAAGAGCAGGGATAAGCGCTAAGGTTTCGGTTTTTGCTTCGCTGGCGAGAAAGTATATGTGGGTATGTATCGCAGCAGTTGCAGTTCTGGTAGTACTACTGATACTGCTGAAAAGATCGCTGTACTGGATAGGAACAGCGTTGTTTGCATCAGGAATGATAATGGCGATACCTACCGTGATAGTCAAAGCTGAAGGCCTGATAAACAAGTTTTCACTGAAGGACTATACGACATATACTCTGGTAACAGGGACGATGGATTCGCTGGCAACAGTGGTGATGATGACCGGAATCATTATGCTGGCAGTTGGCGTAGTTATGATAGCAACGCACCTGATAATACAAAATAGAAATGAAAAAGCCGCCTGATTTTTCAGGCGGCATTCTTTTCAGATTTACCATGTATCGCTGTTATTATAATGATTTTTTGTCAGTACGTTCAAGAATATAGTCCACAGATACTTTGTGAAAGTCAGCGAGTTTAATCAATATCTCAGTTGGTATATCAAGTTTTCCACGTTCATAGTCACTATAAACTCGTTGACTGCAATGGAGTATTTCAGCGATTTGAGTTTGTGTCATATCTTTATCTTCACGGAGATCACGAATTCTCCTGTACATAAGCATCACCCAAACACATTATACAATAGCGGAATATCCACTATTGACTTTTAGTGGAAAATCCGCTAAAATACATTTAGAGGTGATTATTATGACTTGTACCATTATATCAACAGGCGAGGAGTTAAACCTCATCTGCAAGAACGAAAATGAACTGCCATATCCCGAAATAAAAGCAAAACTTCGTGAGAGTATCTGGAATCTTTACTGCAAGGGTTATGATACATTCTGGCTAAACTGCGAGTACGGAGTCCCGCTGTGGTGCGGTGAGATCATAACTGCTCTTGCTATGTACAACGACATTGAGCTGAACATCGCCATGCCCTATGAGGAACAGTCCACAAACTGGGTGGAGGAGCATCGTGACCGATTTTTCGCAGTTCACGCTGATTCAGATCATGTTGAACTGATCTCGAATCAATACACCGAGGACTGTTATGAACTGGCAGACGAGCATATGATAGATGAATCTGACCTTGTTGTCATCGTGGGAGAATCAGGGCGCAAGTGCTATGCTAAGAAATATGCTGACAGTGTGGGCGTGAAGTGCGAGTTCTTATATTTATAATGTATAGCATCCTCTTTGCTTATTGTCAAAGGGGATTTTTTTATGGTCAGAGTAACAGAAAAAGTAGTAGAGTATACCTTTAGTATTATGATGGAGAAATATAATTTTCAGTAAACATCGACATAAAAGATTTATATATATCATTGGTTGTAGCTAATGCCAACTTTGTTTGTTATGCATAAAAACAGCCTGCTCCGCTTGACACTTATGACGAATAGTGATATAATTGTAGTCACAAAAAATTATATCAATATATTCGGGAGTAATTGGCTCTCGGAATAAATATGCATAGAAATATTGGCGGAATTTCAGTTGGGCGATCATTTGTAGTGTGACTTTTTACGCGTGGTAATTATAGATGCTTTTACATTTGTTTTTGATATTGCTTTTGGCAGTATACAGATGGAAAGCTGTGAGAACTGGACCGCTTTTTTATTTGAATTATCGGAGACAACTTGAAAAAGATACGTAAAATATTATTATCTGTATACATTATATGTGTACTGTGGATAACACTTATTGACCGTGAGTGGTCAAGTCCTCATGCTATGCTTGTGCCGTTCTGGGAATTTGCAAATGTTATAAAAGGCGTGGAGCGTGGTTTCTACATCAAGCAGATATTAGGAAATCTCATAATGCTGATGCCGCTCGGATTGATACTACCGACGCTGAAAAAAGTGAATCTCAAACAGATATTCCTAATAGCACTTCTGTTTTCGGCAGGCATAGAGACTGTGCAGTTCATCACAGGCAGAGGACTTATGGAGTTCGATGATGTATTCAATAATACCGTTGGAGCGGTTATTGGATATAAAATATATTGTAAGTTAAGGGTAATGTCTAATGGAGAAATTTGAAAAGAAGATATGGCTTTCATCGCCGACAATGCACGGTGACGAGCTGAAATGGGTAACAGATGCATTTGATAAGAACTGGATCACCACAGCAGGTGAAAACGTAAACGAATGTGAGAAACTGGTTGCAGAGTATGTTGGATGCAAATATGCAGTTGCACTTTCATGCGGAACAGCTTCACTTCACCTTGCAGTCAAGCTGGCAGGCGAAAAGCTGTATGGTCAGCCTAAGCCGAATCAGGGAACACTGCAGGGACACAAGGTTTTCTGCTCTGATATGACATTCGATGCTACCGTTAATTCTGTTGCATATGAGGACGGCGAGGCAGTGTTCATCGACACAGAGCGTGATACATGGAATATGGATCCTGTTGCACTGGAAAAGGCTTTCGAGATATACCCTGACGTAAAGCTGGTAGTTCTCGTTCATCTGTACGGTACTCCTGCAAAAATAGACGAAATAAAGGCTATTTGTGACAAGCATGGTGCTCTTATAGTTGAAGATGCAGCTGAGTCATTCGGCGCTACATATAAAGGAAAGCAGACAGGTACATTCGGTGACTACAATGCTATTTCCTTCAACGGCAACAACCTTTATAGTGCTTAAAACAAGAAAACAGCTTTACATTGAATTTAAGCCAAAATGTACATCTGTTTCGTTACATAAAAATTGCTAAGTTTAATGAGGTTGATAATAAAACTTTCAAAAACTGTTTTGAGAACATAAAAGGGTATTACCGTTCTTGAATGTAACGAAATAAGTTGTTTTATGAGCATAAATGGGTATTAATGTTCAAAACTGTTTTATGTAAAATAGTGGGGATTACCATATAAGAGCTTGGAAGCTTGAATGGGTATGACCGTTTAATGATATTAAAACAAGAAATTAAGTTTTACATTGGAATATAGCGAAAAATGAGGTCGTTGGAATTAAAGAGGTGGTACCCTTTAATGTGCATAAAACAAGAAACGAGTTTTTGCATAAATATCGGCGAAAAGAGCGTCTATTTCGTTACATGAAGCGTTGGGGAACCTCTCGTTATCAGAAGGTGAAAAAGTGGCTTAAACGACGTAAAATAGACAAAAATGTATATCCAAACATACGTTCGTTTCGCTACAGGTTTTGGCGGTGTTTCGGGCGATAAAAAGGCGGAGAGTCACCTTTTGAGTACAAGATGTACATATGTATAAAAATAATTTGTAGTTTGATAACGAGATGTACATAAGTATAAAAGTTAGCGGGTTGATATAAATTGCTATATTTATAGCGATTGATATGAGTTTGTTAATTTCCACACGGGCGGTCTAAGGGGAACATGACTGCAATGAGGATATATCTTGGAGGTTTGATGAAGCAAGGCAGATACATAAAATATTTCCCATTGGCTTTGTTCTTGTTGTATCTTATTTTTGTCCTCTGGATAACTCTCATAGGCAGAGAATTCGGGGAAAGAAGATTGATGCTGACACCATTCTGGGAATATGCAAAAGTCATTAATAACGATCGAAGATCGTACTTTATTGGACAGATTATAGGAAATGTGTTATTGTTGATGCCGTTAGGATTCTTGATATTTTTTCTTCCTAAACAGCATGATATCAAGCTGAAAAAAATACTGCTGGGGGCAATGTTTTTTTCAATTTTTATTGAGTTGACACAGTTCATTACAGGTAGAGGTCTAATGGAGTTTGATGATATTTTCAATAACACAGTAGGGGCTGTGTTAGGCTATGGTGTATATGTGATAATCAAAAGATTTTTGCCCAGAAAATTGTAAGTATCTCTCATGAAAACATGATTTCAAATTTTTACATATACATATTCGAATTCGTTTCAATATAAATACGTTTCTTATGATAAGTCTTTTCGAAGAATGATCATCATAATACAATTTTACTCATTTCTTAATAAGGGAGGTATATGTATGCAAAACTTGCTTATTTTAGGCGCTGGGCAGTACGGAATGGTGGCTAAGGAAATTGCCGAGTCAATGAGGAAATATGATCATATTGATTTCCTCGATGATAACAATCCGATTGCAGTGGGAAAGTTGGGGGACTTTGGAAAATTAAGCAATGATTACGATTCTGCGGTAGTGGCTATCGGTAATTCAGATTTTCGCTTAAAGCTCATCGAAGAACTTCGTAAAGTGGGGTACAATATACCATGTCTGATTCACGAACGTGCATATGTTTCACCGTCAGCTCAGATAGGTATGGGTTCGTTTATTGAGCCTTTGGCTGTTGTGCATACGGAAGTGACTATTGAAACCGGATGTATTATTTCCGCTGGAGTTATTTTGAGCCACAATAGTACGATTCATAAAGGCTGTCATATAAACTGTGGATTCGTTGTACCGGCAATAGTTGAAATTGAAGCTAAAACTTGAACAGGTTATAACGAGGTATGTGATACTGAAGTCAAGGCAGTTAAGCAGTCGTTGCCAGTTGCTGTGTAAGCGACAATAATGTGTAGAACACAGAAAATGCTTATGGAAAATAATAAGGATATATAATATAAGGTGAGGTAAGAGATTGTGGAAGATAAGACTAAGAAAAATATAAAAACAGCTGCGAAAATCACGGGATTGGCTTTATGTGGTACATATCTTGTTATGCGTCATATCGCAAAGAAGCAGTATCCCAAGTCAGTTTATGCTGATCAGCCGGAAGAGCAGAACCCGATGCAGGGCCGTAAGGTGGTATTCAAAGAAGATATTTCTGATCCTGTGAACGCAGATGGAAAGCAGGGGCATCTTGAGGATATTGCGAATACCACACATATTCCGACATTCTATGAAAAGTACATTAAACGTGGATTTGATATCGTTCTTTCCTTTGGCGGTTTAGTTGTTCTATCGCCTATTTACGCTGTGACAGCTATTGCTATAAAGGCTGATGATCCCGGTCCTGTGCTGTTCAAACAGAAGCGTGTAGGTACAGATAAATCTTACTTCCAGTTGCTGAAATTCAGATCGATGTCTGTTAATACACCAAAGGACGTTCCGACTCATATGCTTCAGAATGGTGGCATCACTAAGGTGGGGGCATTCATCAGAAAAAACTCAATTGATGAGCTGCCTCAGCTCTGGAATATCTTCAGGGGAAACATGAGTGTTATCGGTCCACGTCCGGCTCTCTGGAATCAGGATTATCTGACTGCTGAAAGAGACAAATATGGCGCTAATGATGTTAAGCCAGGTTTGACAGGTCTGGCTCAGATCAGTGGTAGAGATGAGCTGGAGATCCCTGATAAGGCAAAACTTGATGGTGTATATGCAAAGGCGTTGAAAACATCAAGTTTATCTGGCTTTTTGATGGACATGAAAATGTTTTTTGGCTCTGTATTCTCCGTTTTAAAGAGCGAAGGCGTTGTTGAAGGCGGTAAAGGCGCATTGGCTAAGGAATTAAATAAGGCAAAACAATTTGATTCAGAAAGCGATTTTGATTTAAAGAATAAAGCACATACATACTCTGTTCTCATGTCTGTGTATAAGAATGATGATCCTGAATTTCTTGCCACGGCACTAAGAAGTATTTATGATGATCAAACTGTCAAGCCAGATGAAATCGTTGTAGTTTTCGATGGCCATCTTACCGATGAATTGTATGCCGTACTCAATGATTTTCGAGCAGAGAAAGAAGAGATAGTTAAGTATTATCCACAGGAAGAAAACCACGGATTAGGTGAAGCATTAAGAATTGGTTCTGAAAAATGCACATGTGACTATATTTTGCGAATGGATTCTGATGATATTAGTGATCCTAAGCGATTTGAGAGACAAATTGCATATGTTGAGACACACCCTGATATTGATGTTCTCGGAACTGATATAGCTGAATTCAATACTTCTCTTGCTGAAAATATGAGAGTGCGATCTTGTCCTGAACATCATGATGAGATAGTGATCATGGGAAAGAAACGTAATCCTATGAATCATGTATCTGTTTGTATGAAGAGAACAGCCTTAGAAAAGTGCGGAGGATATAAGACACTTCTTCTCTTAGAGGATTATTATTTGTGGCTTCATATGATTGCAGCTGGTTGTAAGCTCGCAAATATACATGAATCACTTGTCTATGTTCGCGTAGGAAACGGATTTGATTCTAAAAGAGGTTCTAAAGAGAGAATCACGGGGTGGAAAACACTTCAGGATTTCATGCTTGAACATGGCATGATTAGTAAGAAAGAGGCTATGATGAATATGTTCTATATCAGAACCTTTGTTAATACTCCTTCTGGTTTAAAGAAAGTATTGTATGAGAAATTGTTAAGGAAGTAAATATGTCAATAAGTAATATGTTGAAGAATTTTCTACCTTTAGATTTGATGTTTAGGATAAAATATAGAAACCAATATAATTCTCCTAGAACACTAAAACAAGGTAACAAAAAAAGAATATATTTTGTTGATGCGCCTGATTATGCTAATATTGGTGATCAAGCAATTGCTTTTGCGATTCGAAGGTTCGCAATGCGATTCTTTCCAGATTATGAATTTGTTGAGATTTTACAGCGTGATCTTGCATCATATTTAGAGTGGCTCAAAAATAACATTAGGGATCAAGACGTTATTTTTCTAACTGGTGGTGGAAATATGGGCAACTATTATCGAATATATGAAGCCACTCGCAGAATAGTTGTTTCTTCTTTCAAAAAAAACAGAGTTGTTATTTTTCCACAAAGCATAATGTATACAAATGATATATGGGGCAGACTCTCAAAGACGAAATCACAAAAAATATATAATAGCAATCCCAATTTACTTGTTTTGGCCCGAGAAAGATATTCGTATTTAGAAATGAAAAAAATATATAGAAATGTTATGCTTTGTCCTGATATAGTGCTATCTTTGCTTGGTTCACTGTCATTTGAAAGTGTTAAACGCGAAGAATGTATTGGTCTATGTCTAAGAGATGATATTGAACAAAAATTATCATTAAAAGATCATTCAATGATAAAAAGTATATGCAAAGAAAGTTCATCACGGTTAAAGCAAATTACAACTATTTCAGATCAAACTGAAATTACAGCAGCTAATAGGGAGATTATTGTAGTAAACAAAATTAAGGAAATCGCCAGCTGTAATGTGTTAGTTACAGATAGACTTCATGCTATGATATTTGCTGCGATATCATCTACGCCATGTGTTATATTCCAAAATAACAATGCAAAGATTAAGGGAACATTTTCATGGCTAAAAAGTATTAAACAAATGCAACTAATTGAACATACTGATGAATTGAAGAATGCATTAGTTCAAGTAAGTTCGGCACAATCAGATTTTTCGGAAGTGTTCGATTATTCAGCTATTACAAATATAATCAAAAGGAGCATTCATGGATAAAATAAAGAAGTTTTTTGAATGTCTTATACCAGAGACCGTGTGCAATCTTAGATGTGGTTATTGTTATGTGATTCAAAGAAGTCAGAATACAATGAAAGTACCAGAATTAGATTATTCACCGGAAATAATCGGAAAAGCATTAACCCAAGAAAGACTGGGAGGCGTTTGTTATTTCAGCATATGTGGTGCTGGAGAAACATTCGTGCCGGATTATTTAATAGAAATTGTACATGAATTACTAAAAAATGGTCATTATGTAAATATAACGACAAACGGCACTCTTACAAAGAAAATGAGAAGGTTAGAGACAATTCCCCAAGAATGGCGTAGTAGATTACAGATTGCATTTTCTTTTCACTATCTTGAGTTGATAAGATTGAATCTAATGGAAACATTTTTTAGTAACATTGAATTCGTTAAGTCTTTGGGGTGTTCTTATTTGGTTCAATTGAATTTGTATGATGAGTATGTACCTGTACTGGATGAAATCAAGAGTATTTGTATGGAAAAAGTAGGGGCTCCGCCTCAAATTGTTGCTACTCGAAAGGAAACCTCTCTAACTTCAAAAATAGAGTTGATGACTTCTCATACGGTAGAAGAATATAAAAGCTTTGCCCAATCGTTTAAGTCGCCTTTGTTTGATTTTACTATGAAAAACTTCAACGTGAGAAGAAGAGAATTTTGTTACGCTGGATCATGGACATATACATTGAATCTTAAGACTGGAATATTAAAAAGATGTTATGCCTCGTGTATTCATCAAAACATTTTTGAGAATATAGAAAAGCCAATAATGGATATGGCAGTTGGAAAATGTTGCGGTTCACTGTTTTGTTTGAACTCAAGTCATTTTATGTCACTTGGAGTGATACCTTCCATAAAAACTCCATCTTATGTTTCTTTGCGTAATAGAAAAGATGGACAGTGGTATACTCCTCAAATGGAAGAATTCTTGAGCTCAAAACTAATTGAGAGTAATGCTGAATATAGCACTCTCAAAAAGATAGTAGCTAATATTATTAGTGCCGGAGATAAGGTGGCGTATCATAGTTACAGAAAACTTGTGACGCTAAAAAGGAAAAAGAAATGAAGATTGCATATTTAATATTGTGTCATAAGAATCCTCACCAAGTAGAGAGATTGATTAAACAATTGAATACGGATAATACTGATTTCTATCTACATATTGATAAGAAGGTTCGGGATTTTAAAATAACCGCAGGAAATAATGTTTATTATGTTCCTAAAAGCAATCGAATAGATGTCCAATGGGCATCTATGAGTATGATTTATGCGACGATGATGCTTATAAAAACTGCATTAAAATCTCAAAAAGAATATGACTTTTATTTTTTGCTTTCGGGTCAAGACTTTCCAATAAAAAGTAATAAGTATATAAGCGATTTCCTTGAAAATAATAAGGGATCGGATTTCATACAAATACTACCTCATTCAGATCCGATGTATATAAGATATAGCAAGCGTAATGCTATTTATTATCCAGATTGGATGTTTTCGCAAAACACATATGTAAGGATACTACGCAAGCTGTACATATATGTTACTGGTGGATATAAGCATACTTTTAAGTTGTTTCGCAGAAAGCAGAAAAATAGCATTGTATATGAATACGGAAGTCAATGGTGGGGATTAAGAAAAGAAAGTTTATTGTGGATTTATGATTTTTTAAAGAAAAAGGAAAATTTAACAAGACTGTTTGGTAATTCTTTAACGCCAGATGAATGCGTTTTTCAAACAGCATATATGTTGTCACCGTATAAAACTAAGCACCAGGATAAAGTAGTGTTTTTGGATTGGGCGGCAAATATGAATAATCCCAGAATATTAACTAGGGATGATCTAAAATTGCTGATTACTGATAAAGGTAATCTGTTCGCTAGAAAATTTGATGAGAGTGTAGATTCAACGATTTTAGATTGGTTAGAGAAAAGAATAAACTCATAAAAATTCTAAGCATACTCAGAAAAATCAGGATAGATAAATGATTTACTCAAGTTTTGTGGGGGAAATATAATGAAGAAAATTGCTTTTGTTATTAATAGGATTGAAATTGGTGGCCCTAGTAATGTTATTAGAAATATTATACATAATCTAACACCGCATAGATTTAAAATATACCTTATAACATTGATGAACAATGCTGATGATAAAGAAGTAGTAAAGCAATTAGAAAACTATGGGGTGAGTTATATAAATTTAGCTTACAAAAGTAATATTGATTGTTTTAACAATGGTAAAAAATTTGAGCAAACTGTTGCCTCTTTGAATATTGATATAATTCATTCACATGGATTTGTTCCTGATTATTTAGCTTCAAAGTGCAAAGGGATAATCAAAATATCTACATTGCATTGTAGACTTTTTGAGGATTATCCAGAAGTTTACGGAAAGGTAAAGGGATTTATTTTTGCCCATTTTCATTTGAATTGTTTAAAGCGATTCACTGAAGTTGTGTGTTGCTCAAAGGCTGTTAAAGTTCATGTGGAAAAATACCTTGAAAGCTGTTCTTTCATTGAGAACGGTATTGAGCCAAATAATAATATTGAAGTGATTGCGCGTAGTTCGCTTGGAATTCCCGATGATGGTGTAGTATTTATATATACTGGACAATTACGTAAACGTAAAAACGTAGTATGGCTAATTGAAAACTTTGTAAAATATCATAAGCGTAATGAATATCTTTTGATCCTTGGAAAAGGTTCTTTATTGAATGAGTGTCAAAAGGTTGCTGATGAAAACACACTTATTCTTGGATTCAAAAAAAATGTAACGGCATATCTTAATATGTCTGATATTTTTATCTCTGCATCAATGTCTGAAGGCTTTTCTATTTCAGTACTCGAAGCCTTATCTAGAGGGTTAGGGCTTCTGCTATCAGACATTCCTTCACATACGGAAATCTTTGAAATCGATTCTGATTATTATATTGGAGAGGTATTTAACGATAATACATTCAAATCAAAACTTCAAACAATTAGAGATAATTATGATAAAATATCTAAAGAATCTATTTCTGATTTCATGAAGATGTATCTATCCGCAAAATCAATGACACTTCTTTATGAAAAAGTGTATGAAAAAGGACGATGCTGAATATGGTTACATATACTTTAGGCTGTATTTTATCTTCATTCTTAGTAGGTATATTTAAGAAAAAATATGAAAACGATAAAAAAAGTATTGCTGAACATAATTATTTAGTTTTATATGCATTTTTTGCTGGATTGCCCTTAACAATTATTTCCGCTATTCGATACGATGTTGGGAAAGACTATCTTATGTATAAGTTGCGATTCAGTCAAATTGCAGCTGGAAGTGAAATTAAAGATTTTGAAGTGTTATTTTCATTGCTAAATAAGGCTATTTCTAAATTGGGTGGAGATTATACTTGGCTTTTTGCAATAACATCTATCATATTTGTTACTCTTGTTATGGCGACTATTATAAGAGATTCATCTTTGCCCGAGTTAAGTGCGTATCTATTAGTTACTACAACATACTATTTTTCTGCTATGAATGGAATACGTCAAATGATTGGATGCTCAATAGTATTGTTTTCCATACATTTCATCGAGTCTCGAAAGCTAATACCATTTTCTATATGTATTATTATTGCAGCGGGTTTTCATCATATTTGTCTTTTATTCTTTATAGCATATTTTATATATGATTATTCATTTTCCAGAAAATTTGTTGTATTCTCCACATTATTAATTGGATTGTTATCTCCAATTATCTCAAAGTTAATAAACTATATCACATCTTTTACGAAGTATTACTGGTATTGGAATTCAACTTATGCTGAATCTAAAAGTGGTGGTTATATTACATTTAGCATAGGTGCTCTTATTTTAGTTTTTGCTTTGCTCTGTTTTAGTGAAGAAGATAAACATTTTCAGTTTTTCTTAAAAATGCAGACAATTTCAGTTTGGCTCTCTTTTTTTGTTGATAAAGTTCCAATGATCCAACGTGTAAAATGGGTTTTTGGTCTATCAGTTATTATACTTATACCACTTATATTAAAAAATCTTAAAGATGGTAAGACCAGAAGTATGGCGACAATATCAATTTATACATTATATTATGTTTACTTTTATTACAGCGTTGGAATAAACAATTCTAATTCTGTAATACCTTATCAAACTATTTTTTCAAATGGAGTCAGGTGATTATTTCTAACTCTATATTGCTCGGAAAATATAATTATGTTATGTTGAAAGACTATGTGTAACAATATAAAACTTGTAAGTAAAGCGGTGTGGCTCTATAGTTTGCCGCCACCCTTGACAGAACCTGAAAGAAATGCTTTGTGGTCGGTGTCGACAGTGACGAACTCAAGAACAGCTCAGTTGAATCACCGTCAGGCTTTTCATTGTAGCATTTCTTTCGAAACCTATCAAGGGCAAGCCGCCTTCGGCGATGGCTGGGATTACCTCTGATTCGGAATCTAAGAACAGCTCACAGCTCATCATATTTAATGCTTTCCGTATTGCGTTTTGCTGCTTTCCTGACCGTGAAATAATCAGCCTTCTGACAGCACTATGCTTTTCTAAGCTTGAAAAAATAAAATAATTAAGGAGATTTTGGAGTATGTACAATTTAACTGTTATTGTTCCAATCTATAATGTAGAGAAGTATTTGGAAAAGTGTGTGTTATCCTTGATTTCTCAAACTTATAGTCAAATGTGTATTATTTTAGTGAATGATGGCTCTACAGATAATAGTGGGAAAATTGCGGATAAATTCGCTGAAAATTATGATAACATTACTGTAATTCATAAGACTAATGGTGGCCTTTCTGATGCTAGAAATGTTGGCATAGAAAGCACAAATACTGAGTATATTGCTTTTGTGGATTCTGATGACTATGTTGAGAGCAATATGTATGAAGTGCTTCTCTCAAAATTCTCTGATGAACAGATCGACATTTCAATTGGTACTGTTTTATATGAAAACGAACAGGGGGAAGGATATTGCCCTTATAAAACTGGAATCAGTGCAATATGGAATAATGAAGAGGCTATGAAATATTTACTTTGTTATAGTAAATTCAATATGAGTTTTTGTGATAAAGTTTTTAAAACCAAATTATTTCGAACTCCAGCATATGGAGAGGATAAATTATTATTTCCATATGGAAAGAAGTGTGAGGATCAATTTTTGATGTGCAGAGTTCTTGCACGAGCTAGTCGAGTGGCTTATAATTCGATTCCATTATATCATTACGTTCAACGATTTGGTAGCATATCAAGAAATACTAATATAAATCTTGCGCCTCTTGAAGCAGTTGAAAGCCAATTGGAATTCTATAAAAAATGGTTTCCAAGTATTTCATACACAGCTGAAACAGCTTACTTATATACTTATATGAGTATCTGTAGCGCGTACTATAAACACTCATTGGATTGCCCAAAGGAAATATCAAATAAAGCAAAGAGTGCGGCATCCGTATATTTAAAGAGTGTTTTTCAATTTAAGGAGTTGCCGTTAAAAAAGAAATTTCAAGCTATAGTTTTTAGATATTTTAATAGGCTGTATTACGTTTTAATTAAGTGAAGGTGCATTTATGAAAATTAGTGTAATAACTTTGCATACTGTAAATAATTATGGATCTATTTTGCAAACGTATGCAACAAATGTTCTGTTAAAGAGAATGGGATATGATGTCGAGTTTGTTGATTATTGGAGGAAAAGCAATACATTAGATTCAAGAATCGAAAATGTACTTGAGCATTCAGCACTAAATACAATCAAGTTTCTTTGGAGTCGTAATCGATATATAAAGCGAATGATTAGCTTACCAATAGTTATTCTAAGTAAAAAACGTACACACTCAACGCAATCATTTCTTCGGAAACATGTATTATTTACTCATCCGTATTATTCTTTTAAAGAACTAATTGACGATCCGCCTAAAGCTGATATTTATCTAACCGGAAGTGATCAAGTATGGAATAGTACATGGAATGAAGGGATTGAAAAACCTTATTTTCTTGAATACGCACCGATTGGTAGGAGAAGAATTGCTTTTTCAGCTAGTATAGGAAAGGAAAAACTAGATGATGAAGAACGGATAGAAATGAGAAAACTTCTATCAAAGTATGATTCAATATCTATGAGGGAAACAAGTGGAGTTGAAATACTTCGAGATCTTGGTATTGAAGCGAGTTTAGTTTTAGATCCTACATTGATGCTTACTCGAAAAGAGTGGATCAAGTTGGCTATTCCTATAAAGTATACAAAACCCTATATAGTAGTATACCAATTGAATGTTAACAGGAAGATGGATCAATATATTCAGAAAATAGCGAAGGCAAAAGGTTGGGATATTGTTAGGCTAAGTTACGGACGAGCAGATAAACATAAGGGTGGAAAATGGGTCTTGATGCCTAAAGTAGAAGTTTTTCTTGGGTATATATTAAAATCAGAGTGTATTATTACTGATTCTTTTCACATGACTTCATTTGCGCTTAACTTAAATAAAAGATTTATTGTTATACCTCCAAATCGATTTAGCACAAGAATCGACTCGATCTTAAATCTAACAAATACAAAACAATGTTTAGTACATAGTTATGACGATATAAGTATTGCTGATGTTGAAATTGACTTTGAAAATGTTAATAGGATACTAAATGATCAGAGGGCGGTTTCATCAAAATGGTTAGAAGATGCCTTATCCTAATGCATTAACACAGTGATACTTACTGTCGCCTGTTTCTAAAGATAATGAAAAATGTATCAAATTATGTAAGGAGTATGTCGTTTTAAAATAAAGTCTTTACTTTTATAATAATTGACAGCATACTTTTTTCTTATGGTGCCCTGAAAACTTCCTGTTGTTATATTCTGCAATGTTTTTTTGTGAGGCTTGCTTGCAGAATCTGAGAATTTGTAGTTCTATATAGGCGTCATTATTTTACGTTAGGAGGTTAAAAAGCATGGAGGGAAAAAGAGTTGCGAAAAATGCCATATGGATAATAGGGTGTAAAATTGTACAGTCAATACTTGCTCTAATTATTACAATGTTAACCGCGCGTTATTTAGGACCATCTAATTTCGGTCTTTTAAATTATGCGGCTTCTGTTGTTGCTTTTGCTACTCCTATTATGCAATTAGGTTTAACATCAACTCTTGTACAAGAACTGATAAATAATAAAGAGGAAGAAGGAAAAATACTAGGTTCTGCCTTAGTACTCAACTTAGCTTGTAGTGCGTTGTGCATAATTGGCATTTTTTCATTTACTTTGATTGCGAATGCAAACGAAAAAGATACTATACTTATTTGCTTGATTTATAGTATTCAGCTTTTTGCCCAAGCAACAGAAAATATATTATATTGGTTTCAATCAAAATTGTTATCTAAGTATCAATCAGTAGTTTCTATTGTTGCATATATAATTGTATCTATATACAAGGTTGTCTTACTTGTAAATCATATGAGTGTGCATTGGTTTGCTTTATCGAACTCTCTAGACTATTTTCTTATTGCAATTTCATTATATGTTATATATAAAAAACTTGGTGGCCAAACATACAATTTTTCAAGTATTACTGCTAAGCGAATGATTTCAACAAGTAAATATTATATAATTGCTAATTTAATGGTTGTTGTTTTTGCACAAACTGATAAGATAATGATAAAAATGATGATCGATGATACAGCCAATGGCTATTATTCATCAGGCGTTGCTTGCGCTGCATTAACATCATTTGTTTTTACTGCAATTATTGATTCTATGCGCCCTTCGATTTTTGATGCCAAAAATAAAAGTGAATTGTCATTTGAAGTAAATATGAAACGATTATATGCTATCATTTTTTGGTTAACATTGCTTCAAAGCATAGTATTTACTTTACTAGCAAAACCTATCATTTATGTTTTGTATGGCAGTAAGTTATTATCCTGCTTCAAATGTTTTGAAGTTAATAATATGGTACACTACCTTCTCTTACTTTGGGTCAGTTCGAAATATATGGTTGCTTGCAGTAGGAAAACAAAAATACTTATGGAAAATTAATCTTTGTGGTGCGGTTGCTAATGTGGTGTTGAATGCCTTGCTGATTCCATATTATGGAATTATGGGTGCAGCATTTGCTTCGCTTGTTACTCAGTTTTTCACTAACGTTTTAATTGGCTTTATTTTTAAACCTCTTTTTGATAATAACCGATTAATGTTGGAGAGTTTTAATCCAAAGTTTATGTCAGAAACTGTTTCAATGCTATTTAATATAATAAAAGAGAAAATAAGAAGATAATATTGAGGTGCTTATATGAAAAATAATCAAGAAATTTTAATTTCGATTATTATTCCTGCTTATAATGTTGCTACATACATTGAGAAGTGTATATTATCAATAACGTCACAAGATTATCATAATTTGCAAATAATCGTTGTCAATGATGGTTCGACTGACAATACACAAATGATAATTGAGAAATGTTGTATAAAGGATAATAGAGTAGAATTAATAAATATTGTTAATGGTGGTGTTAGTAACGCCAGAAATATTGGTATGGAATATGCTAAAGGAGATTATGTAATATTTGTTGATGGAGATGATTACTTAGCCAATGATTTTGTTTCATATATGAGTGGCTTAGCGATAAAGACTAAAGCTGAATTATGCTTATCAATGAATTGTTTTCTTTCAGATAATGACAGTCAAGTTGATGATAAAATTAATGTGTTAAATTCTGCTGATGCTACGGCGTTATTATTATCCCCAAGAATAATTGTTGGATGTTGGAATAAAATCTATAAAAGATCATTTTTGGTTAAAAATAATATAAAATTCAACACTTTACTATACTATGGAGAAGGTCTGGATTTTATTACGACAGTTTCTCAAAAAGCCACTAAAATTGCAGTTGGATATAGAAAAGTATATTATTATCGCTTGGATAATCCAAATTCTGCAACAACAGTTTTTAATGTTAATAAACTGATAAATGGAGAAAAAGCCTTAAACAATATTTTTGAAAATTTAATAAATAGAAATGAATTGATAATTAAAGCGTGGCAATTGCATATGTGGTTATTCAGTTTGGATGGTGTAATTGGATTGGTTGCAAACAATCAAACTAATGGATATGAAGAAGAATATTTAAGGTGGAAAACTAATGTTAAAAGGGGATTACTAAAGTATTGCTTATCTCATCAGATTGCCAATAAAAAAAAGATATTAGCGGTAGCTTCAATATATTTTCCGTTCTTTATTAATTTATGGATAAAACAAAAACGTAAAAAAGCAACAAAATAATTCATATGATATCATTTTGGATAAAGAAACGTTTTGAACTCGGCTAGTTGCATGAGAAAAGAATGTTGATAGTATCTGAAACAACTAAGAGGTATCTTGGGGCTCACTTGATGTGTTAACCAATCATTTCAGGTAATTATTAGATTGGATCATTGTTTCGCAAAGCTAAAAAACATTTTATGGATGGACATAAATTATAGATGTACTTAATATAATCCATTCTGATTGGAAGTATAGTATTTCAACAAGTTGGCAAAATAAAGGAACATCCAAAAGTGCTGAAAGATGAAGTGGTTATAATGGTCTTTTTGAAATCAGGTTATTATAAAAAAGAAAAAAGAAGGTTGAAGTATGACGATATTAGTTACAGGCGGGGCTGGATATATAGGCTCCCATACTATTATTGAATTAATTGTAGCTGGTCACAACGTCGTTGTTGTAGATAACCTCTGCAATTCTTCAAAAATATCATTGGAGCGTGTGGAAAGAATAACAAGTACCCAAATTCCATTTTTTCAAGCCGATATTCGAGATAAGAAAGCATTATCTGATATTTTGGATATGTATTCAATAGACGCTTGTATCCATTTTGCGGGGCTGAAAGCTGTGGGTGAATCAACTGCCTATCCATATGAATACTATGATAACAATATAATTGGAACTTTGAATCTCATATCAGTTTTACGTAAGCATAATATTAAGAATATCATTTTTAGTTCATCTGCTACTGTTTATGGTGAACCAGCTACCATTCCAATTACTGAGGAATGTCCGAAAGGAAAATGTACAAACCCTTATGGTTGGACTAAGTGGATGATCGAGCAAATGCTGATGGACTTGCACACGGCAGACCCTACTTTTAATATTGTTATTCTTCGATATTTTAATCCTATCGGAGCGCATCAATCGGGTTTGATTGGTGAGAATCCGAATGGTGTTCCAAATAACTTAATGCCTTATATCACACAGGTTGCAGTTGGAAAGAGAGAATACTTACATATTTTTGGAAATAATTATGACACTCCTGATGGAACAGGCGTGAGAGATTACATTCATGTTGTTGATTTAGCGCGTGGTCATGTTAAGGCATTGGAAGCGATAAATCGAAACTGTGGTGTTGCAATATACAATCTTGGTACAGGTAAAGGATATTCTGTCCTTGAAATCGTGAAAGCGTTTGAATCTGTAAATGGTATGAAAATTCCTTATGTGATTGATCCACGTCGACCTGGGGATATCGCAACTTGTTATTCGGATCCTCAAAAAGCTCAACGTGAACTTGGTTGGAAGGCTGATAATGGAATAGAGGAAATGTGTCGTGACAGTTGGAATTGGCAGCGGCGGAATCCAAATGGATATGAACAATAAAGAGTGATAAAAAATGTATGTGCCACTAATAACAATTGTTGTTCCTGTTTTTAATGTTGAAAAGTATATTGATACTTGTGTGAAGAGTATACTAAATCAAGTATATAGTAATCTTGAAATAATACTTGTAGATGACGGTTCAACAGATATGTCGGGCTATAAATGTGATATCAACAATATGCATATAATCTTTTATTACTAATTAGATGTGTAGTGCATAATAAAGTGCCAACACAGGAAGAGTTGTCAAAGATAGATTTGTCAAAACTATATGAAGTAGCTCAAAATCATTCTTTGGCTACTACCAACGCTCATCCGCATTCATCCGATGACGGAAATGTGGTCGGCGTACATAACGGTATCATCGAGAACTATCAGGAGCAGCGTGAAAAGCTAATAAAGAAGGGCTATTCATTTACATCCCAGACTGATACAGAGGTTGCAATCAAACTTATAGATTACTACTATAAGAAGTATAACCTCGGACCTACCGACGCAATTTCTCGTGCTATGGTTCGTATCAGAGGTTCCTATGCTCTCTGTATCATGTTCAAGGATTATCCCGGTGAGATCTATTGCGCCCGCAAAGACAGCCCGATGATCATCGGCATTTCCAACGGTGAGTCTTATGTGGCATCCGATGTTCCTGCTATTCTGAAGTATACTCGCTCTGTCTACTACATCGGCAATATGCAGATCGCAAGACTACAGAAGGGGGAGGTTACCTTCTTCAATATCGATAGTGAAGAAATACAGCTTCCGCTTACTGAGATCAAGTGGGATGCAGAGTCTGCCGAAAAGGGCGGCTATAAGCATTTCATGCTGAAGGAGATCCATGAGCAGCCGAAGGTTGTGAGAGACACAATCAATTCCGTTTTAAAGGATAATATCGTTCACTTTGATAGCTTCAATCTAACTGATGAAGAAATTAAAGAAATTGATACCGTCTATATTATAGCTTGTGGTTCTGCGTATCATGTGGGCGTGGCAATTCAGTACGTAATTGAATCACTTACTTCTCTATCAGTGCGTGTGGAGCTTGCATCTGAGTTCCGTTATCGTGAGATGAAGTTAAGACAGAATAGTCTTGTAATCGTAATCTCACAGTCTGGTGAGACAGCAGATACACTCGCAGCTCTTAGAATGTCGAAGGACAGGGGGATCAAGACACTCGGCATTGTGAATGTTGTCGGTTCTTCCATTGCAAGAGAAGCTGACAATGTATTCTATACTCTTGCTGGTCCGGAGATTTCTGTTGCAACCACCAAAGCCTATAGTTGCCAGCTTGTTGCTGGATATCTCCTTGCTCTTCAGTTTGCTAAAAGTAGATCTGAGATTACCGATGAGAAGTATACAGAACTTTTGGAAGCTATTAAAACTATCCCAGATAAGATTGAGAAAATACTCGTTGACAAAGAGCGCCTTCAGTGGTACAGCACCAAACTCGTTAATATCACAGATTCCTTCTTCATCGGACGTGGCATTGACTATGCAATCGGTATGGAAGGTAGTTTGAAACTGAAGGAAATCAGCTATATTCATTCCGAGGCATATGCGGCAGGTGAACTAAAGCACGGACCGATCAGCCTGATTGAGGATGGGACCGTGGTTATTTCCGTTGTAACACAGGATAAACTTGTTGAGAAAACAATCAGCAACATGGTAGAAGTCAAAAGTCGTGGTGCGAAAGTAATGGCGGTTACCACAGCGGGCAAATACTTCCTTGAAGATACAGCTGAGTTTGTCTGCTATGTCCCTGCAATTGAAAATCTGTTTGCCGGAAGTCTTAGCGTTGTTCCTTTGCAGTTACTGAGCTATTATGTGAGCATCGGCAAGGGCTTTGATGTGGACAAGCCGAGAAATCTTGCGAAGAGCGTAACTGTGGAATAAACCACACTGTTGTAAAAATATAAGGTTATAAAGTTAAGTCATGCAGGGAGTTCAGTGAATACACTGGATTCTCTGCAAAAAGGCTTAGAAATAATTCACTTTGATCTGGGTGCTAATGTGGTAAGGATTAGTATATTAGCATCTGAATGAGAGTGAAAAGAAAAAAAGAACAGGAGATTAGCTATGAAAATTATTGCAATATTCAATAACAAAGGCGGTGTGGGAAAAACCACATACCTATATCATATAGCAAATTTGTTAGCTGATAATGAAAAAAATGTGTTGATGGTTGACTGCGATAGTCAATGTAATCTTTCAGCTTATTCGGTTGATGATGACGCAATTGAAAAGTCATGGAATGTTGATAAAAATAGCGTTTATAAAGTGCTTGAAAATGTTTCAATAGGTATGGGCGATATTTCAGAAAAAGAGCCGTTAAAAATAAGGGATCATCTTTTCTTAGTACCAGGAGATGTGGATCTTAGTAGATTTGAAGATAGATTAGGAGACACTTGGTCAAGTGTCAATTCGGAGGAAATATCTCTTAGAACTCAAATAGCAATTTATCGTTACATTCTTTATGCGGCTAAAACAATTGAAGCAGATTATGTTTTTATTGATTTAGGACCAAATTTAGGTGCATTAAATCGATCGATACTTGGTGGATGCGATTATTTTATAACACCGCTTGCTCCAGATTTATTTTCGATAAAAGGAACACGGAATTTAGGCGACAAATTTGTCAAATGGAGTAAAGAATGGAAATTAATTATAGAGACATGGTCTTCAGAAGAAAAATTCAATCTACCTGAAGGAAAACCAAAGTTTTTAGGATATGTAGTTCAACAACATAATTTACGAAATACAGAATCAGGAATGACAAAAGCATGGCAGATTTTTGGCAATCAATTAGATTCTTCTGTTTTGAACAATATTGTAGTGAAGTTAAAGCCTTTAGGTCAAGTTTCAGAAAGAGATGATTATAATCTAGGAATGATCCCTAACTTACATAGCTTAGTTCCTTATTCGCAAAATGCTCATAAACCTGTATATAAATGCGATTATTCTGATGGATTAAGAGGTGAACATCTTACAAAAGCGTCAATTTCCAAGCACCTATATGATGATATGCTAAATATATTATTGAGTTTATAAGATTATAAAGTTAAGTCGAGCAGAGAGTTCAGTGAATATACTGGATTCTCTGTAACAAGGCAAAAGTTAGAAATTGAGGAGTTGGTTATTGCCACAGCCGATTTATTTGAGGTGCCTTATGATGATAGAGAAAAGCGAGATGAATCTGCACCTAATCTTAATTTTGTGGCTTTGGAAATGGGGATTACAACTGTGAAAGCGAGAAGGCTGCTTATAACTGCCGGCATGTACAGTACGGAACTGAGCAGAAAGGTTCAGGAGCTGAGTGCTGCAAACGTACCTATACAGGATATTATGAAAGCTACAAACCTCGGCCAGGCATCTGTATACAGTTATCTCCCGTATAAGAAAGGCGCTTACAATTTATCGAATCCCACACTATATGCCGAGCAGACAAGACGGTACAGAGGGAGAATTAAAGCAGTTGATGAGTTATTAAATCATCGTGGATATCCGAATGAGCTGAATTTATTATGGAAAGCAATGGTCGCCTTTGCTGGATATCGGTTTGATGATAGTAATCTTATTTTCAAATATAGCATTTCCGATGACGGTATTCTGATTGAAAATGAGAAAATTAAGCGCGATACGATCGAGAAAGCGTATAAGAAGAATGTGTCTGGTGTGGAGATTGATAATCTGTATATTGTCTGCATCTTTAAAAGGCTGCGGATAACATAATAAGGCTTTGCTTGTTTTTATTCCAAAAAATTAAAACAGCAGAGCCTTATATTTTATGTATGCACACTTTAACGATTAAAATGAATAAAGTATATTCTTATCCATACAGAGAGAAAATCAGCTCTCCTCAAATCCTCTTATCGCTTCCTCGACTGAATTTATCAACATAGGTCTACGCATTTCACCGACCATAATATCAAACGGATCTCCGGTCTCCTCTCCATGCATTAAGCAGTCTGCATCTGCGGTTTTGAGCCAGGTTAGAGCAGTTTGCAGACCTGTGAGAGTATTCGTATCGAAGCCCTTCAGATGTAAGAAGGTTAAATTTATACTGTGCTGGGTGTTCATATATGATTATCAATCCTTTTTATCATTTTTGTGAGATAAGAGATTAGTTCATCACTCATGTTGAACGGATCAAAATACTCACAGGCTGTTTTTATCATCGAAGAGCCGAAGTCAGCATCTCCGAACATCGTTTTTGCACGCTGTAAGGCGTATAGCGACAAAATACAGAGATACTCTTTCGTAGGCTCGCCATCAGCGTGAATACCTTCTTTTCAAACCTTTTCTATAAGGCCTTCTACTGCGATAGCTACATATCTGTCGGGACTGTGTGCTGAAAGCTCGTTATTTGGAACAATCATATTCTACGCCTCCATCTATTTTATCAATTCTACAGTTCCTCCATGTTTCTGTGATTGAATAATGCAGTTCCTATTATACCATATGCAACTTAATTGATTATTCCGCACTCCAGAAAACATCAATCCGCCGGAAGGAAAACATCGATCCGCAGCAAGGAAAACGCCAATCCGCACAAGGAACGCACTTCGTGTATAATATAGGTAGAGGCTATGCCTCGAATATACATGAAGGAGGCCATAAATATGGCGGACAAGATTGATGTGAAGCTCATTCTTGAGCTTCGGCAGGCAAATATGTCGCAGAGAGCTATCGCAGCTTCGCGGCATATTTCAACCAAGTCTGTGGCAGCAGTATGGAAGAGGGCAGATGCTCTCGGTGTCAGCTACGCTGATGTTGCGGACAAAAGTGACGATGAGGTCTATCTGCTCTTCTTCCCGGACAAGTTTCGCAAGGAGACAGTATACGCCCCTGTCAACTATGAGTACGTCCACAACGAACTGAAAAAGACGGGAGTCACGCTCAAGCTGCTTTGGCACGAGTACAAGGACAGTGCAAAGGACGGCGTTCCTGTCGGCTACACGAAATTCTGTGATGATTACGCCAAGTACGTTGAGCAGAACAACCTCACGAATCACATTACGCACAAGCCGGGTGTTGTATGTGAAGTGGACTGGAGCGGTAAAACGATGAGGCTGAACGATTCCGAAGAGGGTAAGGTGCATCCAGTCTATCTCTTTGTCGCAGCACTGCCGTACAGCCAGCTTGCATACGTTGAGCCCTGCCTGAACATGAACGAGCAGACATGGATCAACTGCAATGTCCATATGTTTGAGTATTTCGGCGGCGTTACGCTCCGTATTGTCTGCGACAATCTCAAGACCGGAGTGATCACACATCCCCGCGAGGGCGACATCGTTCTGAACCAGTGCTACGAGGATTTCTCAAACCACTACTGCACGGCAATCATGCCTGCAGGCGTGAAAAAGCCGAAGCAGAAGGCGTCTGTCGAGGGTACTGTCGGAAAGATCGCTACTGCTATCATCGCCCGTCTGCGCAACAACGAGTATACCTCTATCCATGAGCTGAAAACGGATGTTGCGGCAGCGCTGGAAGATTTCAACAACAAGCCTTTCCAGAAGCGTGAGGGCAGCCGCCGTGAGGTGTTTGAAGCGAATGAGCGCATGACACTGCGTTCGCTGCCGGCCTTTCCGTATGAGTATGCTGTGTGGGAATACGGACGTGTCATCGGCTCAGATTTTCATGTGACCTACCAGACCTGCAAGTATTCCGTGCCGTATCGTTTTGTCGGCAAGACGGTTGACTTGAAGATCACTGACAGCATGATCGAGATCTACTGCGGACATGAACGTATCTCCTCCCACAAGCGTTTTCCAAGCTATGTCCGCAACAAGTACGAAACCTACCCGGAAGACATCCCCGAGAGATTCCAGAAGACGGAATGAAACGAGCTTTCGCTTCGGCAGTGGGCGGCATCCATCGGCAAGCAGACACTGGCTGTCATTGACCGTATTTTCAAGAGCTACCGCACGTCAGAACAGGGTATCAATCCTGCAATGTCCGTGCTGAAACTGAGTAAGAAGTATTCGTCAGAACGTTTGGAAACGGCTTGTAAATTGGCGCTTGAACACGTCAGTGTGCCGCGCTATTCCCATCTCAAAGCGATTCTCGCTGCCGGTTAGGATGTGGAATACAAGGACAGCAAGAAGCAGGAGAATGAATCGTCACCCGCCGGATTTGTGCGCGGTGCTGCCTATTACGGAGGTGACGATCATGCTGAGTGAAGAGACGAGACGCAAGCTGCGTAAGATGAACTTCGGCGAGTTGGTCGAAGCTCTTGATCTTCAGGAGAAGCAGCCGGAATATATGGCGCTTTCATTTGACGACCGCATGAATCTTGCTGTCGATTACACCTATTCAGCCAAGTACAATGCCAAGGTTCACCGCCTGATCAGTGCAGCCAAGTTCCGTATTGCAGATGCGGCGCTTGTGAATGTGTACTATGAAAAGCGAGGGCTTGACAGGGATCTGATTCTGACACTCGGGAACTGCGGTTTCATCGAAAAGAACCAGCCCGTCGTGTTCAATGGGTTCACCGGTTCCGGCAAGAGTTACCTGGCGTGTGCCATCGGCAGACAGGCTTGTATGCAATGGTTCCGCACAAGATACATCCGTGTTCCCGATCTGATGCAGCTACTCAGTGAGGCATTGCTTGATGTTCACGGCAGAGCCAAGCTCCTGAAAAAGTTTAGCGGCTACCGTCTGCTGATCCTTGACGAATGGCTGCTCAATGACATGACGGAGAGCGAACAGCACTTCATCTTTGAGCTGATCGAGCGCCGCTATGACTGTACCTCAACGATCTTCTGTACACAGTACAAGCGCGAGGACTGGCACAGCCGACTGGGCGGCGGTATCCACGCTGATGCGATCATGGACAGGATCGTACATACTGCTGCGTGGGTGTACTCTGGTGACATCAATATGCGGGAATTGCATGCGAAGGAGGCAGAGGCATGATGGAAGATTACTGCGCCTTCAGCAAGGATCACAAATGCCTGAAATGGGAGGATTATGAGCTGACCCGCCATGAACTGGAAGAGGCTGATCGCCTCTGTCACGGCAACTGGATCGAGATCCAGAGGCTGTATGCGTACATTGATGAGCTCAGATCCATCTTGAAGGAGAACAACATCGATTATCCCGAAATGTAAGCAGCGTTCGCATCTGGCATGAGCCTGCCGGATAGTTTCAGATGAGCTCACTGCGGAAATACCCAGCAAGACGCGCCGCCGTTTTCACTGCTTCCGCCTTCATTCCGCTTCGCTCCATTCCAGCGGAAGCAGTGAAAACATTTATTCAGATATGTTCCCCTCACATCTGTGGTTCCGAATCTAAGTACAATTTATGATCTAAATGGCTAGTGCTTTCCTTGTTGCGCGCTGGTGCTTTCCGTGAAGCGAAATGGTGCTTTCCTTAGTGCGATTCAGTGCTTTCCTGAGCATGAAATATTCAATTATACAGCAGATTTCTTCTTTGAGGAATACGTCCTTTATTTGACGCTTACGAATTAGGAGTATAAATTCTATATTATAATAAGAAGGAATTGCAAATACCAACTAAACTAATATAGTATCAAAAAGGTATCAGCTTACATTCATGTACGCTGGTACTTTTTTATGTGACTATGAATTGGGGGCACTTATGTTGCTACAAGTAGCAACGTAGAATCGACAAAAAGATTCTTTTTCAGTTCGGTGGATGGCCTGGTTTTAGTTGGCAGTGTATATTCCGTAGCTCCAGAGCCACCTACACGGTGCTTAAGGGTTCTCCCGCAAAAGTCCGTAAAATAATAAATCGATTTAAATGAAGTATTGAAAAATGTGGAAGAATCCTGATGAGTGAGTCGGAATATACAGATGAATATGATTATATAGAACTATACTCCCAAAAATGCTTGTATTGAAGTTAACAATGTATCCGATTCCGATTGACCATTTGAAAGAGAGAGAACTGCATAAGCGATAATTAAGCCTATTATGATAATTGTTTTGTAAGATTCCAAAAATGACTGAACAGCAGATAAGTCAGATAAAAGAAATAATAGTGCAATAAACAGCGATGCTGCCGAAACGAATAATAGTATAAGCGTAATTATACCAGCAAAAAAGCTTATTTCTTGAGTTGCTGTATTCAATGCAAAGCAGAACAATTCTTCAGGATCATTTTGATCATCGATTCTTTGTTCAATGCTGAATACGTTGTATTTTTTTACATCAAAAGAATATGTTCTATTGCCGTCATTATCTGTATATTTTAAAGGCTCTATTAATCTATCTTTATGTTTTAAATAATACTGTTTAACTCCGTTCTTCACTGTTAAATCAAGCGTGTTATTATTTGTAGAGAATTCAAGCTTTATATCAGAAATATTTTTATAATTATCATAGTACGTTATATCTATTAATACGTCATCATCATTTTCAACTCCGATAGAATAAATATCTTCTTTGTTATCAGTACCTTCATGGCCGTATGTGGTTTTAGTTCGAGTAATATTATAAATATTGTATTGTGGGTTTTGTGGCTCAAACGATAGACTACATTTTGAATCAGAATCTATTTCAGATAGATGCACATTATTGAATCTATCACTTTTCTTTTGATCAACTGCAATAAAGCAAATCAGAGATAATGACGATACAGCGACACAAAAGCAACATAAAGCAGCCCATAGTTTTGATTTTTCTTGCAGATACAACTTTGCGCATGGAAAAGTCAAAACTCCTATTAACAATGAGCCAAAAATACAGTTAATCTTAGATATGACACCTTGATTGGTATACCCTAATACACAGATTAATATATTAACTAAAATACAAAGAATAGCAAAAATAAAAAAAGGAAGCAGATATTTACCTGATAACCCCCATTTTGTCTTTGTTAAACTGTTGATTGATTCGTATCTATTTCCATTGTCATATTTAAGGCTATCACCGACGATTATAGACTGTTTGCAATTCTCAAAAGCCATGTCCCCTATGTTACTTAATGAATCCAATTTCATATCAACAGATAGCTTATAACAATCTTTGAAAGCGTTTTCTTCGATAGATTTTATATTGTTCATTTTAATGGAATTAATGGATTTTAATTTTGAACATCCCTCAAACGCAGATTTATTAATTACTTTTATATTTGAAACAGATTCGATAGTTTTCAAGTTTGTACAATTGAAAAAGCATCGCTCAGATACAACTCTTATCTTAGCAGGGAGTTTAATTGATTTTAATGAAATACATTCTTCAAAGGCACTTTTTCCAATATAATTAATATTGTCAAATTCTATTTCTTGAAGATTTTCGCACCCTTTAAAAGCTGAGTCTGATATATGAACAATTTTATATCCATCTATTCTATCAGGAATACTAATTTTTGAATCATTAGATATGCATTTTATAATTTTTGCATATTTCTGCGAATGTTTCTTTATTAATTCATATATGAATTTTTCGTCTTTTAACGTTTTTACAGTCATTATTATTTACCTCTCAAAAAAGATTTATCAAACTACGATAAGTATAGCATTTATATTATGCAATTTGTAAATTCCGCTAGCATAACCGCATCTGCACGGCCTCTTATGCGAGCGGAATTTACAATGAGACGAACGAAATGCCTTCTGGGCTGTTCAAGGCATTATAGTGTACAACAACAAACGCTCCCTGAGTGCCCAGGGAGCATCATTGAAGCGATACATACCGGTTTATTCAGCGTTTATTATATCACTAATATTTTTATTTATATCGTTTGAAGAATAGTTTCACGTTCAAGCTCTGCCAGAGCTGCGAAGATTGTTAGCATGAACTTTCCGGCGGGGGTAGAGGTATCCACGCTTTCTTTCAGGCTTATAAGTCCAACTCCTTTATCGGTCAGCTCCTGAACGATCTGTAACATATCCCTTGTACTTCTTGCGAGACGTGAAAACTCAGATACGACAACTACATCGCCCTCATGGACGTAATTGAGCATAGCTTGTAACTCAGGACGGTTTGTATCCTTACCGCTCATTTTGTTGATGAACACTTTCTTTATTTTTTCAGTATAGCCTTCAAATGAATGAAGCTGACGAGCGGTATTTTGTTCCTCCGTTGAGACACGGGCATAGCCAATATATGTTTTCTCCATGATCTTTGCTCCTTTCTAGCAAATCCGTCCTGCTAGAGTGGTGAATAATTAAAGGACGTTTATTTATTGTAAAAACAACTTTAAAAGGACACTTTTTATATATCCTGTTAGAGTGTGCCCTATCAGGATATATTATATCATAAAAACAGAGCCAAAGCAACCTTTTCAAGGAAGTGTGTGGCTCTGTTTTATTTCCAGTTCATCTAACGCCTTTAATCTGTCAATATTGATTATCGCTTACGCTAAACAGCATCTAATACTGATTTTTTATGAAACTGAATTCTCTGTATCCTCTCATGAAAGGACCGTCCGCCTGCATCGATTGTCTTAAACCGGTTTTGCACCATAACGCAAAATGTTCACAGTTATTCCTGCGTAGCGCATATTCGCCTGTGCCGTTTCCAAAATTTGTTTTTCCAATACAGCTTTTTGCTCTTGCAACAGTTTCTTGCGGTGAATAAATGTGATAATATGAACTTGCGTCAAGTGCCTCAAGGCAATCAGCTAAAGTTTGTTCCGCATCCGCATTGATACTATTAATAAATGCAAAAAAATTATCAATCAAACCGCCGCTCGATCTGATGCTGACCGCTACATCGGGAGAGAAAAACATTTTTCCGGGCAATCCATATACATCAGGAAACACAAGAACAAAACATTTTCTGGATGAATTAATAAAATCGCTGAACGTGGTTTGATGAATGACAGGTCTGCCAAAATCTCCGTCTTCGGCAGCAAACTCAATCACCGAATTATCATTTTCGTAGATGCCGTAATGATCATACACATGACCTCTGCAGACACCGATAACATCACCGTATTTCGGAAGTTTAATATATCTCTCATCTTTTTGCAGCATATCAAGTTTTGCAAACATATCCCGTTCAGTACCTGTTGAAATGCAGACATTGCGCATATCAAGTATACGGCAGATCTGCAATATCCTGTGACGCTGTATCTCGTAAATTCCCTTTATGCAAACGGTATCCCAGAGATACTCCCTGTCAGAAGCATTATATGAAATGTCAATACTAAGGCTTGTCAGGTAGTCTTCACTTAATTGTCCGGTAACAATATTATAAAATACCTGTTCCATTTCACTTTTATGTCCACGGGCGATACGTACATCGGAAGAATTTAATATTCTGCAATAATTAGTTCCCATGTATTGCTGGAGAGTATAACCGTTTCTTTGCTGAATGTTCTCCCAAAAGATCTTTCCGCCTAATGTACGTGTCGGAACATTGATCCTTGAAGGCTTTCTCAAGCCATTGGCAATTCTCTCGAATTCCTCAAACATACTTTTTCTGGTGCCGTTGGCCACTCTGTAATTGTCCTTATCTAAAATACGGCAATGATTTCCTACCTTCATCTGTTGCAGTTTATAACCGTTTTCCTCCTTGATCGTATCCCAGCAATAGTTACCGCCGAGAGTCGGGCCGACTATATTCGGATTCTTATTTCTTTTAAAATCACCTAAAGACATAAACATCCTCCTTTTTGATAAAGCTATAAATTTTATAATTTGAAGATAATGGTTTTGATAGCAGTCTTTAATATAAGTTTACCTATTTTTTGTGATGTTGAATCTTCTCCTTTACTATAGCATTTCATACCGGTTTCTTCATGTATTCCTATATCATTTCTACCATAGTATTTACCACTGTGATTTATACAGCTTCCTGTAGCTGCAAGATTACTATATATAACAAGTGTACTATCTACTCTTTCACTATCCGGGCACAGAAAATATCTGCAACTTCCGCACTCTTTATCACTTTTTAAACACATAGAATATATAGGCATAATGTATCCTCCAAATCTAATTCTTTATTGTATATGGTGCAACAAAAATTAAATTCCTGCAGCAAACACAATCATTGTAATTATGAATCGTTTTCGTACTGACTTTCTTATATCATGACTTCATCAAAAATAATTCATTCTTAATTATTGTGTATGCAATATAGAAACTATCAACTTATGTTATTAATATTATATATAACAAATGTTACATAGTCATTAACATATCAAAAAATCAGCGATTTGTATACAAAGTGGAATATTTATATGTGTATTCCGCCTAATTCTGGTGAAACTCATTGTTTAATCACATTATCGCATTACCATACGTATAAAAAAAGAGACTGAGAACAGTCCCTTTTTGTTATTTTTCTTTCTGAAAAGAAATATAGAGCTTATTCTTTACTTCACGCCATTTTTCTGCATCTATACCTGCGGCGATCATAAGATCGCATAGTACGATGTATGCAGCCTTTTTCTTAGCCTTAACCTTACTGTCACCGTATCCGTAGCTACGGAAACCGTCACAGAGGCAATTACATAACCAGCGCTCGCCTGCTTCGGAGAACTCATATTTAGGTTCTCCGATATACTTCTTCTGGTAGAGCTCCTGCAGTTGATTTATACTGCCTTCTTGATCAGGTGTTACCCCGGCATCTGCAAGATTTGCCCACAGCCCATGTTTTTTTATAAAGATGAGAGCCATGTTTGCACAATACGCTCTTGCCATTGAGCGGCTGAAACCCGGTCTGCCGTCTATCCTTTGTGCATTCCTGATGCCTTTATCATTTGAAGGGACAGAGTAACGGAGTGTGCAGATGTAGCGTGAAGAGGGAGAGTCTTCATCTGTGCATACTCTTCTTACTTCATATTCCGGCATACATCCGAAGTGCTTCTGATGCCATTTGTTCAGTCTGTCATATGCCGATTCTTCGAGCAGCCGTTCAGTGTTTCCAAAATAAAGAGCTACCAGCTTGTCAACAACATCTTCGATGACTTTCCAGTTCCAGTTTGAATCAGCTGCAACAGCGCCGATAAGCGCCTCCATCATATCTTCACGAGCAGAATCGCCTGGCTCTTCACCAGTTCCGTACAGTATGTATTTATCAAGACCGAGTTCTGCTGCTCTTGCTGAAAGATGTTCCTTATTAATGAACTTTGACCTTATTTTCGTAAGTTCACCTTCATTGAACTTTGAAGTAAAAGGAGCTTCTACGGAGTGATTACTGTATACGATGAAACTTGAATACATCTCCCGTGTAATAATCATGGAAAGAACCTGATCGCCGAAGAATTCAAGTATCTCATTACTTTCTTCAAGACCGTACTCGATACTGAAGGCTCTGCGTGTAAATGCCTGACGTAGAAGATTGTCGTTGTTGAAGTGATATCCGATGATCTGAGCGATTTTAATAGCAGGATCCTTATCGGGAGAAGCAGCAAATTTCATAGTGTTCATACACTCTGTAAGCTCCTCTTCCCATAATTCAATATCAAAGCCGTCACACCAGTATAGGATTCCGATCTTTGGGCGGAAGGAGTATTCTTTACCTTCAAATCCATCATTTAATAATTTGATAAGATCATAGTCGCCTTCAAATTCGTAGTCATTCGTTTCGTCATCGTACCCGGTGTCATAGTCATCGCTGCCTGAATACTTATCGTTCAGTGTGTAGTCAGGATTCAGACGGCCTTTTTCGACAAGTTCATCCATATACTGCTTGACTCTTGCGAGTTCCTCTCCTTCGGGGCAGGATTTAGATAACCAGTCAAGATCGACCTCATCTGCTGTCCATGCATCGCCTTCACCGTCCCATAAAGGCTCAGGCCAGAGACAGTCAGTGGGCCATGGCTTGCGGCTTGATTTCTTTGTGAACGGTTCGCTGAATTCGTTTTTGAACATAAAAATACCTCCATGTTTTACCGATTATGCATCGGTCAGGTTTCACGGAGGGCATAGTCTATTATATAAAGAAATGTGTAAAAGGATACAGTTATACTCTTAGTAAGAGCTGTTTCACTTTCCTGTAGTAATACAATGATCGGCAGGCAACCTGATCAGAGTATTATTGGAGGAATATACACAATCTCTGTTCATCGACTCATATAAACACTTATCTGTATGCCATCTCTCTGCAAGTTACCCCTTATCGGCACAGCAATTCAAAGTAACAACCAGGATGATGCTCACACAGCCAAATGCTCTATGCCATCCATGCTATATCTATTATAACAAACTAAGCTGAATTATGCAAGCCTGAAATAATGAAAAAACAATCAAGAAAATCACAGCAATCGCCATGGCATTTACTTTGGTTTAATCGCATTATCGCATTACCATACGTATAAAATAAAAAGGGGCTGCGAACAGTCCCTTTATACTGTAATATTAAATTGCTTGCTGTCAAGTGATGAATGATTTATGAAAAAGCCCATGCGTTTCTTGCATGGGCTTTTATCACTTGTTAGACAGCAAATGTTTTATCATTTGTACAGAAAACGTTTTCTATTTCCTTTATAATATCTTCTATAGGCTGGATACTAAATACATCATGCTGTATTGTGTACGTATCACCGTTATTACTTTCAAAGCATACATTCATATCACCTTTTTCTGTAGGAACAAGCTTAATTTCCCTGATGTATGAATTATTATGAAAGTAACCGATTATGACGTTGATTTTATTCAGAAATTGTTCTTCAGTATCATCTTGATTTGTTGTTATGGAGCGTTGAGATGTTGAATCTGATGGTACAGTGTTTTCAGTATTATAATTGATTACTTTGTTGCCACTCTTACCTATTTGTTGCCTTGCTGCTCCAGCAGCTCATCGCCATACTTGAGGATAAATCTTGTAAGTTCCTCACGGTTCATTTTTTTGATACTTTTATATGTGTCTCTGTCGATGATCTCTTGAAGTTGCTGTTAAGCGGTACAAGAAGGATATTTTTCCTACCGTTATCAGCCAGCACCTTTATAGGATAATTGCCAATAGCGGTACATCCACCATCCTTATATTTTTCTCCATGAAACTCTATCGGAGAATAAACTACAGGAATTGATGACGATGCAAGCAATAAAGATATAATATCATTTTCACTTTTATCATTAAGCAAAAAGGCTTCCAGCTGATTATTTCTTACGTTATGTACGTATACAAAAACCATAGGACCGGATTTGATTCTTTCAACGCCTATATACCTCAACATACTCTTTAATCCATCCCTTGACAACTCATATCTTTGAAGATCAACATTTTTTATCATCACTTCAGGATTTACATATTTCAGCCAAACATTCTCCGCAAGCTGTATATCCTTTATTGCATAAAGAATAGCATTTAATGCACCTACAGATGTACCTGATATATATTTAATATTTTTCAGTATTCCTGTTTCTTTCAATGCTTTCATTACTCCAACCTGGTATGCACCTTTACCGCCTTCGCCACAAAGTGCTATAGAATCATAAATCATTTATTCCCTCCTTCTAACGATTATAAAGATACATCTTTCTGTATTATTGAATCCAATATAAAAAAGATTCTGATATAATATTTTTAGAATGATATATCTATTCGAAAAAATCGTTTATATATCTCAACTATATTTTACCATATATTTTTAATATATTAAATAAATATTGTGTTAACTGCAACAAAACATAATGTTTTTTAAATTTCTTACAATTTGCAATTGTATGCATTGGTAATTGTGACAACAAGCAACATTATTTTATCACCAACATTGAAATAACAATAAATATTAAAAGATAGTCTTTAAAATGCTTTAAACTCATTGTGCAATTCTAACATAAATTATACATAGCACAGTGAATATAAGTGTATTCTCTTGACATATATCAACAGATTATGATATACTTATTCTATATAATCTGTACAGAATACCAATCAAATTGATTGAAGGAAGATGGGAATAGATGAAATATAATAACACCCAAAATTCAGAAGAATGGTCGGAAATAATAAAAAACTCACCCAATCCCAGAGTTATTATGATGCTTTCAGGTGGAAAAGACAGTATAGCAGCATTATGCTTCTTAAAGAAACTTGGACTGGATGTTACAGCTATCCACTTTATACACAAATGGTGCAGTGATATTCCGACCAATGAGGCTAAACGGATTTGTCAGCAACTTGATATTCCGTTGAAGATATATGATTTTACAAATGAATTCTATGATTCGATAAGCGGATTTACTGACGGTAGACCGTGTGCTCTGTGTAAAAAAAATATGTACCAAATCCTGATCGGATATCTGAACGAAAATGATTATGGCTGGCTATGCATAGGCGATACATCAAATGACAGAACTACAATAATGCGAATGAAGTCCTACATAAGCGAGCATCCGGACGAAACACTTGAATGCAGTACCTATTTTGGTTCGGAAATGGGGCTGAAACTTCCCGATGGTGTTAAAGTTGTCCGTCCGTTGATAGCTTTGACTGCCGATCAGACCGAGCAATTTCTTAAATCAATATATGTATCCGTAAACCGTATCAATTCAACAGGCGATAAATACTTTGAATATCATCGTGAAGGCTGTTTCATTCAGTTCGCAGATATGGGAGTTCCGCTCAACAAAGAATTATGTGATATGCTGAAAGAATATAATGATACAATTACCGAATTTGCTCGTAATAAAGGCATACTTGCTTCCATTCATATGCCATCGGGATTTATTGTTACTATCCCTAAAGGCTATGAAAATGAGGCAATGGAATATTTAGAAGAAAAAGGGCTTGCTGTTGATAAAGAATACAATGAAAGCAACAAAACTAAAACTTTTAATTATTCTGCAATAGTCGATACTTTGAATGTATGTCTGCTCGAAACCGGAGCGTACAGAAAGCTGTTCTCACGTTTTGTCGAACGCCTTGAACTTGAAGCACCTTATATGCAGATAATTCAGGCAGAAAAAAACATAATATGTACCGCACACACATATAATGCCGAATTGAAGATAGTTTTTGACTTTGTTCATCAGAAATCATTTATCTTTTATATGTGCGACTTGAAAAGCCATTGTATGAAAGATTATTCTTTTTTTGAAAACCTTATCATTGAATTGTTCAGAACGAGAAAATATAAACTGCTCAGCTAAACAGGAGGAATATTGTATGTTTATTGTTATTGAGGGAGATAATGGAACAGGAAAAACAACTGTTGCGTCCATATTGAACAAAAAACATAATTTTGAATTCATTACTGAACATCCGGATATAGCAGAACTCGAAAAGCAGGCTAAGGGCTTCGATATCGGAAGTATTAAACGATTTGAAGCCTTCCTTGATTATAACCGTGCCTGCGGTGAACAGTCAAAAAAACACATCAAATCAGTTCTGGCAAGATACTGGATCAGTACAATAGCTGCCGGTTATGCAGATAAACTCTTTGACATTAATGAATCTTTAACAAGGGCAGATTCTGTAATAAAGACTATGCCTCGTCCTGATCATATCTTTAGGCTGAAATGTTCATTTGAAAAAAGAATTGAACGTATAGAGCAGCGAGCTCTGTCTGATGGAAATGATGACATAACATCAGAAAGAGACAAACGATATTCTTTTATACTTGATAATTTGCAAAGCAGATATGGTATCCTTACAGAAATAGATACTGAAAATACTGACCCTGATATTACAGTAAATAAGATATTAAACGCTATCGGAGGAAGATAATGAAAAATCTTGAAGAATTTATAAATGATAAAGGAAACAGAAAAAACAGTGCAAAGACTAAATTTGATCTGCTTATATATGGCGTAAAAGATGCCCCCGAACTATTTGCCAAATACACGCAGGAATTCAAAGAAGAGCATTACGCTTTCGATAATGGAAATTGGGGCATTGATAAAAACAGACTTACACCGACCGAGCTTCTTCTTCCCGGCGGTATTGTTTCAAAACTACATATAAGACCTGATTCACCTCTCAGACTGGTCGAAAGTGAAGGAACACTGTTAATATGCAATAATGGCCGAATTTTATCAGAATTCAAATTTCTGCCTCGTCCCAACTTCTGGAAGAAAACAATGAAGAATGGCGAAAATCCAAAAAGATATGCCCAAATGTACGGACTTAATTGTCTTAATTTCAGCCTTTACTCGGGCTGTGAGTTTCAGGATTCGGGAAACGGCTGCAAATTCTGTTCCGTAAAAGCAACAGTGGATAAAGGAAATCCGATACAGGTAAAGAAATCCCCCGATAAACTTGCTGAGATTTGTCAGATGGCAATGGACAACGATTTTCTTAATTACATAATCGTTACAGGCGGGTCTTATATCGACAGTGATCATGAATTTGATATGCACATCGAAACAATAAAGGCAATAAAAGATCATCTGCCGTGGAACGGAAGGATCAAAGGCAACATTTCCATGATGCCTCCAAAAAATACTGAACGACTGAAAGAATTATACGATAACGGTGTTGATAATCCAAGCTTTAATATGGAAGTCTGGCCACATTCAGCATTTAAGCATTTCTGCCCAGGCAAAGAAAAATATGTCGGCTTTGATCATGTTGTTGATTCACTGAAAAAGCTGACCGAGTATTACGGCCCCGGCAAAGTATGGTCAAACTTTGTTGCAGGGCTCGTTCCGCTTGAAGATATGATGGATGGCTTCAGGTTTATGGCTGAAAACGGTATAATACCCGGAGCAAATATATATCATGCCGAGGTAAAATCTATTATAGGCAACAGTACAGGTGTTATAGATAAGAATTACATCAGCCGACTTTACTCATATGCAGCTGAGCTTTATAGCAAATATAATTACAAACCCTTTTTTGATGCATCGGTACTCAGAAACAGTCTTGCCAATGAATTTTATGAGGGATTGCTATGAAAAAAATGCTGTTCTGGAAAGGACGTGGAACTAAAAATGTTCTTGAAGATTTTCTGGAAGAAATGTCCGGAGAATTTTCTGTTGTTCGTTTTCCGTTTGAATATGACAAAGGTTCATTTCCGCTGTTTCCGGATTCCGAGTGGAACCGCTGGCTTTATGACAATCCATGTGATGTATGGTGTGGCATAAGTCTCGGGGCATCATTGATGTATGCAGCGTCATCTGCTTGCAACAGGATAATTCCAACTTCAATGATACTTATAAACCCTTTTATTTCCCGTTCTCAACTTTCTTTAGAAAAGAATTTTTCTATCAGCGATCAATGGGAACTTGAATTAAGGGATAAGCCGCTGAAAATCACGAAATGCAGTGTTGTGTTATCAGTGCATGACGAAAAGATTGGTATTCATCACGGAATTGAACTTGCAGGACAGATATCTGCTTCTGAAAAAGATCTTATTCTGCTTGAAAGTGATCACTGTCTCAGTGATACAAAAATACAGATTGATCTTGCAAATTTGTTAAAAGGAAGTGAAAGTTCATATGACTCGATCCATCAGTATCGTTACATTCATAAGCGGAACAGAAACACTTAATCATAATATCATCGATTTTTTCAGATATCTAAAAAAATATGCGAAGCGTTGCGAACTGCTCGTCTATACGGATAATGAAATAATCGGCAGAAACGGAATAACGGATAATGATATCCGTGAAATCGTGGAACCGGCAATGACAAAATATAAACGTATCCTATCTTCTTTAAGTAACTGTAAATATGAACATATTCTTTTTATTGACAATGATGTCAGGACTGATTTTGCAAAAATGAAAAAATTCATTTTAAACTGTCCTGAAAATGCTGATATATTTTTTGGAAAAATAGCTGTAAGCAAAACAGATTCTTTTACTGAACATCTGGTTAAAATTGATAAGATTCTTTCGCATAACATCATTCGGCCTACATTATGGAATTTGAATGTTGGCATAAGTATACCGGGACAGATCTTCATAATAAAGAAAAACAGTTTTATCAATACTCTCAAAAAATATGATACTTTATTTGATGATCTTACAATAGGGATATGTGCAAAAGAAAACAATATGACAGTCAGGCGAACAAAAGCTGTTCTCGGCAGTGAATGTCCTTCGGGCAGTATGAAAAAACTTATAAAACAACGTATTCGTTGGGCTAAGGGTTATTCTCAAACTCTGAGATTCAATAAAGACAGCAGCTGCTATTCATGTATATTAATACATGGACTTGCTTATCATTCCACAATTGTTGTAGTTGATATTATTGAGACTCTTCTGTTCAGATTTTCACCATTCATCTCATCATTGCTGTTTATTCTTATTCTTTTACTGCTAAGCGATAATGACGTCAGAGAATTACCTTATGCAGCAGCTTACATGTTTGTATTTCCTTTAATACACACTATATGGTTCAGTAAACTCATAAAAGAGATCATCACAGTCGGAAAGGAAGAAATGATATAATGAAAAAAATATGTATCATAGGTGGAATGAATTTTTCAATTATATCTGAAGTAGATGGTAGATTGCAAGAGGACAATTCTGTATGCGGAAATATTCATACAAGATTTGGCGGAGTCGCCTATAACATAGCTTCTGTTATATCAGAATATGAAGGATTTCAAATAGACTATATGACAATTCTGTCCCGAGATATGATAGGCAAACTGGCTGAATCTGTTCTTGAAGAACATAGAATTTCATATATAAACAGCCTTTATCTTGATAACTGGGCATCTTATTATTCTGACATATGCAGCAGGAATTTTCATTACGGTATAAATGATATGAAAATTGTTGACATGATAGATCAAAGCTTTATAAATACCCGAAAACAAAAAATACTGAATAATGATATTCTGATAATTGATGAAAACATTTCTCCTGATGTCATGGAATTCATAGTTGATAATATAGATATTCCAATATACTGCGAGGCAACTTCTCCTTTGAAATGCAAAAGAATAAGCAGCAGGATCAATAATATATATGCAATCAAGTTCAATAAAAAAGAATTCTGTGAGTTTTACTGTACAGATGATAGTATTTTTGAAAAAGATGAACTGATACTTGATACTGTAAAAAACAGATGTGCTGAATTGACCTTTGTCACACTCGGCGAAAAAGGTTCTTTTTGTATTTCCGATCATAAAATATATCGCTGTCAAACAAGAAAGATAATAAATGCTGTAAACACTTTACAGGCAGGGGATTCGTTCTTCGGCGGTGTTATCGTCAAGCTGCTTTCGGGAGAAGATATCCCCTCTTCAATGGAATACGGAACTCTATGTGCTGAAAAAAGACTAATGGCAAATAATCCGAACAATGATATACTGAGCGATGAAACAATAAAAAAACTTGATAATATTTCTTCCGGACTAAAAGATATTGATACTGAATACAACATCTGTCCGAAGCAGAATTTTTCATGTTTAAGATGCAGTGGTTCGTCAGGAAGATATATTTATGATAAATGAAAGGTGGTCTGCAATGTATTCTCCATCCATTTGTATAACTCATAATTGTAATCTTAATTGCGTATATTGCTATCAGAAACAACACTCTGAACAACAAATGACATTTGAAACAGCCAAAAATGTGATCGACACTTGCTTTGCTAATATCTCTGATGGAAAGAATGCAATAGAATTCACATTGATAGGCGGCGAACCGCTTATTGAATTTGATCTTATCCGAAAAATTTATGAATATACAACAAACCATTATAATGACTTCAGATTCTATTTCTATGCAGCTACAAACGGAATACTACTGGATGAAGAAAGAAAAAAATGGCTTTCTGAACGAAAAGATAAAATTTTTCTTCGTCTCAGCCTTGACGGTACGCCTTTAACGCATAATAAGAATCGCTGTAATTCGTATGAAAAGATCGACATAGACTTTTTCAGAGAAACATGGCCTGATATGGGTGTAAAAATGACACTATCAGAATACTCACTGGCTACTCTTGCTAAAGATATAATACATCTTCATAGTTTAGGATTTCCTGATATAGGCGGTGTTAATCTTGCTGAAGGTGATTTTGACTGGAATAAAGACGAATATTTACATATTATCGCACCTCAGTTAAAGATGTTAACAGACTTTTACAGTAGCAATCCAGACCTGCGTCTTTGTCAACTGTTTGACAAAAGACTTGACCTTTGTGAAGCTTCATCCCGACCACGTATGAAGCGATGCGGAATAGGCAGAGAAACTGTTTTCTTTGATGTAGACGGAAAAGCCTATCCATGTACTTTTATGACACCAATGTCATTCAATGAAGATGAGCTGAATAGAGCAAGTCGATACGATTTTTCAGACGATAATTGCTTTATTGATGAAGAATGCTATCAAAACTGCTATATTTACCCTATATGTCCAACTTGTTCAGGTGCAAATTATCTTGTGACTGGCAGTTTCAAGCATCGGAACAGAAATAAATGCAGAATACAAAAAATAACAGCGCTGTTTACCGCTGAACTTATATCACGAAGAATAATCAACGGAACTGATAATCTGAATGATGAAGTGAAATATCATACAATCAATGCAATAAAAAAGATAAGAATGCTTTATAAACACGAATTTATAAAGTATCTGTAATTTTTATTATAAGCATATCTGAGGCTTAGCATCTACTTACATTTTACACGAAGTGCGTTCCATGCGCGGATTGGCGTTTTCCTGAGTAATGTAAGAGCGAATAAAATAATTATCCCCGGAGATATGGATTAACTGTCATCTTCGGGGATCATTTGTATAGGTCTCACTTTAGCAATTAGAACTGTTATAGTTTATATCGTAAAACTATGTTGCTTTTTATACGCTCGTCAGTCTTCTCGTTTCGTAATGAATGGGGTCTTCCGTTCGTGTTGTGTATGATTGTTATTCTGTAATTCTCAGCGATACAGTTTCGCCGCCCGGGATGAGACGGTGAATGAAATAAAGGCGCTCACCTGATTCGTCTTTATTATTCATAAGATATTGCGGACTCTGTAATTGGCCATTTTCCGTATATTCGTAATGGTATTCTTTTGTCCCGTCAAGTTCAGAACCTGAGATAGAAATATACACATCCATATCTTCGGTGCCTTCGTTTCTGAGGTCATACCATTCGGAAACGCCGGTATTTGGCGACTCAGGCGGAGCAGCACATTCTGATACGGAGAACGAACTGTTGTCGATATAGCTAATGTTCATCATTTCCTTTTTTACAGATGCATATTTTTCAAATACCTGTTTATTCTTGTCGAAGTACGCAAATGAACATAGTTTACTGCGTTCATAGGTCGGTTTGTCTGTTACAAGTGTTTCCTTATGAATTGCGGAACGGACTTTCCAGTCATAGATATATAACTCTCCGATTTCGGGAATATCTGAAATATTTATCGCAGAAATGCTGTCAGAGTCGAGACCGTATGTGTTCACATATACATTGAAAGGAGCGTAATTCCTGATAAGATCATCATATGTCAAAATATCTTTTCCGACCATATGCTGTGCGAATCCGAGGCCGTAAGTGATATTGGTCACCATGTCATCGCATTTGATATTATCAGCAAAGCCTGAGACTATTCGGCTGCACCATTCGTCTTCCATATAATTATCCGAACAATCATCAACACTGCTTTCGGTATAAGCATGAACACTGAATGTCTTTCCCTTATAGGTCATCTCAACGATGCCTGCTTTGCTTTTGTTTGATTTGGATTCAAGCCATCCGATACTGTCATTTTTTACATTGCCTGCCTTAGCCTTGAATCCGTATTTTTCGCTTACATACTGCTCTGCCATTTTTTGAAGTTTGCGTGTATTGCTGTGCGCTCCGCATCCCGTGAGTAAAACACCTGCGGCAGCAGAACACAGCAGGATTATCGGTATCTTTTTCATCATGATCTCCTTGATTGCCGTGTAGTTTGCTCTGATGTTATCAGTATACAATAAAAACGACGAGAAATCAATATATGAAATATGAATCAACATTTCAAAACTGTAACATTCCGCAACATTAAACGAAGGACAAATGCTTGCTGATGGTATATAATAAGATCATGGAAACGGGGAGAACCCCGAACAGAAACGAAAATCTTATTTACCGAAAGGAAGTATTTATTATGAAAAAGTCAACAAAGGTATTATTCAACGCATACAAGGTCATCTTCGTACTTACAGCAATCGCAATGGTAGTTACATACGTTCGTGGACTTGTAAGCCCTACAGCTACAAACGCTGTGATCTCAGGAAATGACTGGTTCACTCTCGGATATATGTCAGTAGTTTATATGCTGATCGCTGAAAAGGAGAAAAATGCAAAACTTCAGAATGCTGAAAATAATTGAATATAAAGTTTAAGGCGGGTCATTATGACCCGCCTTTTGTTCAGTAAGTTCCGTTTAATGTATCACAATGCTTTCGTCGTTTTCAATGATCTCTTTGAGGTCAAGAATACCGTGTTCAAGCTTGAAATATCCTATCTCATCGATAGTTTCAAGTCCGAGATTCTTGCCGTCTATGAGGTCCTGTATGGTAAGATTTACTGTTTCACCTCCCGAAAGCGTAAACTCCGGGTTTTCATTTCTTACTCCAATGATCTCGTCATAGTATCCGCAGCTGACATTTTCACCGTCCACAATAGGCGTAGTCGAAAGATGGGAAAAATCATTGCTACCAAGTTCCGACAGATCGGATATATTTTTTATCGTAGAGTATGCAGAACCAGATGTGACCTTTTCTGTAATACAATCAAATGCCTTTTTAACTTCGATAAAAGAATCAAAATCGTATATAATGCTGTATTTGTCTTCTCCGGGCTTAGGATAGGGGTATCCGCAGACAGCCAGCTCATCGTTATAAAAAGCAGCTATCATTTCTAAAATTCTGTCATCAAGATCGGAATAATATCGGGAACGGAGGGAAAGGATCCTTGCAGATGTGTTTTTATCTTCATAGTCAGCAGGATTTTTAGTGTATACAGCGATAATGTCGTCAGGATTTTTCGGGAATCTTCTTTCGTACTCTTCCTTTGTGAGAAACAGCCTTAAAAACCTGCTCTTTGAGGATACTGTCATAGTTATCTGACTGTTGCAGTAATCCATAAGATAGTATTCATCCACTAACAGCAGATTCTGGTTATATGCCTCAGCAAAGAAGTGAAGTTCGTTATCGATGACTCTTGCAGATGTCAGAAATTTGAAATTTTTAGTATCGTTATAGTATTTATTGAGCTTTTTCATTTCTGCTTCCGCTGTTTTCTGAAGTTCTTCAAAGCAATCCATAAATTCGCCTGTCAGTTCAAGCTCTGTGAATTTCTGACAATAGGGAAGTCTGGGATCGTGAACGCAGTACATAAAATCGATCCCTGATAATGAATCATAATCAACTATATCTGTCCATATGGTGATAGGTGTGCCCTCATCTGAAAACTCCATGAATGTACGTACAGTATTTGAGATTATATCGAATCTGGTAACAAAGTGCAGTTCCTCGTCGGTATAGTCGATTTCAGGTATCTCTACCTTTTTCCTTTTCAGCTTATACGGAAATTTTATTTTCTTTGCCGCTGCTTTAGGTCTGCCCTTGTGGTGAATGATATCAAGTTCCTCAAAGCCTCTTTCGATAAGGCCGTCGTTGATCTCCTCCACAGTCCTCGGTTTTTCATCATTTCCGATAAGCTCCATAAGAGCCTCATCTCGCTTCCAGCCCCTGACCAGTTCGTCCATTCCATAGTAATAAAGTCCGTCATTGGTCTCTGCGGCAGTTGCTCCCAGTACAGCGCAAATTGCTATTATGCAGTCACGTCTTTCCGTGGGCTTCTCTTTGTTTATGTACTTGCGGAATACCTCATAGCTAACACCTACCATGTCAGCGATGTCTCTTTTTTTCAGATCATGGCTGTTGGGTGTTGATTTAATTGCAGCTGAATTAAGTCTTTCAAGTTTTTCGTTAAAGAAATCTGAAAAAGAAGTCTTGGTAACGGGCATACGCTCTGGGATATCTTCTTCAATAGTTATATAGTCAGTAGTATTCATGATATTCTCCTTTGGCCTTATTATCGTCTTAAGACAATACCATTATAGCATCCCTTATACCTCAGGTCAATGCGACCGGGATATTTTTACCCCGTTTTTTCGGGGGATAATTGCCCCACTTTTCGGGGAAGTAAGACCTGTACACGGCTACCGAGAACCTGCTCCTTGCGAATTTAGGGTGTGCCTGAGGCACACCTATTTTTGTGCTTGACATCTCATACCGAATATGATACAATGATATCACGATAATAATTATGATACTGGATAACATTGACAGAAAGGAGATAGCTATGGACGATAAGCTGAAAATAGCAGGCTATTGTCGAATATCTGTAGACGAGGAGCTGGACAAGGACAACACCTCCATCGAGAACCAGAAAGCGCTCATCACCGACTACGTGACGAGGACTTTTCCCAACGCTCAGCTTGATATATATGCTGACCGTGACCGTTCGGGATATACCTTTGAGCAGCGTGAGAGCTATCAGGAACTGCGGAAAAAGCTGTTCCGCCATGAGTACGACATCCTTATCATCAAGGACTTCTCACGTTTCTCACGACGCACCAGCCGTGGACTTGTTGAACTGGAAGACCTGCGTGATGCAGGTCTGCGTATAATTTCTATCGGCGACGGCATAGACTTTCCGACCTCTGACGAGTGGATGGCTATACAGTTCCGCTTTCTTGTTAACGAGATGCCTGTCACCGACACATCGAAGAAGGTCAAGGCGGTCATCAACAACCGCCAGAAAGAGGGAAAGTGGATATGCGCTGTGCCATACGGCTATGTCATGACCAATACCAAGACCATGAAATTCAGAGTGGACGAGCCGTCTGCTGAGATAGTCCGCAAGATCTTTCAGCTTTATTCCGACGGATGGGGCTACAAGAAGATCGCCAATTACCTGACCGATCAGCATATCCCCACACCGAGAAAGACTGAGGAGATGCGTAAGGAAGCGGAAGGGGAGGAGTATGTTGCCCGTTCAAAGGATACGTGGAGCATCGTAACTATCAGCACCATCCTGAGCAACGATTTCTACATCGGCACTCTCCGTCAGCGCAAGTACCGCCGTAAGAAGATAAACGGCGGCGAAATGAAACTGCATGAGACAGACCATATAGTTATGGAGAACAACCATGAAGCTATCGTGGATTACAGGCTGTTTGCGGCAGTTCAGGAGCAGATGAAAGAGCGCTCCAACAAGAACTACCACGGTGTCAAGAAGTTCGAGAATATCTACACGGGACGGCTTTTCTGCGGCGACTGCGGAAGTCCCATGTTTGCCATGAGCAGAGGAGATATCCCACAGGCTTACAGATGCGGAACTTATCACAGGCGAGGCACAAAGGGCTGTACTTCTCATCATATCCGTGTTGAAAAACTTGACGAGATGCTGAAATCCTTTATTCTTAAAGTAAAGAACAATTCCGAGGATATGCTTGAAAGTCTGCAAAAGTCCATCGACAATGAGAAAAAGGAGACCTCGTCAAGCAAGGACGTTGTGGAAGTTCTCATGCAGAGGATGGAGGATGCAAAGACGGAAATGAAATTCCTCAGCCGTCAGCACGTAAAGGACCTTGCAAGGCATCCTGAGCAGGAGGATATGCTTGAGGAAGTGTATCAGGAGCAGGTGGCTGACATGATGAAGCAGATAGAGGGATTCCGCAATCAGATACAGCTTGCTACTGAAAAGCATAATGCCATAGTCTCTGTCAACCGCACAGCAAGAACTGTAATGGAAGTGTTCGATGCGATTCTGAATAAGGATAAGCTGTCAAAGGCGGACGTGGACTTCATTATCGAGCGCATAGATGTATACACCGACCATATCGATTTCAGACTGCGCTCTGACATAGATGCACTTCTGAAAACAGGCATTCCTGCTGAGCTTCAGAACGAAATGGCAGGAGCAAACGCAAATTTTAATTCAGGCACTAAGAAAACTGACTGCCTCACTACATTCGCCCATATTCCGTGGAAAAAGGGCGAAATTCTTAGTGTCAATGTTATCAGTGAGGGTGACCCGTTAGAAATATACACAAACAGCGAGGGAGAAGTGATCTTCAAGAAGTATTCTGCAATAAGCGAAATGAGCGAAAATGCCTATTACGTGGCGGATATCATGTATAAGATCGCAGGATGCCCGGTGCTTGTGTTTGATAAAGATCATGTTGTGGCATCGGCAGGTGTACCTAAAAAGGAGTTCGCCGAAAGACGTGTCACAGGACAGCTTGAAGAACTGATGGAAAGCAGGGGACAGTATTTCTGTCCTGACGGTAAGACTAACAGCTTCTATCCTGCCGAGGGAGTTGACAGAACAGCTATTGCGGCTGTTCCGATAATCACAGCAGGAGATATATCGGGAGCAGTAGCGTTCCTTTCAAGTGAAAAGAATACAGAAGTAACTGATCTGCAAAAAAGCCTTATAAATGCGGCAGCACAGTTCCTTTCACGGCAGATCGAAGGTTGACGATAATTCCACGAATAAACCGTAATGCAGCCATAGTGTTTCTGATGTACGGTCAGAAACACTATGGCATTTGTGTTGACAGAACTTCAATGCAGTGCTATAATTGTACTAACATTAATTGGAATGGGAGGGGAGAAAAATGAGAGTGTCCATGACATTTGATCAGATGTTTGATTATTTATCTGATTTTTTTGAAACTGTCGAATGGAGTAAGAGTACACTTACAGAAGTGGGAAATACTCTGATCCGAAGAATCGCTTTTGACAGTGATCCTGACAATAAAAAACTGACAGATCATTTATATGATCAGCGTAAAACAGTTGCGGCTATGATCAACGCATTGTATACTCTTGTTCAATTCCATACTGATATTGAGAAGTGCCTTGATTATACATCAATAATTCCGTATATAAAAACATACAACGAGGAATGCACCGATGCGATACTCTATCTCCTTGCGTGTACAGGAAATATGGAGTATATGGAAATAATAGAAAAGGAAGCCTCTCGCTTTCCGGATATTCCGATTGAAGAATACAGAAAAGAACTGAAATTCAGATGTGAGTAATGCTGATTTATCTAAGAAAAAGATATGGCAGTAAAAAATAAAGGTGAATGATATGAACAGGGAATGGTCAGAACTCAATAAAACGTTTCAGCAGCAGATAAAAAAAGAAGCAACATTCAGACAGGGGATAGAAACACTTCTGGATCTGCGTGAACAGCTTATAGATGTTGTGCTGTCTTTCAGAAAAGAATTGAACAGGGAAGAATTCAATGCCATGCCTTTTATAAATGCGGACGGGTATCACAGCAAGACAGTAGCATATTCCATATGGCATATCTTCCGGATCGAAGATATAGTTGCTCATACTCTCATTAATGATGATGAGCAGATCCTTTTTGCGTCTGATTACATGGAGCGAATAAAAGCTCCGCTGATAACAACAGGAAATGAACTTGTTGGCAAGGAAATAGCAGAATTTTCCGCACAGCTTGTGCTGGATGAACTGTATAACTATGCCATTGAAGTCATGACGAGCACAAAAGCCATGCTGGAGAATTTGGCTTTTGGTGAGCTGAAAAACAAAATATCCGTTCAGCGAAAAGATAAACTTATGTCTTTGAATGTGGTAAGCAGCGATGAAAAAGCAGCGTGGCTGGTGGATTATTGGTGCGGTAAGGACGTAGGCAGACTTCTTCGTATGCCATTTTCAAGACATTGGATCATGCATATAGAAGCGAGTCTGCGTATCATAGCAAAGCTAAGGAAATGAAAGTGACGGTTGATGCAGCGCATACTGTGAGTGCTTAGCTTTGTCAATGTGCCGCAAACAACGCTATATAGCGGTTCTTTATAGGCTTCGATTGTCCAATATGTGTATTTTATAATGGGAAAGAAAAGATTCTATTGTTAAAATAAAAAAATATCTCGAAAACTATTGACAATCAGAAATATACATGATATAATAATTAAGTCGTATGACAGAGATGACAAATGAAAGATCGCGGTGTGGAGCAGCTAGGTAGCTCGTCGGGCTCATAACCCGAAGGTCGTTGGTTCAAATCCAGCCGCCGCAACCAGAAAAATCCCCGAAACTAAGCTGTTTCGGGGATTACTTATTTTTAGCGTATTTTTGATTTGACCCCTTTTGACCCCTTAACTTAAAAATGATGTGTCGGGAGCAGGTTTAGCAGCCTGCTCCTTTTGCATTTTTTGAATAGTGTGACTTAAAAAAGCATTACATAATATATAATAGTGATTTATTATGTAATATTGGGATATGTAAATATTCTTTCCCTATTCTATCGCCTAATATCAGGTGGTGTTTTTTATATTATAGAATTATTTGTTAACTGAGGCTAACGAGATTTTCAAAACAACGTATATTAGCCAATTACATAAGTCTATCCTACACTGATTCGATTGTCTGAATCTCGGATTAGTGGATATTTTTTACATAAATCTTTGGCTAAATCGAAACTATCCTTTTTTGAAAAAACGCACCTAAAACAATGGGCTACTTGATTCTGATTGTAATAATCAACTTGCTCTTTGTGATTTAAAATTTCAAAGGTACGATCTTGATGGATATGCGAATACCATTTTGGGTCATAAAGAGCAATAAGCAGCTTGGGAGAGATGGGAAAAACAATCTCTATTCCCTCTGAATTTAAACCACTATAAGTCATAAATTTATCTTTTTTATGAGGTATTGATATTATAGGAGTGTCCGAAGTATAAAATGGATTGTCAGTCTTGTTTATATACATTACCCAAATATGCTTTAAAAGAGTGTCTGCTATGTGTAAAGTTGATTCTTCATCTAATAGCATGCTTAAGTGTTGTAATTTGATATAGTCTTTGTTTGCTTGAATATCAAAGTATTCTTTTGGAAGAGCATCTTCGTTATCCATTTGCTGCTTATATAAAAGCGTTTGCATAGTTTTTTCAACAGTTTGATTGACGGTATCTCTAAATGTTTTTGTTCTGATAATTTGAATAGCCATAAAAAATGCTAAATTGGCTTTTTCAACTTCTGAAAATGGAGCACAGTTGTCGATAACCCATTGATTGCCATCGTAACTTTTCGTAATTATCTTTTTTAGCAGCGGACTATACTCACTTTCAATTCTTCCTAAAAAGTCTTTTTCTATATGTTTTGGGTTGAGTATTGTTGCTACTATAGTATCCCAATCATCAATTCCCGTAATCTCTTTTAAATCATTTTTTAGTCTTTCTTTTTTATCTGGAGATACGCCTGATATAATTTTCTCATAATCAACATCATAAAAATAGTTTTCATGGGCTATCTCTTCTTTTTTTTGACATCTTGTGTCCATTGTTTTTTTATCAAAAACATGAATGCGTTTATTATCATTTTCAAAGTTTTCTAGATAGCAACGTGGTACAAAATGTTCTTTTTTGGTATCAGCCATAAAAGCACCGCCTTTTATAAAAGATTATTGATGATTTTGTATAACCGAGAATCCGTGATGTTGTCATAGTTTTCAACATCCGTAGAAAATTGCAAATGCTTAGTTTTTTCTGTTAATAATATGGTATCATAAAATGATTATTACGTCAAGCAAAGTTGCAATTACAACTGAATATAAGAAGAGGAAACCTAACGGCTGCCATTAATCTTTATATGCTTTTAGTGCTAATAAATATTGTAAATGCTTTTTAGGTGTGTTATAATTTGAATATCAAGATGACAGTGGAATTGTCAAGAAATGTGCAGTCAGAGAATACCCAAAATCTTGGATAGGCATGAGTCATGTGGCGTGCTGAGACGACTCGATTGTAGTTCTTAGTGCCACAGGTGGGAGACCGCCTTCATTGAAGCTGTTGATGACACGCAGATCTTCGCTGAGAAAAAAGAGTGATAAGTGTGTCACTGCACAAGGAAAATACTCGGGCAAATATGCTCTGACAGAGATAATGGTATGCGGCGAATGTGGCTCAGCATATAGGAGACAGACATGGAATATCCTCGGCAGAAAATGCCTGGTATGGCGATGTGTAAGCAGATTTGATAACGGTACCAGATATTGCAAACAATCACCATCACTTCACGAAAATAAGCTCCATAAAGCAATACTGTCAGCAATTAATGAGTACTATGACTGCAAGGATAGTATAAAAGAGCTGCTGAAAAGCAATGTGGAACAAGCAATGGCAGGTGTAAGTCTAAAAGAAACAAAGGAGATTCAGAAAAGGGTTCGAGAGATCGATGATGCCCGAAATGATTACATCACCCTAATAGCAGCCGGTACTATGGATGAAGAAGCACTGGACGAACAGTTCCAAAAGTTCTATACTGAGGAACAGGAACTTAATTCAAGACTGAAGGCTCTGGAAGAAAACAATAGTATCGACAATAATAAGAGGTCTCGGATAACTCAGGCGCTCCAGAATATAGACAGTAGCTCCTGTGAGTTGACAGAATACAATGATATGCTGGTCAGAAAGCTGATAGAGTGCATAAAGGTCAACAGTAAAACCGAAATAACGATAATCTTCAAAGGTGGAATGGAAGTTATAGTCCCTGTTGAGAAGTGAATGATGATAATAGTAATGCCGAGGTAAACACCTCGGCATTACTCATTTATACATATTATTATATAACCTTATGGAATTTAAACATCTGAGATCTTGTTGAATTATTTAAAAAAATCCACAAAGGAAGGTTATCTACTGCTGCTCCATTAGGAACGTCCACTGCCGAAAAATGGCTTATGATTCTATTTGTCGAAACAGGAACAATCAAAAAGGCATCCACATCATCCACCTTTACCAAACGCCATCTACACCTGTTGTTCAAATCCTCGTCTACGACAATTCTGCTATTGGAAGTAATACCAAGAAATTGAAGATACTTGTTTCCTTGCATAATATGATAGGTGTTTCCACGAACCTTTTTAACACTAAAAACAGCTTCTCTGTCGTTCATGTTGCAATCATTTATAGTAACTAAGACGTTTCTCGGGATACAAGACTTGTCAACTGTATGGTTAACAGAGTCTGTGTAATTTCTGATAGCAAGATGAGTGTCTGAATTTATGTATGGTTTTATTATGTATTCCGCATCATCCTCAAACTTTGTAGTGGGGTTAGCTTCGTAATTAAGTTTATTAAATTTATCATTCAAGTAAAAAACATCTGAATTAAGAAAAGAGAAAAGAATAAGCATAGCCATAGCATACTCATATTTCTTTTCTTGAATATACCTTTTCAGACATTCAGAAAAAGTAAGTATTGACTGCTTTAAAAAAGCATTAGTTTTTTCGTCATTAGCCCAATCAATGAACTTTGCATATATGCAGTTTCCTTGTTTCTCGTAAACAACAAGATAGTAATTGTCAGGAACGAATTTTTTGTATTCATCATCTGTATTGAACCTCTGTCTGCATTTTAGAACAAGTTCTCCAAAAAAAGATCTGTTTGAATCATAGGAATAAAGGAGATACTTGGCGAAATTGGGATTAGCAAAAGAAGACTGTCCGCCCCTGACATTTCCATTATAGAACTCAGACATATGACTTGGAGATGTATGTTCAGCCTCTCTCCGGAGTGCTGTTATATACTGCTTGTCGAATAGCAGTTCTCTCATCAAGTCAGGAAGAAGATCAAAATTATAGTTTTTCCATATTGATGAACATAAGTGTGAAAAACCGAAAATAGCCCTTTTATCCATAATAGCCTCCTTGAAATATTTTATAATATTATTATAAAGGATACATAAGGCCATGTCAACATATATAAACACTCCGATTCCAATTTGGGAGTTGTCATATCCTAATTGGGAAGTAATAGCTACTTTTTATTGACTTACATTATAATTGATAATATAATTGATTACAAGAAAGGTTGTTGAATTAAAACAATTCAGTTTTCAACTTGCAAAATGTTAATATTATGTAAATTTTAGACACAATCTCTTTTGGATATTGACAAGTATTGTGCAAAGGTGATAGAATTGTGATAAGCAGCAAACCTTCAAAACTATTACAATAGGTGGTGTTTTTATGAGAAATTCAATTCACAAAAGAGGTATGGCTATACTGCTATCAGCTTTTATGCTGTTTCAGTTCTTGCCTGGACAGTTGCTGGGACAGATAATGAATGACAAATCTATTGTTGCAAATGCTGCAAGTAGCAGTGCAGCACAGAATGAGAGAGACTTGTATAATTACCTTTCAGGCAGAGGATATAATCGTGCGGTGATATGTGGAATATTGTCATTCTTTTATAACGACAATGATTCTTCTGGCTTTAGCTGTTCTTATTCTTATTTAAGCTCAACGGTTGATACTTATCTAACAAACATGGAAGTTAGTGGCTGGCTTACTGAGCAAATGTCATTAAGAAAAGTAGGTCAAAATGATTATAAGAAAATGTGTAATGTTCCTGAGACTAAGGAAGGAGCATATGACGCCGGATACATATTTGCGAATTATGTGCTTACAACTATAAGGAATAATAATGAGGCAATAGCTGTTATACCTGCAACATTATGTGCCGGTGTTGCTGCTAATGAATTTTGGCCTGTATACGACCCATACAGTTTAGAAACTATGATTTTTCCCGTTCCAACAAGAAACCTTGATTCTATTCAGCCTATAGGAGAGTTCGGTGCTCGTGGCAACTTGCATGCTGGTTTTGATGTTCCGGCAGATGAAGGAGAAAAGGTTATTGCAGTTGCTTCTGGAAGAGTAATACATGCTTATTCTGAATGCAATACAAACGGGTATAATGACGGTCCAGATTGTTATTACGAAGGTATAAACTATGGCGGGAGAGACGGCCATGGAAATAATATTATTATATTGCATTCAAATAATTATTTGACTTGTTATAGCCATTTAAGTAGTGTTAAAGTTGAAACAGGTGATATAGTTACGATAGGCGATGAGATTGGAAAAGTCGGTAATACCGGTGATTCGTATGGTTCCCATCTCCACTTTGAAGTTAGAAGTGGTAAACCTGTGTATGGTATGGAATCAGCACAGAATCCGAGAAACCATATAGGAATAACAAGGTTTGAAAAGTATCCTGGAAGTCGCCAATTAACGTATATTGAAAGCAAGAATTCATACATTCAGCAGTATAATAATAATAACGGGTACGGTACGATTTCCTTGTAGTCGAGCCATCCGAATAATGCGCACATATTACATTTCCTCCTTCTGTTCGTTGATATCAGCGTTTACGTAAAGTTTGCGTTCTTTGAGATACTGTATCAGCTCGGGATCTGTGATGTCGCTCACAAAGTCCAGCCATGACAGCTTTGCCAGTGAATCATCGGTGTTGTGGATAGCGGTGTCGATAATTTCGTTCACCAGCTCCAGTACGGCAATGAAAGTGTTGTATTTCAGCGTACCACGGAACATTCTGAACTCGATTGTAGCGTAGTTCATCAGGTTTACAGCAGCGTATCGACCGTTGTTGCCTTTCTTAGCCTTGTCCAGAATCTCACGGCCTGTCTTCTCAAATCCGTAGCGAGCAGCCCATCTGTTCATGGCATACTCGGAGCGACGTGAGAACTTCAGCAGTTCGTTCCAGTGATGCTCCACAAAGTACAGTATCTTGCTGATAGTTTCGTCCTGCTCCTCACGGTTGTCACCGAGGCAGTCACGATTTACATGGACGTGAAGTCCGCAGGTAGAGGTCTGATGTGAGCGATAGCCCAGATATATCGCTTTTTTCATAATTTCCTCCCAACGAAACTGTTTGTGATAATCAAGGGACATAGGGTGCGTTACCAGCTCCATGCCGTCGTCGAGAGAGCCGTCGCCTTTGATGTAGATATGCTCCTCGTCCTTATTGGCGATAGCGAGAAGTTCATCGGCATTATCACTGTCTTTGCCTGCTCCGTCAATTTCAAGCTCAACACCGAAATATCGGTGAGAATCGCCATAGAAAATAGGTTCGGGTTTGTACCCGTAGTCATGGATGCTTCTGTTCTTGTCAACTTCGTCGTGGTAACAGTCGCTGCAATAATCGTAACCGTCAAGATGATAGGCGTCGTCCTCATGGAGCAGGCTGTCACAGCAGGAACAGCGGGTATAGTGGTTGTGGTAGCAGTTGCTGCATAAAGTTGTGTATTCATCGCCGTAGCTGTCGTCAGTCCAGATAACCGTGCCACAGCGGTCACAGGTAGTCGTATGATTTTCGTAGCAATCGGTGCAGACGATATCACCGTTTACGGTTTCGTAGTCATCGTCTTCGATAAGAGCTCCGCAGTGTGAGCAGTAAATTTTGTTCTCTTCCATAGTAGTGTCCTCCTCAGGGCATAAAAATAGCCCCTACCGGTTAAGGCAGGGGCATCGTTTGTGTATCAGTATTCTTCTGCAAGCAGCATTGTTGAGTGATCGCCGTCGTCTATGATGTAGATTTTGGCTGTGATCGGTGCATCTGAGGGTATCAGATACACCATGTGGTATTCGGGTTCTTCTGACGAGTGAGATATGCTCTGCATGGGTCCTTCTGCTTTCAGTTCAAAAACTTGAAGGTAATCCTTCTCGCCATGCATTTTTTCCACGCATTCCCACATGAACAGCTGAAGTTCCAGCGGTATCGTGCTGTCAACTCCGCAGGTCAGATAACGTTCGTTTGTAAACATAGTTTCCTCCTTTCATTTGCTATGCTCCTATGTTCCGCCGAAGCGGTTTTCTATGCGGTCAGCCATCATCGTATGATCAGTACCTGGCATAGATACATTTCTATGATATATAGCTGAAAAAGAGGATATTAACACAAAATAATTCATATTCTGTTTCTTGTATTCTTATTTATGCTATGCTATAATAATGGAAAGAGAAACGACCGTTGTGTCGTGATTTATGAGGTGAACAAATATGAGAAAAATCATCAGAAAGATAGGAGCGGTGATATCATCTGCTGTATTATTGATATCAGCTGTTCCGACTATTACTGCAAATGCAGAAGCCGAGCCGAAATTGCTGGCACTGGCATTTGATGACGGCCCCAATACAACAACTACTAATGAAGTTCTTGATGTTCTGGATAAGTATAATGCAAAAGCGACTTTCTTTTTGATAGGGCTGAATATCAATGACGAAAGTGCCAAGTCTGTCAAACGTGCTTACGATATGGGAATGGAGATCGCCAATCATTCTAAAACGCACAACAGTATGATGAATATGACGCCTGATGAGATAAAGGCGGAGATCGATTATGTGGATGAAAAGGTCGAGGCCATAACAGGGGAGAAGACCAAATGCTTCCGTCCGCCGTTTATAGGTGTCAGTCAGACTATGTATGACAACATCGATATCCCGTTCATTTATGGTGCAGACACCCAGGACTATATGGAACAGGTGGATGTTGATGAAAGAGCGGAGAATATCCTGAAAAACGCCAAAGACGGCACAATATACCTTATGCATGATTCCGCAGGCAACGATAAGACAGTCGAGGCGCTGAAAATAGCTCTGCCTAAACTTGTGGAGCAGGGATATGAATTTGTAACGATATCAGAGTTGTTTGAAAGGCAGGGAGAAACTCCGAAAAAGAATATCCTGTATTCAAGCGTTACGAAATATCCGTGCAAGGGGTATTCACTGTATCAGGAAATCGATTCGGGAAACGATAAGATATCACTGGATATGGACACTCTGAACAAGTTGGGTGATACATATGCTGTAGAAATGAACTACGTAAGTTCTACGGGAAATCCACCTGTTATCGCACTTCAGCGCTGGACATCCGAGCCTTCACTATGGCACGCTGTACAGCCGTCATATTTCAACGGTGATAAAGCGGTATTCCTTGCATATGATATTCAGGCTGCCTTTGACGAACTGGGAATAGGTTACAGTGACATTGACGGTATTTCCATATCAGCTTACGGCGGCGATCTTACGGCTTCGGATATAAAACTGCTTGTGAATTCGGGGAATAAAGAGAGCGTCCGGGGAGATGTGAATGCGGACGGTGAATTCAATGTTTCAGACCTTGTTCTGCTGCAAAAGTGGCTGCTTGCTGTTCCAAACACAAAGCTTGCTGACTGGAAAGCGGCTGATCTGTGCAATGATGACAGGCTTGATGTGTTTGATCTGTGCCTTATGAGAAAAGAACTGCTATAATATGAAAAAATCCCGTGATCAACTTCACGGGATTTCTTTATAACTTCGATTCATATATTAGAACCTGTCCACATAGGGATTCATGCACGTCTTTTCGTCAAATTATGCCTGAAAATCCGCACATTCACCCTATGTGGACAGGTTCTTACTTTTTGTTCGCAGATAAAAGGAAAACTGCCATCGCAAAATGGATGGCAGTTAAAAATCATAATGTTATAGTAGATTCGGATGATATACCATCGGGAGATGAAGTGGTAGAATAATTGAACGCACTTGGAGCTGCTGTTGGTCCATTCGCAAAGTTAGGAGTTCCGTTTGCATTAGCAGTATTAGGTGTAGTAGGGTATTTGAGTGAAAAACTGAAGAGTTTGTCAGGAATTATCTTTGTTGTTTCTTCGTTAAATTGTAGTGTATTATGTTGATTATCAGATTTTAAAGCTACAGGACTTACGAAAACAAGACAGTCTGATTCAACTTGTCCATTACTGTTTTCCAGACTTCCGTATGCAAGGAATTCACCTACTTTCAGCTTTTTTAAGACCTCGGCAACTTTTTTTTCTGAGGAATCAGCGTGAATATTTTTTGCAATAATATCAACAGCTGTGATCTCCGGCTGAAAATAAATGCTCATACCTGATTGCAGGAACATACTTCTGTACTTTGTAGGGATAGTTTTAAATGACTGCGTTGACATGATAAGTCCTATGCCTTTATCACGTCCCTGAGACAGTATGGTTATAATTGCGTCTGTATCATTTCTTATGAGATTTTGTATTTCGTCTACTACAAGGAATACTCTGTTGTTGTCTGTTGTTTGCTTGTAGTTATAGAAATCCTGTAATAGAAATTCGGTTGTTTTTTCATAATCGCCAATGGAGTCGTTAATGCTTATAATAGTAATATTATTCTCGCCGAAAATACTATGCCAATTGTTATTGTTGCTGGAGTTTGTATAGAAATTGCTTATGAAATCGGCAACTTCTGTTAAAGAAGCAGATGAGTTTTCTTTGAATGCGTCTGCATCAATTCCAATTTTGTCTGAATACGTTTCGTTAAGTAGCTTCTTTAATTTTATGCTTGTAGCTTGAGAGAGTTTAAAACAACCGGAAAGATTACGGTGTATTCTGTTTATGTAGGAGCTTTTTTCTTCATTGATGTGGGGATTTAGCGGATTTAATGGGATTTTGGTACATATATTGCTTATATGTAGTAATTCATTATTATTTGAGTAGCTTTGAGAAAAATCGAAGATGATTACTTGTTCGCCTTTTTCAGCAAGCAGTTGAACCGATTTGGTTATGAATGTCGTTTTACCTTGACCTGATTTACCTGTTATCATAAGATGTGCTGTTGGCAGTTTTGAGTAACTCCATATAACAGGATTTCCCTTGTAATCGTACCCGATATCAATTCCATTTTCTGGTGATGTGGTGTGTTTAAAGTCTGATAATAATAAAAATGCTTTTCGTTTTATTCTGTCTATGATGGACTTTTCAATGATCTCACTTGAAATAATGTAAGCATTGGCTCTGGCAGGAGGGGCTCCGGGAGGATACATTGTAATTTTCGATACATACAAGGTATCGTTCATATGAATATATCCATTTGAACAAAGAGCTTTTTTTAATTTGTGAGATGGTATGTTGATGTCTTGGCAGATATTCTCAAAAACTTCAGACGGGATAATGAAAGAACCATTATCAAGATAAAAAGTATGATCTGTTTTGATATATGGCATATTTTTGTTATTCTTATCATGCATCAGAACTGTAACTATTTCGCTTTCGATCATATACTGCAATTTTCGCTTAAATGAATTAACTATACTTGTGCTTTCTTCAGTGTTGAGACGTTTGTCAAATAACCTACAGATGTAGTGATACATTTCACTTTCAATAGTATCATTATCTTGATTTGGTGCATTTAAGTCAAGAAAATTATTTACAAGAAGCTTGTAAACCGTCATTAATGAAGTAACGGCATGCTGTACTTTAGGGTCACCAAAGGATTTCCCATATTTAGAAACTGCGTCATTGTATATAGTGTTTATTTCTTGAAATTGCATTAAAGTATTTGCGTTTGGATCATTTGTTTGTGACATCATCCAAAATATAAAAGAATGATCTAAAGATAGAAAGAGATGAGGATTGTATTTAACCGATTCAAGTTCGATATTGATATATTCATTTTCCGAGAGTGTTTGCTGAATAGTATTTGAGATAATACAGCAAAGATGATCAGATTTGTCCGCTAAATAATAGTCGCGAAGATAGTTGATGTTTTCACTTCTGACTTTATCGCTGTCAATTAGTGCGTCGAAGCAGATAGCGTTACTTATACGTGAATTAACTATCTGTCGTATTTGATCGAAAGGAGAATTTATATCATAATATCCTGTTGGGGAATAAGGATTCTTGAAGAACGAAAGAAAATGTGGCAGATCAGTCAACAGCTGATTTGGGTTTTGGTCTGATGAAAATGATATTATAAACGGAAATGAAAGAGGCAAAGAGAAAACAGTGTTTGTTTGTGCCAGTGGTAGAAGCAACGACAAATATCTGAGTACAAAAATAAATAGCTGTTGTATGTTGACTGAATAATTTGATTGATTTGGTAAGTTATAAATATGAGTCGGAAAATAATTATATATACTGTCTATTTCTAAACTAGTTAATGATTCATTGTACAAGCGTAAACGTGTATTACCTGCAAACATATATGCTTTATATGGGAATTGATCCGTGCCTGAGCATCCAACAAGAGAGAATCCCGGTTTCTCAGGATAGGAGATTAGGTTTTGATTTGCTAATTGATTAACTAATGTGAAGAATTCTTTTCTCTTACCGGGTTTTTTAGAGTCAGAAATTCTAGATGATATATCGATACCGCATTGAGACATTTTAGAAAATAGAGTTTTGTCATTCCAAGTCTTGTCATTTATTTCAAATGAGATTATTAGATAAGGATTCTCATTAGTTGGAATTGAAAGAGGAATATTGTTTTGATTCTGAGTAATGGATGAGATGTAAAATGATATATATATTGAACTGCGAGATGTATTTAATATTATATGCTTTGTAACAAAAATAGTATTGATATTATCAAAATAGCTTTGTACATCACACCACCCAGATGGATATGGAAATGCATTTGTATCAGGCATAAAAATACCTCCTTAATGGTTTTGATATGATTATTATAACACAAAATTCTAAAAATGTCCATATCAATACGAAAAATAGATTAAATTATGAGATTATTGAATAAATTATAGCGAAATAATAATTATGAGAAAAATAATGTGGACGAATTTTAGAATAATATTTCAAAAAAATTAATGTAGAAAAACATTTGAACTCAAAAGTTACTTTCGTTTTAATAAGGGAGCGTAGTATTTGAATGTCATGAATTTACTAATGATGAGACTTAGATATTATGAAACGGGTGCAGCTGTAATGGCTGCACCCATTCATATCAATAGGCTGTTATAGTTTACAACCTGCACAACAATCAAATGACTCGTTTGCGGAACGATATAATCCGCCTCGACTGAAAAATTAAATGACAGTATATTAGTGACATGAATAGTAATGTATGTAGAATATAGTAGACGTTGTGCCGTACCTGTGGAGAAGGGCTGAGAGAGCCGGAGCAGCAGGTGCGGCAGATATCATGAGCCACTGCCGTAGACGCTCATGATATTCTTGTTCAGCGTCGAGCTCTAAACTTCTCTGATGACGCCCGTGAGCGCAGTGCTCACGGACATTTTTGTTGTGTAACAAAGTACACATTCCGCAACAGTACGGTAAATACTAATGCAAAGGAATGAGTAAAATGGAGAAAAAGTACTATGAGATATCATACAGTGATATCTCATTTGATCATAAGCCTACCGGCGTAGAGGTCGGCAGGATAAAGAAGAGTTTACATAAGACAGAGATGACAGTTGACTATATGGCAAAGTTCATTGGAGAAAATGGTCACTTGTTTTCACCCGCTGTTTTTTCAAATGGCACTAAGAAAGAGAACTTTCTGTATCAGCAGCTTATTGGTCTGGATTTTGACCACGGAGTCACGTTTGCCGAGATAAAGGCGAAAGCAGACAAGTACAGGATACCGATACTGTTTGCGTACAAGACGTTTTCATCGACTGAGACTGAGGAGCGGTTCAGGGTCATATTCGCTCTAAGCGGATCTATAGAGGATAGTTTTACAATAGAAGTGATAATAGCTATGCTGATGAAGATAATCACTGGGGCGGATCAGTGCTGCAAGGACTGTACACGTTTGTTTTTTGGCGGTAATGGTTGCCTTTATGTCGCTGACGAACCTGCTGAACTGACTTTTGATGATCTTATGGTTGCTTTCAAAGTGTACATGGAAGGTGAATACGGTCAGAAGCACTACACTCAGAGGATGAAGGAATTCTACAGATCTGTTGGCGTTGAAGAAAAGGACAAGTATCCTGTGGAGGAGAACGGTGCATTCAGACGAGTAGTCATTGATCCTGTAAAAAAAGAAAAGACAGGTAAATCTGATAATACGCCTAAGGCCGATAAAACACCTGAACCACGGAGAACAGTCACACGGAATTTTGACTATGAAAATCTGTATAAGGCGTGCCGTCTGTACAGGGACTTTGTGGACGGGAGAGAATATTACTACTATAACGAGCTGAGGATTATTGCAACCAATCTCATAAACGTTGAGAAGGGCAAGAAGAAGTTCCTTGAGATACTTAACAGCTCTGTAAATGAAAGCTGTGATGCATATTTCAACAGAGACTGGAGGGCTATACTGAATGGCTTTATAGACAGGGACTATAAGCCCACATCCTGCTCCGAATGTAAGTATGCGGATAAATGCAGACATCAGAAGAATATGATACTCACAGCTAAGCCTACGGATAGCTGCATCTGTGTTTCCGAGCCAAAGGAGTATTGTTCCTGCGAGGAAGCAGAGGATAGCCTGAGAGTAAACTTCCGTAAAGCAGATGAATCAGCTGATGAAGGCTTTCATATCGTTATAGCGCAGACCGGTCTGGGTAAAACTAACCTGTATCTGAATCACCTCAGAACGACCGGTAAGAAATATATCATCGCTGTGCCAACACATGAGCTTGTGAAGGAAATCATGGCTAAAGCGCAAAGAATGGGGATTGAGAACATAGTGTCAACACCTCAGCTTCCTCTGTTTGAAGATGACAACATCGGAAAGCAGATCGAGCACATTTATAATGTCGGAGCAGGGGAAATCACTATACGTAAGATGTGGGATATATGGGATGGTATGAAGGAGTCTCATCCTGACTATGTAAAGCTCAGGGACTACCTGTCAGAGGCTAAGAACTGCTTTTCTTACAAGGGCCATATTATAACAACTCACGAGAGATTGCTGTATCTGAATCCGAATGCCGAGATACTGAGAGACCACGAAGTCATAATCGACGAGGATATCCTGAGAACCATGTTTCCGACTTGCATGGTTACGAATGTTGATCTTCATGCGGCACTCAGATGTGACAAGTTTAATGAGGCAGCCAAGGACAAGATCAGGACAGTGCTATTTGAACAGGGCTTTTATAAGCCTGTCATGGCGGAGAAGGTTAATGTAAACGAGGAACTGCTTGATGATCTTGACGGCATTAGCAGCAACGTTATAGGACTCATACGTTCATGTGAAATATATAACAACGGCGAGTTTACTTCATATATAAGGAAGAAGCGTATTCCATTCAGAAAGGCTATTGTCATGTCGGCTACTGCTGATCCTGAGTTGTACAAGATGTTTCAGAGACTTCCTGTGCATGAGTATCGCTGTAAGCAGGCTGTGTACAAGGGTAGGTTAAAGGTATATCCTAAGTATACAGTCAGCAGGTACAACCTTGGCAACGAAGAGGTAATGCAGTATATACGTGCTAATATGCATGATGGTGAAGTCATAACCTTCAAGGCGTTCGAGGATCAGTTCGATAGTCAGTTTCACTATGGTGCTGTTGAGGGCTTGAACTGCCTTGAGGGGAAAGATATAAATGTTATAGGGCTCCCAAATCTTGATGACAGCATTTACAAGCTGTATGGTATGCTCGCAGGACTTTCAGCAGAGGAGGTTTCATCTGCTGAGATGAGGCCTATGAGGATAGAGTATAACGGATTTAACTTCAAGCTTCACACATTTCAAAACTATCGTCTGCGTAGCATACAGTTGTGGAATCTTTCATCCTTACTGGAGCAGGCTGTAGGGAGAGCGCGTCTACTGAGGTTCGACTGTGAAGTACGAGTGTTTGCTCGTTTCGCTATAGATCAGGCTGAATTTATGTGATGCTGTTGTAACGCAGTTCTGGAACATATATTTTTTATTCGCTGAATTGAAGACTGAATCTTCCGATGGGGATTTATGTACATCTCCCCCATTATATATAACGGGGATTGTACATTTTTCACCACGGGATTCATTTTATTCAAATAATGATTCCAGTATTACGCAGCAGCAACTTCTTACGGAGTAAGGGGCGATCCTTGACAGAAGAGCTCCATGACTGTAAGTAAGTGCCCTGTCCTTCAGGAAGAGTAGTCGTTAGTGGGACATTACGTAGGTAGTTACACTTGAGAAATGAGAATAGTTGGGGTGTGCATTTTGCGATGACGAAGTCAGAGCGAAATGTGAGGGGCTTGCCCCTGAGCAGGAGGTGTGGAGGGAGTCAGTCCCTCCACTATTATCACAGATGCGAATGCATCTGTGCATGGAGATATAACTGCCATCTGTTACAACTAAAGATGCAGAAGTACAAGCAATAGAGGTGATTCAATGATATATAGCTATGAATGAGATCATTAGCGATATGAATCACAACCGGAATACAACCATATAATAAGCAGCAAGCTACCCAAAGAACAGGAGGTGAAACAATGGAACCCGTAACACAGGATGAGCTTATAACCATAGAGGAAGTCATGAAGATTCTGAAGATAGGAAAGAACACCGCATATCGTCTGCTAGAGGACAAGAAAATAGAAGCCTTCAGGATCGGCAACAAGTGGAAGATCCCACGATCATCCGTATACAAATACATTCATGCACAGACCCATAACGTCAAATAGCCTATGTACCTTGTACAGAAAGCTGACGTTCTCTTTCAGACTTTTTCTTATACTGATTCTTATATATACATTGATAGTACGGGCTCACAGGGGCGGAAGGCTTCAATCGAGAAGCTTCTGTGGGCGCTGTGGGAGATATACCTGCGGGTGTGTCTCCTGCAGCCGTGCTATGCCTTGAACGGCTTTCGCATAGTGCTTTCAGCGCAGGGGGATGACCTCTGCGCTCTTTTTAATTTCATTACAACATCTTGTAAACAAAATAATCGACAAGGAGTTGTTGTAATGAAGTACAAAGTCTCTGTATATCCCAAAAGCTTCAAAGGGAAAGACAAATCAGTCATGAATGCTTCTACCAAGAAGATAACTAAGCTTATACCTCAGAGATGTGACGACTACTGCCCTTACGCTCAGGAATGCGACCATGAGTCCAATATGGTGTATACGCTGAAAATGTCATCCGGAAAGATCATTGAGCTTGATAATAAGCCTGTGTATAAGGATATAGACGATATGCGCCGTGAGCTTCATAAAGGGATAAAAGAGTCAATGAACCTTCCCGGAACGAAGATAATAAAAGCTCCCACAGGAGCAGGCAAGACATATGCGTATCTCAGCGTGATCAAGGAATCTGAGCGTCAGACCATAGTTGCTGTCCCGAACAAAAAGCTCATGTACGCTATTGCCGCTGAAGCTGAGGAAAGGGGAATCAGTTATATCACTACACCGATTATAGAAGACTTGCTTCAAGAACTTAAAGACACGGAAACTGTCAGGCTTATACGTCATATGTACGCTGTAGGCAATGACAGGAACATCAACTACATTCTCAGGGATTGTGATGAGGAGAGTGCTCATGCTTACCTTGACAAAATGGACCGACTGAGGGAGTATAAGGGTCAGCTTATAATAACCACCCATGCCAGATTACTCAAGATGAAGCCTGACTATCTCAGATGCAGGAATGTAATTATAGACGAGGACATATTACCGTCTATGATACAGATCAGGCAGATCAGAATCTCTGACATAATGGACATGCTGGATGAAAACAAAGAGGAAGATACTTTCTCTGTTGATTCTATTGCTAAGTTAAAACGTATCGCCAATGTAAGCGGCTATGAAGTCATTGAAGCGATAGATGAAGAGTATCTTGACGATGAAGAAAGACTTTTGATATGCCGCAGGATAAGCCGTGATAACTATTCAGCCATCTTCCCTGCATTGAGAGCACGCTGTTTTTATCACAAGGACGATGATGATGAGGTATACTTTGTGGAAACTCAGCCGATCCCCATCTGCAATTGTACTATTGTTTCCGCAACCGTAAACGAAATGCTGTACAGAAAGCTGTTAGGCGATCAGCTTTATTCCTTCAAGGATCTTGGTGAATTGAAATACAAGGGGAAGCTGTATCTTCATCATGATCGCTCATACAGCAAGAGCTGCTTGACTGAGAATTGTGATATTATAACAGAACTGCGTGAGAAGTACGAAGACAAGAGCAGTATCATCACATTCAAGGACTTTGCTAAATATGGAGAGATGTACTTCGGTGCAGCACAAGGCTCGAACGAACTGGCAGGATGCGACCTTACAGTAATAGGCACATTCCATCGTCCTGAGTATGTGTATAAGCTGTGGGCGATGATAATGGGTGATCTCAATACAGATGACCCTCTCGCTGTAAGGCGTATTGAGCGTAACGGGTTCAACTTCTCATTCATGACGTTCAAGGATCCTCTGCTTCGTGAGATACAGCTGTACCTTATAGAAAGCGAAGCGGAACAAGCTGTAGGCAGGGCGAGACTGGTATCTCATGACTGCAATGTACATCTGTTCTCAAATCTGCCGTTAAAGCAATGCAGGCTGAAAATGCGAACTTTCAGTGACTGAGAGTATCTTTACAGGTGCTCTCAGGCCTGCTTGCTTTGGCGAGAAGCGATTCAGTTCATGATGTGAGTATAAGTATAGGGCGTACAGGAGACAGCGTAACGGCTCAGAATCAAAAAACAGTCGATTTCAATGAGAGCAATACAACTATTATATAATGGGAGCTTCTATAACAGTTACCAAAGTTACAGAGGATTCCACATTCACAGAAGGAGGTTGCGTATATGAAGTAAGTCAAACTATATGACGAACAGCCGTACAGGCTGTCATTACAGACAGGAATCAAAAAACAATTGATTTCAATGAAAACAATACAACTATTATATAATGGGAGCTTCTATAACAGTTACCAAAGTTACAGAGGATTCCGCATTCACAGAAGGAGGTTGCTGACATGACATAAGCCAAAACATATGACGAACAGCCGGATAGGCTGTCATTACAGACAGGAATCAAAAAACAATTGATTTCAATGAAAACAATACAACTATTTAAATAATGGAAGACTCTATGATCTTCACTAAGTTTATATAGGATTCTAAATACACAGAAGGAGGGGTTTGAAATGAACCCAAACCAATCATCAGACAAAATGCCTGAGCTGCTTTCAGCTAAGGACATGAGCGAACACTTAGGGGTATCCCTGTGCACTTGTTACAAGCTGCTCAAACAGGACGATTTCCCCACAACACGTATCGGTAAACGTAAGGTGGTAACACGTGAGCGTCTTACCGAATGGCTTGAGAATAATACTACAGGAGGAAAGAACAATGGCTAAGAAACAGGAAACACAGGAAACACAGGCAATACAGGGAACACAGGTAATACAGGAAACACAGGTAATACAGGCTGCCAAAGAAATCATTGGCACTGCAAATTTCGATCATTTTTCGGATCAGGAAGTTGATGCTGTATATCGGGTGAGCTATAGCTTCAGGTACGGAGTATTAGTAAGACTTGCTCTTACAATAGGAATAAGACTTGGAGAGCTTCTTGCCCTGCGTTGGGATGACTTAGGTACCAATAACACACTCATCATAAACAAGACAATAACAAGTCTTCCTATGTCCTTTGACAACGGTAGCGTGGAAAAGCCAGGCTGTTTCCGATTAATAACGCTGCCCATGAATGTTGTATACGAGCTTTGTCAGTTGAAAAATGCTCAATATACTGACATAATCAAGAACGGAAATGTGTTTGACACCTTTCAGTTTGTCATTACTGATAACATGGGACATCCTGTCGCCATGGAGACATTTCTGAGAGAATATTACAATATTCTGCTCAGGGCAAATGTCCGACAGCTGCCGTTCGATGCACTGAGGAATACATTTGTATACAACTCACTGAAGGCAGGCGTAGACAGCAATACTGTAGCTCAGATCATAGGCGTACAGCCTGGCCGGTATTTTGTATCAGGAGAAGCTATGCAGCAGATCCCACAGATGACAAGTTTTACCATTCCTGAGCTTAGAACCGGCAAATCGTATCCGGTAATAGTTACACCGGAGAATGGCAGCTTTCATCTTTCAGTTGTTGACTTTGAAGATCTCTCATGTGAGATAAGCGACATTCAGATATGACTGAACTTCATAGCCAAGTGGATCTGTGAGAAGAGCAGACAAATCGTACTCCCTGAGCCAACTTCTCCATGTGAGATCAAACTGAATAAGGGTGAGTACATCGCTATGGCAACAATCAATCCTTGAAGACATATTAACCGGATGTAACTGCATTGGCTGCATCCGGTTTTGTATGAAAATCATTCATAGCATTTCCCCTAATTACATAATGGAAGCTTCTGTGATCCTGGACAAGGCTACAGAAGCTTCCCTATACTTAAAGAACAGAAGGAGGTTTCAATATGAAGCAAGATAAATCATATGACGAATTGCCTGAAATGCTTTCGGCACGTGACATCAGTAAACACCTTGGGATATCACTCGGCAGCAGCTACAATCTGCTTAAGAGTGGAGATATCCCTGTAACTATCGTCGGAAAGCGTATGATAGTTGCAAGAGAAAGCTATATCGAATGGGTTGAGAATAACATAAACAGGGCGAACGAGAGTGAATAGTGTTGCTTATGATCTGCTTGGGGATACATATCCCTATGTCGATTGGACATTGAAATGAACGGTGAAAGGAGGCGTTTACCATGACAGACCCCATCATCTTTGTTACTAAGAAGGATGTCTTAACGGTCTGGGAGGCTGCATATTACCTTAATGTAAGTACCAAAACAGTATATGGTCTTATATACAGAAAGGAGCTTGAAGCCATCAAAATAGGCAGCCGCTACAAGATAACAGCTGACTCTATCCGCAGATACATAAGTGAGAAATCAGCTCGATAAGTATATAGTTATAACCAATCGCCGAATCATATAAATTTGGTGTCTGAGATATACTATCTGAAAGGTTTGACAGTTTGAGAAGCAAAGGTATGGGTGCAGTTGTAATGACTGCACTCGTTCATCACTGACATTCCGGTATGACGCAGCAGCATCTATTTACAGAGTAAGGGATGGTCCTTGACAGAAGAGCTCCATGACTGTAAGTAAGTGCCCTGTCCCTCCGTAAGAGTAGTTGTCAGAGTGACATTATGTAGGTAGTTACACCTGAGAAACAAGGATAGCCGGGGGGCATTTTTGTGATAACAAAGTCAGAGCGAAATGTGAGGGACTTGCCCTCAAAGCAGGAGGTGTGGAGGGCGTCAGTCCCTCCACTATAATGCCGCTTGTGGCAACGAAAGATATAGAAGTTCCGGCAGTGCGAGAGCAAATCCTGTCTGCAAGGTGTTTTCGCAGCTTCTCTGTATGATTACAAGAGAACTGTTCAGAATCGCTTTACATAAGAACAGTGTGCACCGTTTCAGCTTGTACAGGCAGTCTCATAAGCCGATTTTATCGATAAATCTCCAGTTTGCAGTCGCAGTTGTCGTGGTCTGCGATATTATCAAGAATAGCAAGCATAGCAGAGTCGCCTAAATCGGCTCTGCTTTTTTCGTAATGAAGCCATTTTATCACAAATGGTTCATCGAGCTCGTGACAGCCCAATCCTCCGGAAAGAATGTCACTGAATGCGTTGAGATTATGACCTGTTTTGAAATTTATCCCTTTTGTCATGATCCGGTCGATTTCGCAGTAGAATCCTTCAAGGTCGGAAAAGTTATTGCCGTCTATTATGTAAGTTCTCATTATTTGATTCTCCTATTTCTTGATTTTCATTCATCCATAGGCATTCCGGCTGCTATATATTCTTTGAGCGGCAGAATAGTTCCATGGTCATTGTCAACATAAATGTCCTGCGGAAAATCAGGCTGAAGAAGTTCATTTCTGACATTCCGAGCGTTGGTATATACCATAGTAATACAACAGGCGGCCTTGAACGGTAATTTTTCAAGATCATCCTGCCAGTCGGAAAGGTCATTGTCAAAGTCATAGAATATATGCCCGTTGTTGTACTCCACACAGCAGCGGTCAGTTTCAACATCGTATGCTCTTATAGCCCCGATATGAGCCATATTTTTTATACGTTGCAGCGTGAGTTTATCATCGCCGATAAGTGTTATCCATTTCATAGCATTTCCTTTATAAGATTCTTCCTCATTACGCACAGATCAAATACATCGAGTATGCCATCCTCGCAGAGATCACCTGCTTTCGATATTTTCAGTTCGGTATCGGGAACAGCAAGCAGCCACTTCTGCATAAGAACAAGGTCTGAGACATTGAAGCTGCCGTCAGCGTTTACATCGCCTGCAATGAAAGTCTTACCACCGAGGGTATCACTGATGACCTTCAACAGCGACTTTTCGCCCTTTGCGTCCTGTGTAAGCTCCCATATCATTATACCGCCGTAGCCTTTCGCAAGTTCTGCTTTCTTTGTCATAGTATTTGCTCCGTTGTAGGCGATACCGTTATAGTTGTCAGCATTGTAATACTCATTGTCCGCATTTACAATATCTGCAAAAGACATATATGAGTTCCAGTCAATCTCGCCGCCTGCTGTATATCCACGGCCATAGAACGGAACACCGAGAACCAGCTTATCTTCGGGAATCTTCTTCCTATTCCGGAAGTAGTCCAGACACTTTACAGAGTATTCATATGAAGCGTGTGAATGCTTGTCCTCATCATTGTCATAAGCCATAACATTCACAAAATCGAACAGAGCAAAAGTTTCGGGAGTTACCTTTTCAGCAACCCACTGAGCCGTAGCTGTGGACATTTCCATATCTCGTTCGTCACAGAGAGTGCGTAGCTCCGTACACCAGTCTCCGTAGTAGTTCCATATCTGATTATCCGAGCCAAGTTCGATATCAAGGTCGATACCGTCAAAGTCATAGCTTTCGCAGTAGTCCATAATATTCGTATTGAACGCTGTTCTGTCTTCGGGAGTATCAAGGTGTTGAAGATACCCGTCACAGCCACCACCGCCGCCGAGAGCAGCGAAGACTTCGACATCATTATTGTGTGCCTCAGCAACAATACTTTTCAGCGTACTATCAGGGATATTGCAGTATAGCCTGCCGTTATCATCGGGATTGCAGAAAGCGATATTTATATGCGTAAGCTGACTGAGGTCAAGCTCATTGAACGGCTTGTAATTCCAGTCGGGAAGGTAACCAACTATCCTGTGGATTGTTTCGCTTGTTGCCGCTGATGAGTATGTTGGTACAGCAAGAACAGCTGCAGCGGCTATGGCTATTATCATATGTACTTTCATGCGCAGACCCCCTCACGGTTATGATACTTCTATTATAGAGCAGGAGAGGGCTGCGTGTCAATACATTGGGAAAAGTTACAATTGCGCAAATCAAAATGCGTGAAGATAAAAAACACCGAAAACCACTTCAATAAAACAACATATATATAATGCAGCAGAGGTCAGCTGTTGCAGATACAGGTTCAAACAGCCATCAGGAGGATTCGTTATGAACAATAAAATTCTTAATCGTGACGAGGTTATGAAGCAGCTCAGGATCGGAAAGTCACTTTTCTATAAGCTTATTCGCAGAGGCGAACTTGAAGGTTATAAGGAAGGTAACAGGATAAAAGTCCCTGCCGATTCAGTTGATGCGTATATAACCAAGAAAATGGGGAGAGCGTAATACACGCTCTCCTTATATCATACATCGGAGGTGAAAACATGGATTCAATAATTTTTGTCAAACAGAAAGATATATTTACTGTCAGAGAAGCAGCGGATTATCTTACTGTATGTCCGAAAACAGTATATAAGCTCATAAGGGAGAAAGAGCTTGATGCTGCGAAGTTCGGAAGGCATTACAAGATAACTGCTGATTCTCTCAGCAGATATATTGAGAAAAACATGATCGCTTAAATAACTTCTTTACTTAATTGTTATCAGGTCGGCATATTATTACTCCTTTGTAACAAATCCCCTGCGGCGTTATGGCTGCAGGGGAGATTTTATCGTGATGAAGCATGATGTGGTATTGAATTAGTGTGTACTTAGCTTTTGTCATCAACACTCTGAACGTTGTATACTTTATTTCAATAAAAGCTAATTTCTCTTTCTTTTATATGGTTCTTTAACATCTGTGATTCCGAGCAGATAATCAACACTTGTATCGTAGTATTCAGCCAGTGCTATCAGTGATTCAAGTGGAATTTCTGTGGTATGTGATTCGTAGCGTGAATATGTTTGCTGAGAGCATCTGAGTATTTTGGCCATAGCTGCTTGTGTCATGTCGTTATCTTCTCTCAGGTCACGTATCCTTAGATTAAGCTGAAGTTTCATAATTATCACCTCAGCATTTATTATGCCATACGCAAAAAGTGAGTATTGACTTTTACTCATAAAATGAGTAAAATATAATTGAATATATTTAGAATTGAGAAATGGAGGATTGCAATGACTTGTACCATTATATCAACAGGCGAAGAGTATGAAAAAGCCCTCACAGATAACTGCAAGGACTGGATAGATTATTGTATTTCTTGTTCGAGGTCATCGAAAATATCAGAATCAAAGAATTGTCTGAGGGAAATATCTAAGCCATCACAGATTTTTTTTATAGATACGACACCGGGATTCTGGCTTTTCTCATTGAGCATACTATATATAGTGGATGGCGACACACCTGATATATTGGCTAATCCATTGATAGCAATATCTTTTTCATCACATAATTCAAGTATCCGTTTTGCAACAGCTTCTTTAGCATTCATAACAACTAACTCCTGTATTTGCGATATATCGTATATATAATATTAACAAACTTTGGAGAAAGATGATTGGGATATATCGTAAATTTAGGAATGATGTGATATAATATGGGATATATCCCATAAATTTAGGAGTGATCATTATGACTTGTACCATCATATCAACAGGCGAGGAGTTAAACCTCATCTGCAAGAACGAAAACGAACCGCCATATCCCGAAATAAAGGCAAAACTGCGTGAGAAGATATGGGAGCTTTACTGCAAGGGATACGACAGTTTCTGGCTCAACTGCGAGTACGGAGTGCCGCTGTGGTGCGGTGAGATCATAACTGCTCTTGCTATGTACAACGACATTGAGCTGAACATCGCCATGCCCTATGAGGAACAGTCCACCAACTGGGTGGAGGAGCATCGTGACCGATTTTTCGCAGTTCACGCTGATTCAGATCATGTTGAGCTGATCTCGAATCAATACACTGAGGACTGTTATGAACTGGCAGACGAGTATATGATAGATGAGTCTGATCTTGTTGTCATAGTTGGAAGTTATGACCAGAATAATTCTCTCAGGAAATATACAGAGAGTATGGGCGTGAAAGTTGAGTATTTCCCTCTATAACGTAAAAAATCCTCTTTTACCGTCGAAGGAAAAGAGGATAAAAATTTTCCGAGAGTACATAACTCTGTGAAAAAAGTCCGCTATTCCCGATAAATAAAGGAATAGCGGACTATTTGACCATAATTCTGACGGTGAATAAATTCAGAGGCAGAGTTTTTCAATATTTTTTATTTTAAGCTCCGTGGATGGATGAACATAGCGGTTAAGGGTGACATTAACGTCATAGTGACCAAGAATTTCACTGAGGGATTTCACGTCCACACCTCGTTCAATACATCGTGTAGCGAATGTATGCCTCAGAGTATGATAGTGGATATTCTCCAGATCACAGGCTTTTGTACATTTCTTAAAGTGATAACTCAGAAGCCGAGGCTCTATGTATGTTTCATCGCCAGTCAGGAGAAAACAGTGGTCAGGCATATTATAATAGTACATCCGACAGACGTTAAGAATCGCCTTTGGAATTGGGATATCTCTGATGGAACATTTGCTTTTGGGTTCGGTTATCATGACCTGTGTACGGGAGATCATGGTATCAATTCTCAGTCTCTGCATTGTACCTGATATGTGGATCATGCCGCTGTCAAGGTCAATGTCCGAACGCTTCAAAGCACATAATTCGCCTATTCTAAGCCCTGTGTAGAGCGTGAGATAGATTCCGGTAGTTATCAGTGAATCACAGCTCAGCAAATAATTTTCAAGCCGAATCTGCTCCTGCAATGTCAGAACTCTTATCTCATTTACAGACCGTCGCACAGATAGGTCAGATATTGTATTATCAACGTAAAATCCACTATGTTCGGCGAACTTCATTATCTGTTTCAGCATACTCAGAATATCGGTTCGGGTCTTGTCTGAAAGGTCTGTTTTTCCAGATATGAAGCCTTCAATGCGTTTGCTGTTCATCTCGGATATACGAAGTCCTCTGAATTCGGGGAGCAGGTGGTTCTGATAGGTGCTGAAATATTTATTATAAGTAGACAGCTTGCATCTCAGTTTAACGCCTGACAGCCAGTTTTCGCCTATATTCTCAAATAATGACGTATTACCGTTTTTCAACTCCTGAGAACATTTACGAAGTTTATCCCTTACTTCCACATATGTAGCTGCATACACGGAGCGGTAGCAGGCTTTTCCGTTTTCATCCCGTGAGGCTATATACCGTCCTTCCCACCGTCCGTCCCTGCGCTTATATATGTTTTCTCCACGTCTCATAGATCGTTCCTCCGATTATCATTTTCGGCAGTTTCCTGCTTTAAAATAATAATATATATTTGAGAAATTGTGCATTGCTACCGCTTTAATATCTGACCATAATTGACGGCGAATAGACTGAATAATAGCACAGAATATATACCGCTGGTATTATAGCAGATAAATATAATTTTACGTAAATATTAGTATAAAGAATTTATATATATCATACGTTACAGCTAAGGCTTTCTTTGTCTGTTGTGCATAAAAACGGTCTGCTTCGCTTGACACTTATGACGAATAGTGATATAATTGTAGTCACAAAATAAATTGTCAGCTGTTTCCGAGAGTTATGTACTCTCGGAAAAAATTTGTCATGTTTTGGCATGAAAAACAGCTGATTCAAGAGAAATAATCGGAGACAACTTGAAAAAGATTCGTAAAATATTATTCTCTGTATACATTATATGTGTACTGTGGATAACGCTTATTGACCGTGAGTGGTCAAGTCCTCATGCTATGCTTGTACCGTTCTGGGAGTATGCAAACGTCATCAAAGGCGTGGAGCGTGGTTTCTACATCAAGCAGATATTGGGAAATCTCATAATGCTGATGCCATTGGGACTGATACTTCCGACGTTGAAAAAAGTGAATATGAAACAGATATTCCTAATAGCACTTCTGTTTTCAGCAGGAATAGAGACTGTGCAATTCATCACAGGCAGAGGACTTATGGAGTTCGATGATGTATTCAATAATACCGTTGGTGCGGTGGTTGGATATAAAATATATTGTAAGTTAAGGGTAAGGTCAAATGGAGAAATTTGAAAAGAAGATATGGCTTTCATCGCCGACAATGCACGGTGACGAGCTGAAATGGGTAACAGATGCATTTGATAAGAACTGGATCACCACAGCAGGTGAAAACGTAAACGAGTGTGAGAAACTGGTTGCAGAGTATGTTGGATGCAAATATGCAGTTGCACTTTCATGCGGAACAGCTTCGCTTCACCTTGCAGTCAAGCTGGCCGGCGAAAAGCTGTATGGTCAGCCTAAGCCGAATCAGGGAACGCTTCAGGGACACAAGGTTTTCTGCTCTGATATGACATTTGATGCTACCGTTAATCCTGTCGCATATGAGGACGGCGAGGCGGTATTCATTGACACAGAGCGTGATACATGGAACATGGACCCTGTTGCACTGGAAAAGGCTTTCGAGATATACCCTGACGTAAAGCTGGTAGTTCTCGTACATCTGTATGGTACTCCTGCAAAAATAGACGAAATAAAGGCTATTTGCGACAAGCACGGTGCTCTTATCGTGGAAGACGCAGCTGAGTCATTCGGCGCTACATATAAAGGAAAGCAGACAGGTACATTCGGTGACTACAATGCTATTTCCTTTAACGGCAACAAGATCATCACAGGTTCATCAGGCGGAATGTTCCTCACTGACAGTCAGGAGGACGCTGAGAAGGTTCGTAAATGGTCTACACAGAGCCGTGAAGCTGCTCCATGGTATCAGCATGAGGAGATAGGCTACAACTACCGTATCAGCAATATTGTTGCCGGTATCGTTCGTGGTCAGATGCCTTACCTTGAGGAACACATTGCTCAGAAAAAGGCAATATATATGAGATATAAGGAAGGCCTCAAGGGCCTCCCGGTAACAATGAATCCTTACGACGAAAATAACAGTGAGCCTAATTTCTGGCTCAGCTGTATGCTTATAAACGAAGATGCTATGTGCAAGCAGGTTCGTGGAGAGCAGGATGCTCTGTATATTTCCGAAAAAGGAAAGACCTGTCCCACAGAGATACTGGAAACTCTCGCAAAGTATAATGCAGAGGGACGTCCTATCTGGAAGCCGATGCACGCACAGCCTATTTATCGTATGAATCCTTTCATCACTGCAAACGGAAACGGCAGAGCAAGAAGCAATGCCTATATTGCAGGAAACGGAGCTCATGATGTCGGAAATGACATCTTCAGACGTGGACTCTGCCTGCCCAGCGACAACAAAATGACCGCTGAGGAGCAGGATAGAGTTATCGAGATAATCAGAAGCTGCTTTGAATAAGAAGGAGTATGAGATTGAAAACAATACTTAGAATAATAAAGGTAATCATTGGAATTGCGACATTAGCAGCTTCAATTGCTTTCATTGGGGAAAGAATAGAGGAAATCAAATATAAAGGTGCTAAATTTTTCAGAAAGCCAACAGGAATCTATGAGAGATTCATTAAGCGTCCACTTGATTGCTTCTTGTCCTGCGGCGCTGCAATAGTTCTCTCTCCTGTATTGATCTACCTCATAATTGCCGGTGCTATCAACATGAAGGGAAATCCTTTCTTCACACAGGACAGACCGGGAAGAATTGATCCTAATACAGGAAAAGAACGTATCTTCAAGCTTATAAAGTTCAGATCTATGACAAATGAAAAGGATGCAGATGGTAATCTTTTGCCTGATGATAAGCGCTTGAAGGAATACGGTAGAAAACTCCGTGCAAGTTCATGTGATGAGCTTGGTGAACTTTTTAACATCATTAAAGGCGATATGGCGGTAGTTGGACCCAGACCTCAGCTTGTGAAAGATATGGTGTTTATGAACGATGAGCAGAGAAAAAGACATACTGTCAGACAAGGCCTTACCGGCCTTGCCCAGTGTAATGGCCGAAATGGACTTTCCTGGGATAATAAGCTTCAGTATGATATTGACTACATAGAGAATGGCATTACATTTATTGGAGATGTAAAGATTATATATAGAACAGTTGAGAAAGTTTTCAAAAAAGAAGGAATAACAATGGATAACATGGCTACTGCGGCTGATTATGGCGATTATCTGCTTAGTGAAGGCAGAGTTGATAGGACAGAATATGATCAGAAACAGCAGGAAGCTAAAGAATATGTGGTAGGGTGAGAAAAAGTATGAAACTATTAAAGTGGGTATATGAAAAGAAGAACAAGAAGCCTGCTCCATATTATTATGATTATTCTATTACAACAATTATCTCTAAACCCTTTCGCAAATGGATAACAAACACAATAGCCTCTAATTGTCCATTCAACAATATACGCATTTTTTTATATAGATTATGCGGCTTTAAGATCGGTAAGAATGTTTTCATAGGAATGCATAGTTATTTGGATGATATGTGTTATGACTTATTAAAAATTGGCGACAATGTCATTATTTCGTACGGAGTTTACTTTGCTTGTCATGGAAGAAATCAGGGACATTATCCAATAATTGTGAAAGACAATGCTTATATCGGTATGAGAGCAAATATTATAAGCAAAAATGTAAACGGTTCTGAAAAAGGTGTTTGTATTGGAGAAAGAGCTGTAATAGGAGCCTGTACATTAGTAAATCGTGATGTTCCGGATGGAATGACAGCAGTCGGAATTCCATGTAGGATTATAAAAAGTAAAGGTGACAAACATGAATGATTTAGTATCTATAATTATGCCATCATATAATACAGCAAAATACATAGAACAGACTATTGATTCAGTTTTATCTCAGACATATAAGAATTGGGAACTTATAATTGTAGATGATTGCTCTACGGATAATACCGATGAAGTTGTTGAGAAATACCTTGTTGATAAACGGATAAAGTATCTGAAGAATGAACACAACTCAGGTGCTGCGGTTAGTCGAAACAGAGCATTGAGAGAAGCAAAAGGAAAATGGATTGCTTTCCTGGATTCAGATGACTTATGGATGCCGGAAAAACTGATGTGGCAGATAAAGTTTATGAAAAAGCATGACTATCACTTTTCATATACAAACTATTTGGAGATAGATGAAAGTGGAAAAGCTAACGGTTTAACCGTCACAGGTCCTAGGCGGATCACGAAAACAGGGATGTATAATTATTGCTGGCCCGGATGTCTAACAGTTATGTATGATAGAGAGTATATCGGATCAATTCAGATCGCTGATATTAAGAAGAACAATGACTATGCTATGTGGCTGAAAGTGTGTCAGAAGGCAGACTGCTATCTGCTGAATAAGTGCTTAGCGAAATATCGTAAAGGAAGACAAGGTAGTGTTAGTAGCCATAGTATCAAGACGATGATTGGATGGCACTACAAGTTGTTTCATGAAGCCGAAGGACAGAGTGTACTAGCATCAGTGTTCAACACTGGAAGAAATTTGGTGTTTGGATTTTATAAGAAGAAAAGGTATGTTAAGTAGGTGGAAGTAATATGATAGTTGCATTTACAAGAAGTTCGACAATATTTGATGACTCTAGGGCAAGTAAGGAGCTATTTGCTTTCTTAGAGGCGGGATATAAGGTTATTGTATTCGGATGGGACAGGAGCGGAAAAGCAGTAGTAGAATGCACTGAGCTTTTTAAAGAATATAAAGATAGTATTAGATTCAAGTTCTATTCAGGAAGCGCCGGAGAATCTAAAATATCAAAAATAGTTTCTCGAATGAAATGGAATAAATGGCTTAAGAGCCAACTCGCTTTGCTCAAACACATTGATATTATTCATGCCTGCGATTATGATACAGGATGTGCAGTAAGAAAAATCGCCAATAGAATGAAAATAAAATATGTGTATGATATTTATGATTACTATGTTGATGCGCATCCAGTACCTGCCGCTTTGAAAAACATAATAGAAAATGACGAGACTAGAATAATAAATGATGCGACAGCAACTATTATATGTACTGAAGAAAGAAAAGCGCAGATAAAAAAAGCTTCTCCACAGAAACTTATCGTTATTCATAACTCTCCAGAAGTCGAAGAACTGACTTCGTGTAATATACAATACGATTATGTATACTGTGGAAGTCTATATGGCGGAAGATTGATAGAAGAAATACTTTCTAATTATCCGGATAATTGTAACTTAAAATTTGTTTTCGCCGGATATGGTGAGTACAAAGGGATTGCTGCAGAACTATGCTCCAAGTATGAAAACTTTCAATATCTAGGTGCTATTCCATATTCAGAAGTTATAGAAGCTGAAAAGAAGAGTAAAGTTATTTCTGCGATTTATGAGCCCAGCAAACGAAATCATCAACTATGCGCACCTAATAAATTCTATGAAGCTTTGGCATTAGGAAAACCTGTTATTGTGTGCAGAGGGACAGGAATTGATTCAGTAGTAAAGAAATACAAGATAGGGTTAGTTATTGAGTATACAGCAGATAGTTTTTATTCTGCACTGGAAACACTTTTGAAAAATGAAGACCTTTGCATGGAAATGGGAAAAAGAGGCAGAAAACTGTATGACGAAAAGTTTAAGTGGAGCATTATGAAAAATAGGCTGTTAGAAACATACTATTCGATACTAGAATAAATTTTGGCAAACAAACTTACACACGATGCTCAGTTATAAGAGTGTGCTAGAGAGTAGTTAATATTGGGAGTTGTATTTATGAAGTCGTTTATTTAGCAATAAACAGTCATAATACTACGCTTATAGATAGTAGACCTGTTCGGAAATTTTTATTCGATCTAAACGGAATCTTTGTAGCATGAGAAAATAAGCGATAATACTTCTTTTGTCTGCCATGCCTCTAAGCCATTGTTTGAGGTTATCGAACAGATCTAGTCAATATAAAATGAGTATAATTCTATTGTAGGGAGTGCCTATATAATCAATGGAGAACGATAAAAATAGATTTAAATATATGTTCTGCTTAGCATCGCTAGTTGCAATAATTAATGTGATGTTTTGTACAAATCAAGCAGTTGGAACAATAATCACTATAATAGAAGGCTTGATTTTGTTATATTTAGCCCTGCAACGAAAAATAGCAGTGTTCATTTCATTTTTTGTGATTTTTGTAAGCAACTGCATGGAATTCTCACAGTTTGTAGGGAACAATTCATTATATAACATAAAATCAATTAGATTAGGCGGAGTAAACATTGCTGCATGGATGTTGTTAATCTTATTAATGTCTATTTTCACTTCTCCATTCAAGATAAGTGAAACAAAAGATAAGCAACCATTGTTCCATAAATATGGAAAAAATATGGTGCTTGTTAATGTGATGGCCACAATTGTTGGATTTATTGGACTGCTGTTTAATGATAACGGAATCCGGACTGTTCCCGGATATATGTCAAGCTATTTTGGCGTCATATATTCCTCGCTATTTATTCCGATTACTATTTTTTGTGGCCTTGTCTATGTGACTAGTTATGAAAAGGGTAAACTATCGTTTATTTATTCTGCTTTGCAAGCAACACTTTTAGCGAGTGCAGTACAAATTTGTTTTTCATTTATATTTGGATATTATGGCAGATATGGAGGAGTTGATACATTATTGACATCAACTTTATATTTCCTTTTGCCTTTGTTGCTATTAGTATCAGACGATAGCATTGTGTTTAAACCATTTACAATCATTATTACTGTGGCAGGAACAATTCTTACACTGTTTTTTAATACAAATGGCAAGGAAATCTTAACTGTTGCCATTGTAATCGCTTTTTTAATAGGTAGATTGCTAAAAGATAAAAAACTTTCATCAAAGGTGCTGGCCATTTGCATTGTTGGAGGAATATTTATCGTAATACCTGTTGCCCTTTCCTACCTTGTTCAAAACAGTATTATTTTTCGATCGAAATATGTTCAATCAATTGGCATGATGAATGTATTTGATAAAAACTGGCTGATCAATTTGCCAGGCTCTCCACGCGCGCGGGTTGAAGAATTACGAGATGTTGCAATCGAACTCGTTGGTAAACCATGGTTCTTATTTACAGGAAAGGGTTATTTAGGATCAATAATTGATCACACTAATTATTTTTCCACACTGACAAGTAATGTGGGGCTTTTTTCAGATATTGAGTGGACACATGGAATATATTATAATTTGCACGAACTTTCAAGTAACATTCTAATGTTTGGTTTTATTGGAATAGTATATTCTGCATCTTTAATAAAGACCATCCGTCAGAAAAAAATAAATAATGGTTGGATTATTGTGGGAGCCTATTGGTTTTTACTTTTGTTTGGATATTCATTTACATTGTGTACATTTGGTACTACAGCTTATTTGATAGGACTAATGGATAGAAATCTCATTGACGAATAATATAATTAACTACTAGGAAGGAATGTGTATGAGAAGACAAAAGGTTGCGATTAACGCTATAGCTGGATTATTGTTGCAATTAGTGATGATAGTATATGGTTTTGTGTTTCCGCGTCTAGTAATTAGCGAATATGGCTCTAGTACAAATGGATTATTACAATCAATATCACAGTTTTTATCATATATATCGCTTTTGGATGCAGGTGTCAGTGCAGTTATCAGAGCGAAGCTCTATAAGCCGTTGTCGCAAAATGATACAAAGGGCGTTCAACTAATTGTTAACGCTGCAAAAAAATTCTATAAAAAAATTGCTGTTACATTCTTAATCTACATTGCTTTTGTCGCAATCATATTACCGTTTACCTATGGCAAGTATTTTGATAAGTTATTCACTGCCTCTTTGATTATTATAATTGCCCTTTCTACTTTTGCAGAATACTTTTTTGGGATTTCCTATACTGTGCTTTTAGAAGCGGATCAGCGGAAATATATATCGTATTGTATTCAGATTATATCCGTGGTTTTAAATATCATTGCATCTGTAGTACTTATTAGAACAGGTGTGTCTATTCATATTGTGAAATTAGTAACAGCTTTTTTATTCGTGCTAAGGCCAGTCGCACTCTCTGTATATTGTAATCATAAATATCATTTTGATAAGACACTGACAGAGACATGTGAAATAGAGAACAAGTGGTCAGGACTAGGTCACCATATTGCTTATTTTCTTCATTCCCATACAGATGTTGTTTTATTAACGTTCGTTAAAGGTCCGCTTATCGTTTCAGTGTATTCTGTGTATAATATGATAGTCAGTGCAATTCGCCAAGTGATTTTTTATCTATCTGGAGGAGTTGAAGCCGCTTTTGGCAATATGATTGCTAAGAAAGAAAGTGACTCTCTATACAAAGGATTAAAAATATATGAGTTGTTGATTTACTCGTTGACAACAGTATTCTATACTACAGCTGCTCTTTCAATCTTTAAGTTTGTTGAGATATATACAAGAGGAGTCGAAGATACAAATTATTATATTCCTACTGCTGCGATTGTTCTGATAATAGCGGAAGCTTTATATTGTATCAGGAGACCTTATGAAGCAATTGTTATGGCAGCAGGTAAATTAAAAGAGACAATGAATGGCGCATTTGCTGAAGCAGGGATAAATGTTATAATATCAATCATTCTTGTTTGGAAGCTTGGAATACTGGGTGTGGCATTAGGAACACTTGTAGCGATGCTTTTCAGAACTATTCAATATGCAAATTTCGTTTCAAAAGAGATCGTTGATCGGGAAATAGGCGTTTTTGTAAAAAATCTTGTTGTTTATATCTGTATGGCGTTATTTATATATTATATTGGCGACTTCCTAGTGTTCAAATGTAACACATATATCCAGTGGGCTTTATGGGCGTTTTGCATTTTCCTGATTGCAAGTAGTATTGTCTTTGTAGGAGATTATTTGTTTTTTCACAAAGAGTCTACCGAATTATTATCAATGGTTACTAGTTTATTTGTAAAAAAGAAAAAGCAAAATTAAGCGAAACTTTTTTCGGAAGCATAAAGAAAGGAACTATAAGGGATGAAAGTGCTTTATTATAATTGTGTTTATAGACCAGGACATTTCTATTATGACACTAAATTAATAACATATCTTGCAGCGTCCACCGATGAATTGATAGTTCTTCAGCCATCAAAATGGTTTGAAGAGAAATATGATAATGTGACTTTTATCAATAAAGCTGTATCACAGAAAAAAAAGCCTGGATTAAGAAGAATCTCAACATGGACTAGATCCTTTCTTAATTCAGTGCTTGCAATTCGAGAAATCAAAAAACAGAAACCGGATGCTGTTGTGGTTGGAGAATACGAACTATCAACATTTTGGTTAACGATCAAAAAGTTGACATCAATCTGTAAAACAGTGGTTATAGTGCATCATAATAATATAGACCAAATTTCTAAAAACGAAAGAAAGAAAAGACTGTTTTACACATATAAGGATAAAGTTGTTCACTGCACATTAGAACCATTCATTTCTGACTTTGTCTGTGACCAATTTGAAATTGATCGTAAAAGAGTTGTATGTTGGCCTCACCCATCTGAAAGCCTGAATCCTTCAGAAGCTCTATCGGTTCCACAGAATAAGAAAACATATGATCTCATAGGATTAAGTCAGAGCAACGATGAGCAGTTAATTGATCATTTGATAAAACTTGAAAAAGCTGAATTACCATTTCAGAAATCCGGTCTGCGTGTTCTGCTCAAGTCGAAGGTTCAGACTTTTGATAATGGGTCACTAACTGTGATTAAGGGGTGGATTGATACAGATACCTATAAAAAGTATTACCAAAATGCTAAATGCGTTTTGGTAGCTTTTCCTCAATCATATCAATATAGAGTGAGTGCGACGCTAATTGAAGCTATAAGGGATAAAATTCCGATAATCGGTGCTGATATTCAACTTATAAAGTACTATAATAGTATTTTTCCTAATATTTGTTCCATATATCGCGAAAGTTCTTTTGTAGATGATGTTCTACACTCTTTAGTCCGATCAAAAGAACAGGAAAACGAATTTTCAAAGTTTATAGAAACACATAGTGATGAATACATCGCAGGTATAATAAAACATGATTTGTTACAACTGATGAATAACACTATATAAGATTTGAAAGGAGACAAGTATAAAAATGTCTGATGAAATTAAGGCTTCTGAATTGCATGACAGATTATTAACCATCGCTAAATTCTTCCATAATTTTTGTGTTGATAACGAAATTCGCTACTATATGTTAGGCGGCACTATGCTTGGTGCTGCAAGACACAAAGGATTTATTCCGTGGGACGATGACATGGATTTTGGGATACCAAGAGAAGACTATAATCGGTTTATTAACTTGATTCAGTCGAATAATAGCGAATATGAAGTGCGTTTCTACATAAATACTGACAATTCCCCCATGCATTATGCCAAACTAATCGACCGAAATACTACGTTGATTGAAAATAACTATAGGAATTATATTGAAGGCCTCTATATTGATATTTTTCCTTTGGATGCGGCTGATATACATTCAGTCTGTGGAAAAATACTTGCGAAGAGAATTGCTTATAAACATGCACTTATTATGAACCACTGTACTACATCAACAAAAAAAGGTTTTATGAGGAGTTTGTTTAATGCGTATGCGAAAAAGTGTAATTTGAAAAGGGCGCATGAGTCATTAGAGCGACTTATGACGAAAAATAGCGGGAAAAATCTGCCCTTTGTAGCAAACTACCTAGGTGCATGGGGAATAAAGGAAATAGTTCCCACAGCTATTATTGGCAACCCGACTTTATACGTCTTTGAGGATACTGAATTCTACGGGGTAGAGGATTATGATGGGTATTTAACATCATTGTATGGTAATTATATGGCGTTACCTCCGAAAGAAAAAAGAGTATTCAAACACGGTTTTTATTATTTGGATTTATTTACGCCGTATCGTCAATATATATCGAACACTGAAAAGAATAGCAGAGGATAACACATGATTGCTGTTTCGAATTGAAGTAATAGCAGAACCACTAACCTTTTCAGCGATTTGAAAGTGTATCTTATGAATTATGCTGAGCGGTTTTCGAACGTAAAGGAGTTAAAAATGAAAAGAGTAATTACCTACGGAACTTTCGACTTGCTACATTATGGCCATATAAATCTTCTGAAGAGAGCAAAGGCGCTCGGAGATTATTTGATTGTGGTTATCTCCTCCGATAAGTTCAATTGGAATGAAAAGCACAAGAAATGCTATTTCACATATGAGCAGAGAAAAGCGCTTGTTGAGGCAATTCGATATGTAGATCTTGTTATTCCGGAGGAGAGCTGGAATCAGAAACGTTCCGATATGCATGAGTATCACATCGATACTTTTGTTATGGGCGATGACTGGAAAGGAAAATTCGATTTCCTGAAGGAGGAAGGCGTCGAAGTTGTTTATCTTCCTCGCACACCAGAGATTAGTAGCAGCCAGATCAAGAAAGATTTATATGATGCAAATGCCGTTGACGGTGAAAGTAAAATGAGCCACGATGACATTAATACTGATCCAAAGTAAAGTGAACTACGGCGCTGGCTTGAGAATACGTTTATAAGGCAATCGAATACTATACTCAATAGTTGTTATGTATTATGTAAAAGTGCAGAAATTTTCAATTTTCCGTATTATTAATGACAGCATAATACGTTTAATATAATTCTATTTCTGTACCGTTAAGATAATTATACGCTAAAAATTGGATGGAATATTAGGATGGAGTGATAATATTTTGAAAAAAGTAATGACCGTGTTTGGAACTAGACCGGAGGCAATTAAAATCTGTCCCCTTGTCAATGAGATGAAGAAAAGAGAAGGGCTTAATGTTGTAGTTTGTGTAACTGCCCAGCATCGACAGATGCTTGATCAGGTTCTTGCTACTTTCAATGTTGTTCCTGACTATGACCTAAACATCATGAAGGAGCGTCAGACTCTTTTTGATATCACAACAAATATTCTCAATTCAATCAAAGAGGTTCTTGAAAAGGAAAAGCCTGATGTAGTTCTTGTTCACGGAGATACTTCAACAACATTTGTAACAGCTCTCGCTTGTTTCTATCTTCAAATTCCTGTAGGGCATGTGGAAGCGGGACTTCGTACCTATAACATTTATTCTCCGTATCCGGAAGAGTTTAACCGCCAAGCTGTAGGTATTGTAAGCCGGTATAATTTCGCGCCTACACAGCTTGCGGCAGATCATTTAATTGCAGAGGGAAAGGATCCTGGTAGCATCTATATTACGGGTAATACAGTTATTGATGCGATGCGACACACTGTTAAGGAAGATTATATCCATCCGGAGCTTGAATGGGTTGGAGATTCTAAGCTCATCTTTATTACTGCACACAGGCGCGAAAACCTCGGTGAGCCGATGCATCACATGTTCAGCGCCATTAGAAGAGTTCTGGATGAGCATCCGGATTGTAAGGCAGTGTACCCGATTCATATGAATCCCGTTGTACGTCAAGCAGCCGATGAAGAACTTGGTGACTGCGATAGAATACACATTATTGAACCGATAGAGGTCTTTGATTGCCATAACTTTGAAGCAAGAAGTTTTCTCTGCTTAACTGATTCTGGTGGAATTCAGGAAGAGTGTCCATCTTATGGTGTTCCTGTTCTGGTTATGAGAGACACAACAGAGAGACCAGAAGGCGTCGATGCAGGAACCCTTCGGCTTGTCGGAACTGATGAAGAAGTGATTTATAAAGCGTTCAAAGAGCTTCTTGAAAATAAGGAAGCGTATAATAAGATGTCTCATGCTTGCAATCCTTATGGGGATGGGCATGCTTGTGAGCGCATTGCTGATATTCTTGAAAAAGGATCGTACAATCCGTGGGTCGTTTCATAGATTTTCTCAGACTTACTATCTAAACACACAGCTTTTTAGTGGATCATGAGATTGCAGAACGCCATTCGAAAAAATATATATTTTGATTAAGGAGAAAAAATGAATCATTATGGAGTAATTATGGCAGGAGGCGGTGGAACACGTTTCTGGCCATTATCAAGGCAGAAAATGCCAAAGCAGCTATTAAATCTTTCAGGTAAAGATGTTATGGTTAATGAAGCTGTCGATCGTATTGCTACAGTTATAGGTAAAAGTAACATTTTTATTATTACTGCGGAAGTGCAGGCATCATCAATGATTGCTGCAACACATGGAAAAGTTTTTCCTATGAATATTCTTGTGGAGCCAGCAGCAAGAAACACTGCTGCCTGCATTGGATATGCCGCAATGGAAATCTATCGTAAATATGGTGATGGTGTAATGATTATCACACCTGCTGACCATTATATTGAAGATGTTCCTGCACTTACAGATATCTTCAAAACTGCAATTCTAACCGCTGAAGAACAAGATAAGCTTGTGACCATTGGCTTAAAGCCTTCTTTTCCTGCTACTGGGTTTGGATACATCAAATATGATGCAACTGTTTCTGATAGAGTCAAGCCTGTTATTGAGTTTAGAGAGAAACCGGATGAAGAGACAGCTAAGAAGTATATTGAAAGCGGGCATTACGCTTGGAACAGCGGCATGTTCATTTGGAAAGCATCTTTGATCTTGAAAAAACTGGAAGAGTATGTTCCAGATATCTATGCCGATTTGAAAAAGATTGGTGATGCGATGAACACACCGAACGAACAAGAAGTCTTGAATGATATTTATCCTAATATTCGGAAGATTTCCATCGACTATGCTGTCATGGAGCCGAGCGCGGCAAAAGGTGATGTACTTGTTATCCCCGGCGATTGCGGCTGGAATGATGTTGGTAGTTGGGATATGATGAATGTACTCCACCAGCCAGATGAAAACAACAATATTATGCTTGGCGATGTTGTTGCGATTGATTCTAAGAATTCTGTTATATACTCCTCTTCAAAGACTGTGACAGCTGTAGATGTTGAGGGTCTTGTGATTGTTGAGACACCTGATGCCATTATGGTCTGTAAAAAGGAAAAAGCTCAGAATGTTAAGAAGATTGTCGATGCACTCCTCTATGCCGGCAGAAAGGAACTGTTATGAGCGTAGATGCTATTGTAAAACTTTCCCCAGCATTTAAAGATTATCTTTGGGGTGGCACAAAGCTGAGAGATGTCTATCACAAGTCCTGCGATTTTGACATTATAGCGGAAAGTTGGGAGCTGTCTGCTCATCCTGACGGAACAAGTGTGATTGCAAGCGGTCAGTTCAAAGGGGCATCATTCGCCGAATACATTGAAAAGATAGGGCAATCTGCTTTAGGAACAAAATATGATGCAAACAGAGAGTTTCCGCTTCTTATAAAGCTAATTGATGCAAAACAGAATCTGTCTGTTCAGGTGCATCCTGATGATGATTATGCAATGGCTCACGAAAATGGCTATGGCAAAACTGAAATGTGGTATGTCATTGATGCTGAACCGGGTGCAGGTTTGTATGTTGGTTTTAATAAGAATGTGAGCAAAGAAGAAGTTGCAAAGAGAATCAGTGATAATACGATTGTGGAGATTCTTGACTTTCATCTTACCAAACCGGGAGATGTGTTTTTTATACCAGCAGGGACAGTTCACGCAATTGGTGCTGGTAATCTAATTTGTGAGATTCAGCAGAGCAGCAACAGCACATATAGACTATATGACTATGACAGACGTGATAAATTTGGTAATCCTAGAGAGCTACATCTTAAAAAAGCTCTAGATGTTCTGAATTATCATAAATATGAAGCTGTTTCATTCGATGGAAAAGTAACTTGCAAATACTTTGATGTATCCTTTTTGAATGTCGAGGGGCAACATCATATCCTTTTGACAAATGACAGCTTTTGTTCGATTACTTGCATCAAAGGAAAAGGTAATCTTACGCTTGGTGATGTAGTCCCAATTAACGCAGGTGAAACCGTTTTTATTCCTGCTAATAATGATGTTTTGAAGGTGAATGGAAATGTATCGCTTGTTATAGCGAGGATATAATTTGGTAATCATAAAGGAGGCTCAATATATTTGCATTGTCCTTTAGTAAGTGTTATTATTCCTGTGTTTAATGTTCGATTGTTTCTTCCAGAAGCGCTTGAGAGTGTAGTAAATCAAACCTATAAGAATCTAGAAATCATTCTTATAGATGATGGCTCAATATATGAATCTGGGGAGATTTGTGATCAATACAAGAAGAATGACAATCGAATTCGTGTGATTCATCAAAAGAATCTTGGGTTAAGTGGTACTCGGAATACTGGGGTAAATATTATTCGGGGTGAACTCATTTCGTTCTTGGATCCTGACGATATTTTTGTTCCAAATACAATAGAATGCTTAGTGAATGGTATATCCTTTACAGAGGCGGATATATCTGTATGCAGTTATTGTTCTTTTTAAACTGATTTTTATCAACAAAATGCACACAACAACAGCTTTTTTCTCTTGGAAAACAGATGTGTATCTGCTAGAACTGCATTGAATATGTTGATGAAAAATACTATCAATAGTCATATTTGGAATAAGTTGTATCGAAAAAGAATATTTGACTATTTACGCTTTCCGTTGGAATGCGTTTATGAGGATCAAATACTAATGCCATATTTGATTGAACGCGCTAATAAAGTTGTGATGATAAAACGTCCTTTGCTTCTTCATCGAGTAAAGCGACCACATAGTATTACTGAAACGCATCTGATGTTCACTCTCGTCTCGGACTTGAAAAGGGTAAGTATATCCTTCTCTCAGCTCATCGTGAGGAGAATATCGACACTGAGAAGAACTTCACAAGCCTGTTTACTGCTATCAATCAGATGGCTGAGAAGTATGATATGCCCATACTCTACAGCTGCCATCCCCGTTCAAAGAAGCGCCTTGAAGCATCCGGTTTCAAGCTTGACAGCCGTGTAATCCAGCATGAACCTCTTGGTTTCCATGACTATAACTGCTTACAGATGAACGCTTTTGCTGTTGTATCTGACAGTGGTACACTCCCTGAGGAGAGCAGTTTCTTTACGTCTATAGGACATCCTATCCCTGCAATTTGTATAAGAACATCGACTGAGCGCCCTGAGGCGCTCGATAAGGCATGCTTTATTCTTTCTGGTATCGATACTAAGGGACTGCTTCAGGCTGTAGATACAGCCGTTGAAATGGTCAAGGAAGAAAAGAACGGCGGTGCTATTCCTGTTCCGGACTATACAGATATCAATGTATCTGATAAAGTCGTTAAGATCATTCAGTCATATGTAGGCGTTGTAAATAAGATGGTTTGGAGAAAAGACGCATGAATATACTTGTAACCGGAGCAAAGGGCTTCGCAGGAAGAAATCTGGTTGAGAATCTGAAAAACATCCGTGATGGAAAGAACAAGACCAGACCGAATATAACGATTGAAGAAATATACGAGTATGATATAGATTCTACGCCTGAGCAGCTCGACGAGTATTGCTCTAAGGCTGACTTTGTGTTCAATCTGGCAGGTGTGAATCGTCCTACCGATCCTGCTGACTTCAAGAAGGGTAACCGTGATTTTGCGGAGACTCTTCTTGAAACTCTGAAGAAGCATAACAGTAAAGCCCCTGTTATGGTGTCATCTTCAATACAGGCTACACTTGCAGGACGTTTTGGAACTTCCGAATACGGTCTGAGCAAGAAAGCAGGCGAAGAACTGTTCTTTGCCTATGGTGAGGAGACAGGAAACAGAGTGATGGTTTACCGTTTCCCGAATCTTGTGGGTAAGTGGGTAAGACCTAACTACAACAGTGCTGTCGGCACTTTCTGCAATAACATCGCTAATGATCTGCCTATCACGGTTAACGATCCGAGCGTAGAGCTTGAGATGCTTTTCATTGATGATCTGGTTGAGGAGATGTTTGATGCTATCGAAGGCAAAGAGCATCATTGCGAGTTTGACGGCGTGAATGCTGTGATGCAGGATAACGGCAGATATTGCTATGCACCTGTAACTCACAAGGCTACACTCGGCAGAATTGTTGAACTCCTCAATATCTTCCACGATCAGCCACAGACACTTGTTATGCCTGAGATACCTGACGGAAGCTTTGAAAAGAAGCTGTACTCAATGTACCTTTCATATCTTCCGAAGGAGAAAACTATCTTTGATCTGAAAATGAACTGTGATGACAGAGGAAGTTTTACTGAACTGCTGAAAACTGCAAACTGCGGTCAGTTCTCTGTGAATATCAGCAAGCCCGGCATCACTAAGGGACAGCACTGGCATAACAGTAAGTGGGAGTTCTTTATAGTTGTTGCCGGTCATGGTCTTATTCAGGAGCGTAAGATAGGTACTGATGAGGTTATCGAGTTTGAAGTTAGCGGAGACAAGATTCAGGCTGTTCATATGCTTCCCGGTTATACCCATAATATCATCAATCTGTCTGAGACAGAGAACCTTGTGACTGTTATGTGGGCTAATGAGCAGTTTGATCCGAATCATCCAGATACTTTCTTTGAGAAGGTTTGAATTTTAATTATTATACAATGGAAGTGAAACAAATGAAAATAGCAGTAGCAGGAACCGGCTATGTCGGTTTATCATTAGCAGTGTTACTTGCACAGCACAATAAAGTTGTCGCAGTAGACATAATTCCTGAAAAGGTTGATCTTATCAACAACAAAAAATCACCGATTCAGGATGATTATATTGAGAAATATCTTGCAGAAAAGGAACTTGATCTGACAGCTACTCTTGATGCTGAGTCAGCATACAAGGATGCAGATTTTGTAGTGATCGCTGCTCCAACTAACTATGACAGCAAGAAGAATTTCTTTGATACTTCAGCAGTTGAAGCTGTTATTGACCTTGTGATGAAGTATAATCCTGATGCCATAATGGTCATCAAGTCCACTATACCGGTAGGATACACAAAGTCAATCAGAGAAAAAACAGGAAGCAAGAATATTATTTTCAGCCCTGAGTTTCTTCGTGAGAGTAAGGCTCTTTACGACAATCTCTATCCAAGCCGTATCATTGTTGGTACTGATATGGAAGACGAGAAGTTAGTGAAAGCCGCTCATACATTTGCTGAACTTCTTCAGCAGGGAGCTATCAAGGAAGATATCGATACCCTCTACATGGGATTCACAGAGGCTGAAGCAGTCAAGCTGTTTGCCAATACATATCTTGCTCTGCGTGTCAGCTATTTCAATGAGCTTGATACTTATGCTGAAATGAAGGGACTGAACACTAAGGAGATCATTGACGGTGTTTGTCTTGATCCACGTATCGGTACTCACTACAATAATCCTTCATTCGGATATGGCGGCTATTGTCTACCGAAGGATACCAAGCAGCTTCTTGCCAACTATGGAGATGTCCCACAGAATATGATGTCTGCAATAGTTGAATCCAATCGTACCCGTAAAGATTTTGTGGCTGACAGAGTTCTTGAAAAAGCAGGATATTATACAGCTAACAGTTCATGGGATTCTTCAAGTGAGAAGAATGTAGTTATAGGTGTATACCGCCTGACAATGAAGTCCAACAGTGATAATTTCCGTCAGTCCTCGATACAGGGAGTTATGAAGCGAATCAAGGCTAAAGGGGCTACTGTTATTATTTATGAGCCTTCATTAAAGGACGGAGAGACATTTTTCGGCAGTCTTGTTGTAAATGATCTGGACAAGTTCAAGACACAGTCTGATGCTATTATTGCCAACCGTTATGATAGCTGCCTCGATGACGTAGCTGAAAAGGTGTACACAAGAGATATTTTCAGAAGAGACTAAGCCAGGTTTTCTTGATATATATACATTTTTAGTATATTAGAAGAATAGGCAAAATATGCCGGTAATTATTGGAGCCTAAAATGAAACGAACACTTATTGTCGGCGCAGGTCAGGCCTGCGCCACGATTTTGACCGAGATATTCAATGCTAAACATTCTCCCTATGAAGAGGATAAAATATCAGCTGAATATGATCCTGTATGTATAGTTGATGATAACAGGAGATTTATCGGCAGGGAGATAAACGGTATAAGAGTAGTCGGAATGACATATGAAATTCCTTCTATCGTTGCAAAATACAAGATCGAGCAGATTATTTTTGCTATCCCGTCATGTGAAGATGAGGAAAGGAAAAGGATACTCGGCATATGTTCTGCTTCCAATGTTCCTGTCAAGATCATTCCTTTTATCGGTAATCTTATATTTGACGAATCAAGAACTAAGCTCGTCCATCAGATCCGTGATATAAGAATAGAGGACCTGTTAGGCCGTGAACCGATAAGGTTTGATAATAGTGAGATATGCTCTTTCATAAAAGGGAAGAAGTGCATGGTCACAGGCGGAGGCGGTTCAATAGGTTCCGAACTTGTTCGTCAGATAGCAAAATACTCTCCTGAGCAGATACTCATAATAGATATTTATGAGAATACTGCATATGAGATACAGCAGGAATTGATGATGGAATATGGACATGACCTGAATGTCGAAACTTTGATAGCTTCTGTACGTGATTATGACAGAATGAACGCTATTTTCAATGAGTACAAGCCTGATATTGTCTTTCATGCGGCGGCACATAAGCACGTACCGCTCATGGAGAAGTCGCCTATGGAAGCAATAAAAAATAATGTTATAGGAACATTTAATGTTGCAACTCTTGCGCAGTTCCATAATGTGAAGAAGTTTGTAATGATCTCGACTGATAAAGCAGTCAATCCTACAAATGCAATGGGAGCATCAAAGCGCTGCTGTGAAATGATAATACAGTATTTGTCACAACAGAAAGAGGGAGTGACCGAATTTGTTACTACCAGATTCGGCAATGTTCTCGGCTCACATGGTTCAGTCATACCATTATTCAAGCGTCAGATCGAACAGGGACGAGCTGTAACGGTAACACATCCTGATATCATCAGATACTTCATGACCATACCGGAAGCTGTAAGCCTTGTTCTTGAAGCGGCTGCAATAGCCAATGGCGGTGAGATATTCGTGCTTGATATGGGAAAACCTGTACGTATCGTCACACTTGCTGAAAATCTGATAAGAATGTACGGAAAAGTCCCGTATGTAGACGTAAACATTGAATTTGTATGATTAAGACCCGGTGAAAAGATAAAAGAAGAACTGCTGATGAATGAAGAAGGCTTACAGAAGACTTCAAACGACCTGATATTTATTGGCAGACAGATAGAGATAGATTCGGAGACATTTATAAGCCAGCTCCGTGACCTTCGTGATGCGGCTAATAAAAATGATATTGATCTTGCAATAAAAGCCCTGCACAGCATCGTTCCAACTTTTATGACACCTGATGAATTCAATGGAAAGCCGTTAGTGACAGTATAAATATAATTATCATTAAGATAGGATTTGATCAATATGAATCTAAATCAATATAAAGTAACCGAAATAATATCCTCTGACAGCAAATATAAACTTGCACATCCTGCAAGGATAGAAGATGAAGGTTCATTCTATAGAATAGCCGGTACATATATCATTGAAAAACATCGTATAAAATCAATGTCTCTTGACGGAGATAAGCTGACTATCCATCTTAATGATGAAAATATAATTTTAAAAGTGATAGAAAAGAAATAAAGAATGCAGCACCGAAAGGTGCTGCAATAAGTAGCTTTTATTGGTTTTATGAGATTTTAATGGGAGGTGAGATCATGGCAATACAGCTATTCGAGCATAACAAAACAGCATATGAAGCAGTGGTAACTATGCTTGCAGAACGTGGCAAAGCAGCCGTGATCCACCCAACCGGTACGGGCAAAAGTTTCATCGGCTTCAAGCTATGTGAGGATAATCCTGAAAAAACGATATTATGGCTTTCTCCTTCACGATACATATATCAGACTCAGCTTGAAAATCTTGCTGAGACAAGTGGTGGTTACCAGCCTGAGAACGTGAAATTTTACACATACGCAAAGCTGATGAATGTGACAGAGGCAGAAATAGCCGAAATACAGCCTGACTATATAATCCTCGATGAGTTTCATCGCTGTGGTGCTGAACTGTGGGGAGCAGGTGTGGATGCTGTTCTGAAAGCATACCCGAATGTCCCTGTTCTCGGTCTGTCAGCAACGGCTATCCGCTATCTCGACAATCAGCGTGATATGACTGATGAGCTGTTTGACGGAAATATCGCAAGTGAAATGACACTTGGTGAGTCCATAGTCAGAAACATTCTCAGTCCTCCAAAGTACATTCTTTCGATTTTCTCATATCAGCAGGACTTAGAAAAATACGAAAAGCGAGTTCGTTCCGCTAAGAGCAAAGCTGTACAGGATGCCGCATCTGCCTATCTTGAAGCGCTTCGTCGTGCCCTTGATAAGGCCGATAAACTGGACGTTCTGTTCGATAAGCACATGACCGACCGCAGCGGCAAATACATAGTTTTCTGTGCTAATCTTGAGCATATGCAGGACATGATGAACAAAGCAAAGGAATGGTTCAGAAAGGTCGATAAGAAGCCACACATCTATTCTGTTTACTCCGATGATCCCACTGCAAGCAAGTCTTTTGCTGAATTCAAAAATGATAATGATGACAATCATCTGAAGCTGTTATACTGCATCGACGCTCTGAACGAGGGCGTTCATGTTCCTGATATTTCGGGAGTTATTCTGCTCCGTCCCACAATTTCGCCTATCATCTACAAACAGCAGATAGGACGTGCACTGTCAGCTTCAAAGTCACGGAATCCCGTTATTTTCGATATCGTCAACAACATCGAGAACCTTTACAGCATCGACGCTATCGAGGAAGAAATGCAGGTGGCGATCAACTATTATCGTTCGCACGACGGCGAGAAATTTGTGGTCAATGAGACATTTGAGCTTATCGACAAGGTCGCTGACTGCAAGGCACTATTTGATGAACTCGAAGGCACACTCTCTGCATCGTGGGATCTGATGTATGAAGCGGCAAAGAGTTACCATGACAAATACGGAAATATCGACATTCCTAAGCGTTATTTCACGCAAGAAGGCTATTCACTGGGATTGTGGTTACAGACTCAGCGCAGGGTTTACAATGGAACTGTAAACGGTATCCTCACCCAGGTTCAGATCGATAAACTAAACGCTCTCGGTATGCGCTGGGAGTCGAAGTCTGATGTATCATGGGAGAAATATTACGAAGCTGCTAAACGCTACTATGAGATGAACGGCGATTTACAGCCTAAAGCCTTGTATGTAGATGATAATGGTGTTGACCTCGGACGCTGGCTGGCTCAGATAAGAATGTTCAGAAAGAACGGTATCAGGAGCCGTTTCCTGTCGGATGAGCGGATAAAGGCTCTCGACGACATCGGCATGGTCTGGGATGTTTTCGACTATATCTGGGAAGAATACTACTCAGCGGCTGTAAAGTATCATCGTGAGCATGGCGATTTGAACGTGCCTGCGAGATACATTGACAGCGACGGAATAAAGCTCGGGCAGTGGCTTAATAATCTTCGCAGTGCACGAAATGGGACAGGAAAAGGCTATCGTGAATTAACAGATGAGCAGATAACAAGACTTGATTCTCTCGGCATGATTTGGGGGAATAAGTTGGAAATGCGGTGGAAGAATGCTTTTCAGGCTCTGTGTAAATACCATAAAGAATACGGTACTTTTGATGTGAAGTGCAATTTTAAAACTGAAGACGGAATCAATCTCGGTAAATGGGTTCGTGATCAGCGTGATATATACGCAAGCGGAAAGTTATCTGAGGAACGTATAGAAAAGCTTAGAGGCATTGGATTTGTGCTTGAAAAATCAGATCCTTGGGAAGAAAAGTACCGGCTTGCAAAAGATTATTACGAAGAACACGGTGATCTGAATGTTCCGTTCGATTATGTAGCGAGCGGTGTATGGCTTAATAAATGGCTGAATGAACAGAAGCAGATAGCGGAAGGTAAGCGTAAAAAACAATTGTCTTCCGAGCAGATTTCAAAGCTGGAAGCAATAGGATTTCGCTATGGTGCAACTCTTTATGAGCAGCAGTGGAACGAGCGATATGAGCTTGCAAAGGCTTATTATAAAGAATATGGTGATCTGGATATCCCAAAGGATTACAGTGTCGGCGAATTTCAGCTTGGAAAATGGATACGTCAGCAGAAAAGTCAGTATAGAGCAGGAACGATCCCGAAAGGACATATAAAGAGATTATCTGACATTGGCATGGTCTGGGATAATGTGGTTAATAAAAATGCTGAGAATTCATATATAACAGGATTCAGACATCTCGAAGCGTTTATTAAAGAAAATGGCGTAAAAGCGTTATCAGGAAACATAGTGTGCAAGGATGGATATAATCTTGGCAACTGGTTGGCCAATTGTAAAACGAAATACAGAAACGAAAAGCTTGCTAAAAAGCATATCATTCATTTTCAACAGCTTGGTATATCATTTGAAGCAGTTGATTCATGGGAAGAAAGATATCAGGATTTAAAATCATATTTGACAGAACACAATATGACTTCTGTTCCGAAAAGCACAATTGACAGGAATGGATATGATCTGTATTATTGGGTAAGTGATCAGCGCAGGGCATACAAAAGCGGAAAACTTACACAAGAACAAATGCAGAAACTGGATGATATTGGTTATCCGTTCTATGCTGATAGTAGTTCCAGACAGAAAAAGCTACAGGAAAAATGGATGAAAAACTATGAGATTGTACTGGAGTACAGTGAAACTCACAAAGGAGAGCATACACCAAAAGCAGTTGTATATAAAGGGGTGTCAATTGTAAGCTGGTTAAGCAATCAGCATGTACAATTTAAAAAGGGGAAAATGATACCTGAACGTATAGAATTACTGAAAAAAATCAAGATCAATTCATTTTCATTTGAGACAGATCAGCGGATGGAGGATAAGAATGGCGAATAAAAAGAATCCCGACAGAATCAACAAAGAGCTTATGATTCGTGTGCGAGTTACCAAGGAAGAACACGAGAAATTCACAAAGAAAGCAGAAGAAAACGGATATAAGTCTGTCAGTGACTATGTTCGTACACTTATTGCGGATG
>ACOK01000114.1:0-125635 GCA_000174895.1 Ruminococcus flavefaciens FD-1
AAACAAAAACTGATAATACAGTTGTAAAGGAATAGGCTCAATTTAGATTGAAGAAATCTTGTATGATGAAATTATGATATTTCAATAATTGTGTGTGTAATAATCGGGGCTCTGCCCCGATTTTTTTATGCTTGATTTATTCGTTGAACTGTGGTATACTATTAACAGAACAATACTACAGCGATTTTAGGCACACAGTAAGGAAGTGAGAATAGATGAGTAAATGCTTTAATATAACCGGCTCATGTATACCTGAGCAGCATTATATGGTTGATATACATGAACGACTTGCAAAAATCAGGGATATGATCGACAAGGGAGACTATTTCGTTATTAATCGTGGTCGCCAGTACGGAAAGACAACTACGCTGAACGGTTTAAGAAAATACCTGTCAGATTCATATTATGTTGTATTGATGGATTTTCAGCGTCAGATGAGTTCTGCTAAATTTAAGGATGAGCATTCATTTTCAGTAGCGTTTATTAAAGCTTTTATCAACTCACTTGAGAGAAATGAGTGTTCTGGACAGTTGATTACTGCTCTCAAAGAACTTAAAAATGGGATAAACGATGATCTTGATCTGGTTGAGTTGTTTTTGAATCTAAGTAAATTCTGCGGTTCAATAGAAAAACCTGTGGTGCTAATGATCGATGAAGTTGATCAGGCATCTAATAATCAGGTATTCCTTGATTTCCTTGCACAGCTCAGAGGGTATTATCTTGACAGATTTGAGTCACCAACATTCAAGTCTGTAATACTTGCAGGAGTATATGATGTTCGTAACCTGAAACTCAGAATCCGTGAAGATACCGAACATAAGCACAACAGTCCATGGAACATAGCTGTTGAGTTTAATATTGATATGAGTCTTAGCATAGAGGGAATTGCAGATATGCTTGATGATTATGCAAAAGAAAACGATACTGACATAGATACCGTTTCTATAGCACAGGTAATTTATGACTACACTTCCGGCTATCCTGTGCTGGTATCAAACATCTGTAAATACCTGGATGAAGAGATACATGAATGGACAGAGGAAGGCGTAATAAAGGCAGTAAACCGCATTCTTGCTGCGAATACTCCTCTGTTTGAATCTCTTATTAACAGGCTTGAAGATTATCCTGAGATGAAGAAAAGCCTCTATCAGATACTTACTAAAGGCGAAAGATTCTCGTTTAATCCAGATCACGAACCAACAAAGCTGCTCCTGATGTTTGGCTTTGTGAAGGTTGAGGATGGAGCAGTTGTTATAGCTAACAGGATATTTGAGACGAGGCTGTATAATGATATGCTTACCTCCGAGGAGATGAAGTCAACGCCTATCTCAAAGGCCGGATTATTTGATAAGCCTGAGTTTGTGAAAAATGGCATTCTTAATGTTGAACTTATCATCAGCCGATTCATCGATCACTTCCATGAGATTTACGGTGACAGCACCGAAAAGTTTATTGAGGAGGACGGCAGAAAGTGTTTCCTTGTATATCTTCGTCCTATAATTAACGGAGTTGGAAACTATTATATCGAAGCACGTACACGTGATAACCGCCGTATGGACGTTGTTATCGACTATCTCGGCAAGAGGTATATCGTAGAGCTGAAAATATGGCACGGTCAGAAGTATAATGAAGACGGAGAAAAGCAGCTTTCAGATTATCTTGATTCATATAAGCTTAAAACCGGCTATTTGCTGACATTCAGCTTTAATAAGAATAAGCAAACAGGTATAAAGACTGTGCAGTATGAGGATAAAACTCTAATCGAGGCTGTTGTATAAAGCGTATTTGAAAAAAAGCCTCCCGAAGGAGACTAAAGTAATGAAGTATGGTTGTACATCAACGCGTACATCAACCGCAACGATTTTTATTCCTCATGGCTTCGTCAGCCTTTACTGAGAAATGCCTATTTTACGCACTCCGTGACACTTGGTGATCCTCAGTGAAACATAGAAAAGGAAGCTCATAACCCGAAGGTCGTTGGTTCAAATCCAGCCGCCGCAACCAGAAAAATCCCCGAAACTAAGCCGTTTCGGGGATTACTTATTTTTATCGGATTTGTGATTTGACCCCATTTGACCCCTTAACTTAAAAATGATATATCGGGAGCAGGTTTAGCAGCCTGCTCCTTTATGTTTTCCTTAATAAAGAAAGTTTATTTGATAGTCAAACGTTATCTGGCAAAGCTCAAAAAGAAGATCGCCAAGCGTGAGAAAACTGTCATTGACGAGATAAAGGAGCTTGACAAGGACAAACTTTGCGCAAAAAATGACTATGCATCATGTTTGTATCCGAGCAGCTTGTGGCGTTGCAGTTTTCACTGCCTTAGGACAAGTGCTCGGCAAGTCGAATCTGATCAAAAAAGCGAACCGTATGCGGACGGAAAAGCGCTCTCAGCCGCAAATCAAAAACGGCGATATTCTCCTGACCATGATCGGGCTTCTGTCGCTCGGAAAATCGGACTTTGAGAATGTCAATGAGTTTCATAAGGACGAGGAATTCTACAAGATCGCATTCGGTATCGCTTATGGTATTCCTTCGGAATCTTCGCTCAGAAACCGGCTTGACGGCATCGGAGTGTCAATGAATCGGGAGATTCTCGACGGCAATGTCGATATGTTCCTGTCCTGCAAATATGAGCCGTCAGCCCTTCAAAACGACTGTGTTCCGGTAGATATTGATGTTTCTCCGTTCGATAATTCCGGCAGCCATAAAGCAGGTGTTTCCCGCACCTACAAGATCTTCGACGGCTATGCGCCGATCTTTGCCTACATCGGAACCGAGGGCTATCTCTGCAACGCAGAGCTTCGTGAGGGAAAGCAGCATTGTCAGAGCGGAACGCCGGAATTTCTCTCCGAAACCATCGCAGCAGCGAAGCAGATGACGAAAAAGCCGTTGTTGTTCCGCATGGATTCTGGCAATGATGCGCTTGAAAATATGTTGCTTCTGCATTGGCAGGATCCGCAGTTGAAGTTCCTGATCAAGCATAATTTTCGCCGTGAAGACCGTTATGCAATCGAAGAGGAACTGAAATCCGTCTGCAAAAATGTGAAGCATCCCAGAGAAGGGAAAACCGTCTATATCGGCAGTACATGGCAGAATTTTGAAACGAAAAAGGACGGAAAATTCGCCATTCGCATGGTTTACGAGATCACCGAAAGAACGACATCTGCTGATGGTCAGGAGATGCTTTTTCCGGAAACAGAAATTGATATGTACTGGACATCGCTCGATGTTTCTGACGAGGAAGTGATTGCGCTGTACCATAATCATGCTGTCTGTGAACAGTATCACAGCGAGATCAAGACTGACATGGGCATCGAACGCCTGCCCAGCGGCAAGTTTGATACGAATGCACTGATTCTGAAACTGACCATGATCGCTTACAATATTCTTCGCATCATCTGAACGGCTGCCATTAAGGGGAATGATATGCCTGTACGTCAAAGCACGATCAAGCGTAGAAGGATTCGGACGGTGATCGACAATCTGATTCTGCTCGCCGGACATTTGACGGATCACGCACGGAAGTTACGCTTATCTCTTGGTCACTGTAACGGCTGGATTTGTACCTTTCTGAGAGTGGAAAATTCGCTTTGAGTTTTGCGAAATCAGGTTAAATATTAAACGGAATGATTCAAAAAGTATGTTTTTTTCTGCAAAAAGTCATTTTCATTTTGAATGATATGGGTTAAAATTATTATAGAGAATCCATTTCTTTCAGGAGGTCGGAATTATGAAAAAACTAATTACAACCATTCTCGCATCGGCATTATCTATCAATACTCTGGTGATAGCTCCCATAAACATATCCGCCGCAGGCAGTACATTTGAGTTTGAAAACGGAACTGTTTACGATACAGGGGACAACATAACTACTGTTGTCACGCTGTCCGGTGCAAGCGGAGGCAAGGCTGTTGAACTTAAAGATTCAGGCGACTCCGTGACTGTAAGCGTAAATGCTGAAAAAGACGGTATGCAGACACTTTCAATACGCTACAGTCAGCCTTATGACGAGAACGGCAAGTATCAGAACGTCATTGTCAACGGTGAGAATATAGGGCAGATATTCTGTGCCTACACTGGAGAAGGTCAGTTCAGGACGGTCAGTATCTCAGCGGGTCTTAGATCGGGTGATAATACCGTCACAGTTGAGGGTTCATGGGGTTGGACTTATCTGGACTGCATAACGATTGGAGAAACCTCTGTTAGTGTTGGTGCAAATCCTATTATCAGCAGAAATGCTCCGGCATACTCCGGAAAATCGGATAGTGCTTCATCGGGAAACGATGATAAATACTATACATTCTGGACTTCAGCTCCGAACGACTACCTTGCATATGACCTTTCTGCTGTTCCCATATCGCAGCGTAAAAAGGTGCTTGCGGTCTGGTACAATACAAGCACATACGACAACATCGGCATTTATGTAAACAAGGACGCAGAACCGGTGGATTATACAATTGAGGTCAACAAAGCGGCAGGCGGAAGCTATCCCGCAGCGGGGTGGGAGGCCGCAGAGACTGTAACCGGCAACGGCTACAGCTCCCGGCAGCACCTTATTGATATGGACGGATATAACTGGATACGCATGAAAGTCACTAAGGCAAACGGAAGCAAGGTCAGCCTGAATTTTGACATTCACGATGCTTCAAACGGTGTCTCCGACAGCTGGATATTTTTCGGAGATTCCATTACCGCAGGCAGCATGGTGAATGCCTACGGAACAGGCTATGCGGCATTCGTAAATCAGCTTGACAGCAGCTTTTTCCCAGTGCAGGAAAACGGCGGTATCGGCGGTATATCGAGCCGTGACGGAAAGGAGAACATTGACAAGTGGCTTAGCACAAGTCCAGCAAAATATGTGAGCATCGCATACGGAACTAACGACGCATGGGGCAATCCCAACAATGCTCAGAGCTATTATGAGAATACAAAGTATATGATAGATGCTGTTCTGAACGCCGGAAAAGTTCCGGTTCTGCCGAAAATTCCTTATGCAACAAATTCAGATGTTGGTTCAAACACAGGATATTATAATGCCATGATAGACAAGCTTTACAATGAATACGGTGACAAACTGGTTCATGGCCCTGACTTCGATGAATTCTTCCGGAATAACACATGGGGACTCAGCGATGACGGTGTTCACCCCAATTCTGACGGTTACGAAGCAATGCGAAAGCTCTGGGCTGAGACAATGTATGAGAATGTCTACAAAAAAATGTCTGTTGATACAGATGACGCTTTTGTAAAAGGTGATGTCAGCGGCGACGGTGAGTTCAATGTGGCTGACATTGTGATCTTGCAGAAGTGGCTGCTTGCAGTACCAAACACTGAGCTTGCAAACTGGAAAGCCGGTGACCTCTGTGAGGACGGCAGACTTGATGTTTTCGATATGGTTCAGATGAGAAAGCTCCTGACACAGCAGATCGAGACTCCGCACGAGGATTTTCTCGCAGTATATGAGGCTGAAAATGCAGTAATATCCGGAAATATCGCAGTAAGTGACGACTCGTCTGCTTCCGGAGGAAAGGCTGTCGGCAGCTTTTCCGACGATGGAGATGACCTTGCGTTTACAATAGAAGTTCCCGCAGCAGGCAGCTACTGTTTCACCCTCACATCAAAGGGAATGGGCGGAGACAAGTATAATGAGGTGCTTGTTGACGGTGAAAATATCGGCGGATTTGAAAGCAAGGGAAATGTGTACTCTGAGACATCGCTCCGCAGAGTAATGCTCACTGCCGGAAAACATACAGTTTCAATTAAAAAGTCTTGGGGCTGGATAATGGTGGACAGTCTTAAAGTTACAACAGATGATGTGATCTCAAACAGCGTTTACAATGTTGAGAATAAGCTGATAAATTCAAATGCTGACGAGTGTGCAAAGGAGCTTTTCAGCTATCTATGTGACAGCTACGGGAAATACACTCTTGCAGGGCAGGTCTGCAATGACGGTCTTAACGGTGATGAGTTCAGAGCGATATACGAAGCTACAGGCAAATATCCTGCTATCGTGGGACTTGACATGATGGACTACTGCCCCTCACGTCAGGCCAAGGGCGCACGCTCAAATGCTGTGGAGACAGCGATCGACTTCCACAGTCACGGCGGTATCGCCACATTCTGCTGGCACTGGAACGCTCCCGATAAGTACATGAAATCCGGCGATACCGAGCAGGGGACTCCGAGGTGGTGGGGAGGGTTCAATACCTCAAACACCAATTTCGACATTGCCGCTGTTATGGACGGCAAAGACCCCGAGGGCAAGGCTCTCATTGACGCAGATATTGCTGAGATAGCAAAGCAGCTGAACCGACTCCGTGACGCAGGAGTTCCCGTACTGTGGAGACCTCTGCACGAGGCTTCAGGCGGCTGGTTCTGGTGGGGAGCTAAAGGTTCTGATGCTTACAAGCAGCTCTGGTACTATCTTTACGACCAGCTTACGAATGTTTACGGCTGCAATAACCTGATATGGGTGTGGAACGGTCAGAATCCCGACTGGTACCCCGGAGATGATTATGTAGATATTATCGGCGAGGACATTTATGCCGGCGAAAGAAGCTACGGTGCACAGAATGCAAAGTTCTCGGAACTGCTTGAATATTCCGGCACGAACAAGATAATTGCACTTACTGAAAACGGCACAGTTTTCGATATCGACAATGTAGTTGCAGCAAATTCTCGCTGGGCATGGTTCGGAACGTGGTGCGGAGATTTCGTGGTGAGCAGCGGTCATTATTCCGAGACATTCACTGAAAAAGAAATAATGAAAAAGACCTACAACAGTGAATATGTCATAACCCTTGACGAGCTGCCGTGGAACAATTGAGAGGTGATTATCATGAAATGTAAAAAGTGTATTGCATTAGCAATATCCTTCTTCACTGCGTTGAATTTAGGGATTTTTTCATCTGCAGTAAATTCAGCTAATGAAATCGAAAGCTATGTAAATACGTCAGCTACAAGTCAGGGTGTCTACAGTTCATCTGTCGAAAGCGTTTTGTCTGCACCGGAAACTATAGTTTCACTGAATGGCACGACACTTACAAGTATTCCCGAATTGCAGAGTGTATCTCCCGATGCTTCACTGACAACAAAGATATGGAAAGACGCAAAGGGGAGTTATTACTATTCCGTCCACAAGGCGGATAATTTAGAAATGGGGATTGTAATTGAGCCATCAAAACTAGGACTTATAACCTCAACTGAAAATCTGTCCGAGGGATTTACAACAGACGCAGCATCAGTGACAAAAGTATCATTTGATGAGAATTATACAATGCCATTCGGCAAGCACAGTCAGCTTCGTAACAATTACAATGAACTGTCGTTTCCGCTTATCAAGGGCGATTCAGTTCTGACGGTTATTGTTCGTATGTATGATGATGGAATGGCTTTTCGTTATTCTTTGAATCACGGTGCTGAAGTAACAGCGGAGGTCAGTGAGGTTGTTTTTCCCGAAAGCGGAACATTCTGGGGCAGTATGCCAAATGCTACATATGAGTATGAGATTGGTCAGTTCAACATCAGGGATATGACCTTGAATCAATTCGACTGTTCTGTTCCGCTGACAGGGCATATTTCGGACAAATACTGGATATTGCTTTCAGAAGCGAATGTCTTTAACGAGTCTGATCCTTACTGTGCAGGGTTTCTGAAAACTGAAAAGGGAAGCCCGTGCTCTGAAATGGCGTTTCGGCAACAAGGTCGATACCGTAAAAATGAATGGACCGTTTGCTACTCCGTGGAGAGCGGCAATAATTGCAGACAATCTGAATGACATGACGTGCAGTGATATGATACTTGACCTGAATCCGCCCTCAGTTATCAAGGATACAAGCTGGATAAAGCCGGGAAAGGTCGCATGGTCATGGTGGAGCAGCGGCGGAGATTCGCCCATAGAGTATCATATGCAAAAGGATTACATTGACTTTGCCTCTGAAAATGGCTGGGATTACGTCTGCCTTGATTTCGGCTGGGCACTCTGGGACAATAGTTCAGAAAAAGTCAAAGAGCTTTGCGAATACGGAGCTTCAAAAGGCATTGGAATCTATCTCTGGTACGGAGTGAACAACATCTGCCATTACGACTACACTGACAGTTTCGGAAATCACGCTTATCCCTATTATTCGCTTCTTGACGAGACAACGATAAGGCGTGAGTTTGAGCGTATAAAAGGTCTGGGAGTCAAAGGTGTTAAGGTAGATTATTATGAAAGCGACACTCAAGATACTATGAAACAGATGTATCTCTGCATGGATATAGCTGCAGAGAATAAGTTAATGGTACTTTTCCACGGCTGTACTATGCCTCACGGCGAGAGCCGTACATATCCAAATGTTGTATCATACGAGGCGGTTTACGGCACGGAATACTACAAATGGCGTGATACTCCGTCTCTGACGAACCGTATAAATTATCCTTTTAACAGAAACGTTGTCGGCTCTGCAGACTTCACTCCCACTGGCACTCCCATTGATGGCATAAACGCAACAGCAGGATTTGCACTTTCCGACGTAGTAACTATTGAATCGGGAGTCCAGCATTTCGCTCAGTCTGCATATACCTATGAGGGCTCGTCTGCGCTCCCTGTGCTGAACGATGTACCTGTTGCGTGGGATGATATGAAGGTGCTGGACGGCTATCCCATGCAGTTAAGTGTTATTGGCAGAAAAAGCGGTGATGACTGGTACATCGGAGCAGCAACGATACAACCGAGGACGATAAACATAAAACTCAGCGATATTATAACTGATGATACAGTATATAACGCATATATTTTCGGTGATAATTCAGACGGCAGCGCCATTGAAGTGAAAACGCTCAGTGACCTTACAAAAGACAGCATTATTACTCAAAATCTTCTCCCAAACGGAGGATGCATGATAAAACTGACAAGAGACGGAATGAAGCTGACAACGCATTACTCAAATTATAAGTTCTATGAAGCTGAAAATGCACAGCTTTCAGGCTTTGCATCAGTTACCTCAGACAAATATTGTTCTGGAAACACTTATGTCGGGTATGTAGGCGGTGGAAGAGATAGTTACATTACTTTCACGAATGTAACTGCAGAGAAGTCAGGAGAATATCCGCTGAGAATATACTATATCTCAGGAGAACCACGAAGTCTGAAAATTGATGTAAACGGAAAATATGCCGCAGCTCTTGACGGACTGTATGCAAATAAAAACGATTGGGTTGGAATTGCGGCAGTCAATACGAATGTTTATCTTAACGAGGGAACGAATACTATCAGACTTTACAATGACGAAGGCTATGCTCCGTCTATTGATCGAATCGCAATTGTTAATTCTGCCGATGGGGTCATCGGTGATGTCAATGCTGACGGAAAGTTTAGTGTTACCGATCTTGTCATGATGCAGAAATATCTTCTCAACAATGGTGAACTCACAGATTGGAAAGCTGGTGACTTATGTTCTGATGAAATAATTGATGTATTTGATTTGGTGATGATGAGACAACTCATTCTGAAATGAACCAAAATGCAAGGAATCAGGTGCAAAAAGGCATTTACAATTCTATTGCTGTGAGTTATAATAAGTACAGAGATCACAGGAGTGCCATTGAGTATCTGCACAATAGCTCACGGCATTGAAGTGACATCAGCTGAACTCCGGATAGCGGCTGCAGACAAATTCCTTTTTATCCGGAAAAACTTTGTAAACTGGGCAAATCAGAGAAAGAAAGCGTATCGACTCATAGTCGGTGCGCTTTCTTTGTATCACGATTTATTTTTTCGATACTGCAGAGCGGTTACGCCGTTTTTTTCCTTGAACTGCCTCATGAAGTGGTTCTCGTTTTTGTAGCCGCACTGCTCGGCGATCTCCTGCACACGCAGATCCGTATGGGTTAGGAGCTGCATTGCACGGTTCATGCGTGAGAGAATTATGTCGTCCTTTATGCTGGTCGAGAAAAGCTCTTTGTAAAGCCTTTGCAGGTGAGTTTTACTTATGCCAAGCTCTCTTGAAATATCGGGGATATTCCAGTTTAGCTGCGGTTTTGTCATTATCTCACGGCGCAGGGAATATATCTGTTCGCGATAGGTATAATTCCTGCTCAGTTCAGTGCTTCGCATTTCGGAAAATCTGCTGCAATCATCATCAACAGACCGCTCTATCTCCGACGGCAGCTTGCCTGATATTTCATATTCACCGGTGAATAATTCGGGCAGGAGAGCCGGATTTCCGAGCGTTGCTGTCAGCTCATTTTTCAGCTCAGTGATGAACAGCTCCGTATCGTTTTCAGACCTCATAAGTACGGAAAAAATATTTTCACCAAGCCGTCCGCAAAGCTTATTTTCTGCTGTTTTTTTCAGCGCATTTGAAATAATAACAGCAGTATCATAAGCGGCAGTATCGTCCAGCCATGAGATGAGCAGCAGACAATGAGCCTTACCGCTTTTTCGCAGCTCATTGAGGGTTCCGGGCAGCGCTTCTGTAAATCCTCTTTTGTTGAGCATTCCGGTCACGTTGTCTTTAGTGGAAAAAGACTCCATTTGCTGATGAATGTAGTTTATGTAAAGGCGTTTCTGGAGCGAGTGCAGACCGCTCGACACAGCGTCTGTCCAGTTGACAAAATAATCGTCGAGCTCAATGTCGTCGTGAGAGTCGAAAGCCATTGCGATGTAGCCGAATATCTGTCCCTTGCAGTGGAGCGAGGTAAGAACCGCTATCATCGGCTCGTGGGATTGTTCCAGAGCGGGGAGGATATCGGCAGCAGAGAAGTAGTATCCGCTTTTATCGTTTTCACCGTAACGCTTTGAAAGCGCAAGATACATCTTGTCTGAAAAGCTGTGCTGCCTGAAATTGCAGGGGTTGTCGAGATCGGACTGCCAGTCCTCGCATAAGGCTATATCAAGCCATTTCCAGCCGCTTAGAATATGCCCCACATTATCTACTGTATCCATAAGAGCGGATAGATCCTCTGCATCAGACATTTTGCTGATAAAGTCCGCTCCAAGGAAGCTCTTTTTCTCAAATCCACGGAAAAGCTGCTTTGCAACTTTTTTTTGCAGCGAATCAAGAAAACCGGACTGAGCCGCTGCAGTTTCATAGCTGCACCCGCAGCTTGTCCCGTATCTGATAGTTTGAGTATTCCCAACAGCTTCACAGCTTTTGCCGGTCATTATCTCATAGAGCCTACAGACTGCCGTTTCACCGAATTGCCTGTCACGGCCGCATATCGTCGTAGTTATGGGAGTGTGCATAGCGGAGTACCACATACCGTCATAGCCGGTTATTTTGACCGCATCGGGAACTGCGATACCGTTACGGCTGAGCTCGTTGCCGAAGTATATCGCCATAGAATCGCTGAGACAGACAACTCCGTCGGGACATTCTATCTTTCCGGCGGCAATGTCTCTTGCGATCTGCTCCGGGATATCTCGCCAGTAATTCCCGTAAAAAATGCTGTTTTCGCCCATATCAAGTCCAAAATCGTTCATAGCGTCAATGAAGCCCTGCAAGCGCTCCTCTGACGGCTCATGTTCGGGAAATCCGGCAATGCAGTACAGCTTGCGGCAGCCGTGTACTTCGATGAGGTGCTTTGTCATAGCGTATGCGCCGTCGTGCTGCTCGGCATTTATGTAGGGGATAGTGCCATGCTTGTATTCAAGAGCGAGAACAGGTATATCTGTCTGAGCGATGTAGTCAAATATCCGGTGAACGAGCTGGTCATTTCTGAAACGGTCGGCGGCAAAAATAAGCCCGTCCAGACTGCTCTTGCAGATGAGTGAGTAAATATTCTCAAAGCCCTCGGTGTAGTAGTCACGTTTTTCGTCTGACATGGAGTTGAGAACTCCGGTGAAAACCACCACATCATAGCCGAGCTTTGAAGCCTGACCATATATTCCGTCAAGCAGTTCATAGTCCAGCGGGTCGGTTATTTCCGGCATGATAAGGCCGATCTTTCCTATGCTGTTCATCATCTCACTCCTCTCTGTGTTTCAGTATATCATACAGAGGGTGAATTTGTCAAATGGTACAAAATGTGTGTTTTTTGGTGTGTTTCTTCATTGAGTTTATTCATGATTTGTTCTAAAATAGAATTACAGAAAACGTTAAGACAACACCGCACAAAGCCCACCTGACGGCTTTGCACTGAATCTGTGGCGCCCGAAGGAAGTGCCCTTGGGGTACATATTTTCCGTCATCTTGCACAGTAATTCCTTGACATACGTAAGTATGCCTGCGGAATTTCTATACAATCTGACAAAAAATCTGTCTGCGCATCTTCAGCACAAGCTCTGTGCGGTGTTGCCTTAAAACTCTCAGAGAGGTGGTAAAAATGAGAATTAAAAAAATCAAGTCATATGCGGCCGCACTGATGATAGCTGTAAGTATAATGCCGGGAAATATAGCTGCAATGCCAACAGCCGCAAAGTATGGGACAGGACAGAATATCGTCGAGCATCTTGACCGTGGTATCTATGCAGTAAAGTCCGGAAACGGAATGTTCGTGAGCTGGCGCTGGAACGCTGATGATGACGACAATGCTGAGTTCCGGCTCTACCGTGATGGTCAGCTCATCTATACGAGCAAAGCCGGAACCGGAGCAACCAGCTATCAGGACAACGGCGGCAGCCCATATTCAAAATACCGTGTTGACACAGTGGTAAACGGCGCCGTTGTCTCTTCTGAAGAGTGCCATTTCAATTCCGGTACGAATTACTTCGACATTCCGCTCAACAGCCCCGGTGCGCAGTATACTCCAAATGACTGCGTCGTTGGCGATGTTGACGGTGACGGACAGTATGAGATATTCCTTAAATGGGAAGGTAAGGCTCTGGACAATTCTCAGGCAGGCTACACCGATAATGTCTATATCGACTGCCTTACCCTCGAAGGCAAGACCCTCTGGCGCATTGATATGGGCAGGAATATCCGTGCCGGTCAGCACTACACTCAGATGTGTGTTGCAGATTTCGACTGCGACGGCAGGGCTGAGCTCATAACCAAGACCGCCGACGGCACTAAGGACGGCAAGGGAAAGGTCATAGGTGACGGCAGCAAGGACTACCGAAATCCCGGCGGATATATTCTTGAAGGTGCTGAATATATGACGCTGTTTGACGGTCAGACCGGTGCAGCTCTTGACACTATAAATTTCCCTGTACCTCGTGGAAATGTAGGCTCATGGGGAGACACCTACGGCAACCGTGTTGACCGATTCAACAGCGGTATCGCCTATCTGGACGGTGTTCACCCGTCCGCAGTTTATGGCAGAGGCTACTACACCCGTATGACTATCTCAGCTGTCGATGTTGTGAACGGTAAGCTCTCTGTGCGTTGGATTTTTGATTCCAACAATAAAGGCTCGGAAAGTGCGGCAGGTCAGGGAAATCACAATCTCATGACTGCTGATGTTGACAATGACGGCAGACAGGAGATAAGCATGGGCGACTGCGTGATCGATGACAACGGCAAGCTGCTCTGGTCATCTGGAAAGGGTCACGGTGACGCTCAGCATCTCGGTGACTTTATCCCTGAACGTCCCGGTCTGGAGCTGTGGCAGTGCCACGAGCACGGTCCTACATACGGCGTTACATTGTTCGATGCCAAAGACGGAAAGGTCATCTTCCACAAGGACGGCGACAAGGATACCGGACGCTGCTGTGCAGATAACGTATATGCAGGCAATCCTGGTGCTGAGTTCTGGGGAGCAAGACCTGCTAAGACAGTCATGGACAAGAACGGCAATAAGATTGCCGGGCTGAGCCTTTCCATGAATTTCCTCATCTACTGGGACGGCGATCTGGAGCGTGAGATGTTCAGCGGAACTACCGTTTCTAAGATGACCTCCACAAGCAAGGTGGACTACATTTTCAATGCAGACGGCTGCGAATCCAACAACAGTACAAAGGCTGTTCCGGGAATGACAGTTGACCTGTTCGGTGACTGGCGTGAGGAGCTCATAATGCGTACCTCAGATAACAAGCACCTTCGAGTATGGTGTACTACTTCTCCGACAGATGTACGTCTTACTACTCTTATGCACGACCCTCAGTACCGTACACAGAACTGCTGTCAGCAGTCGGCTTACAATCAGCCGCCGCATACGAGTTTCTTCCTCGGAACAGGATATTCACTGCCTGAAAGACCGGCGGTAACAGTTCTGAATGGAACAGAGTTCACAATTGCGGACGGAACGCTCATCAAGGCTCTGGAAGTCAATGACAGAGCTTCAAGATATAGCTGGTCTATACAGCAGGGACTAAACAGTGGCAAAGAAGTATTTGGCGACAGAAGCTGCAAATTCACCTCTGTGCCGGAACAGCTCAATGGGGCAGAATGGATAAGAACAGCCTGCGATTCAAAGAAGTTCACCGGCGATGAAGCTTCCTTCACTGCCGCAAAGGATATTACAGTTTATCTGGGAATAGATACCCGTGCTGAGGGCAATGCGGCTTGGCTTGCGGGCTGGACTAAGACTGACCTTACCTTGACCGATGACGGTAATCCTAATGTCACATACAATATTTACAAAAAAGATGTTAAGAGCGGACAGAAAGTAACTCTTGGTGCGGTAAATATGAACACTGCGGTCAATTATGTTGTAGCCGCAACTGAATACAACGAAAATACCGTTACAAATCCGACTTCACCTGTTACAACTGAGCCTGTTACTACACAGCCTCAGAATACAAGCAGCGATTTCATATACGGTGATCTGAACTATGACGGCAGAGTTGATGTATTCGATATGATCCTCATGCGTCAGGAGCTTGTCAGCGGTGAACTTGATCGCAGTACAAAACGCCGTGCAGATGTTGATGCAGACGGTAAGATCGGGGCTGCGGATGCAGTACAGCTTCAATCGTTCCTGCTAAAAGGCGACAGCTTCAGTGCAGTGACTGAAAAGAGAATGTTTGCTTATGCAGTTGACCAAACGTTATCCGATGGTATCGAAGAAAGTACTAACGAGGGATTCCGTGACAAGGCGTATGTAAATCTTGACAATAAAGTCGGAAGCAATATTGAATGGAAAATTACAGCTCCCATTGACGGAAACTATCTCTGCACCTTTGGCACAGCAAACGGCAGTGCAGATAACCGCAAAATGAAAATTGAAGTAAATGGTCTGTCTGACTACTGGGTGCAGGACTTCCTCACAACAGGCGGCTGGAATACCTGGCAGGAGCGAGGAATAGTTCTTCCGCTGAAAAAAGGCGAAAACACAATTAAAATGACTTCAGAAACTGTACAGGGCGGTCCGAATCTGGATTACCTTCACATCGAATGGACTGATGAGCCGATAGCGCAGGTCTATGAGGAACCGCTCATAGTTACAACGCCTGTTCAGTCAAACATCAGCAGGACTATTTACATTGCCGGCGATTCAACAGTACAGACATACAATGCAAAGTATGCACCGCAGCAGGGGTGGGGAGCTTTCCTCGGAGAAGATCTGCCGCAGGAGATCACAGTTTCAAATCGTGCAATTGCTGGCAGAAGCTCCAAAAGCTTTTATGACAACGGAAGACTTGATTCTATACTTGACTCTATAAAGCAGAACGACTATCTGCTTATTCAGTTCGGTATCAACGATGCTGCATCTAACAAAGCTGAGCGCTATGCTCCCACTTGCGGAAAAGTTCCCGGTACGGCTGGCAGCTTTGAGGACTACATGGCTAAGTACATCGAAGGGGCTAAGTCAAAGGGCGCAACACCTGTGCTTGTGACGACGGTCATCGGACTTAAATCCTACGACAGCAAATCAAAGAAATTCGTTGGCAGCTACTCCAACTACTGCAATGCCATGAAGCAGCTTGCGAAATATTACAACATACCGTGCATAGATCTTAACTCGCTTATGGTCGCACACTATAATTCTGTCGGTTATGATACTGCTTATACATATCATATGTGTTCTACCGGCAGCAGTGATACTACACATTTCACTGAGACAGGAGCAAAAGTCGTTGCCAAACTTGTTGCTGACGAAATGAAGAAGCAGGGACTTTACTGATAGGCTCGCATTTATCATTCCTCTCTGAATACTGTTCCTGCGGATGTATGCCTGTAAGCCGCAGGAACAGCTCCCTCTCTATGAAATAAGAACCTGTCCACATAGGGATTCATGCACGTCTTTTCGTCAATTTTTGCCGGTGACTGCGTTAAAAATCCTTGAAGGGCGACAGACCGTCGGCGGATTTTTGCCTTGTCACCGACAAAATTATGCCTGATAATCCGTACATTCCCCCTATGTGGACAGGTTCTAAAGGATGAAATAGCCGCCCTCCGGAAAGATATTTCGGAGGGCGGCTACTATATTATCGGCTCTCACCTCGGAGCAGCACGCTCCAATGACTTGCAAAACTGGTACTCAGCTGCAAATTCATATTTAGGTTCAACAAACACTACATTTTTCAATAATATCTATGCTGACCTTGCAGTTCCGGAGAAGTGGTCAAATACCACAAGCGGCTACAACCTTGCTGGCAATATGTGGGCGCCGGATATTATCTACAACAAGGACATGGGCAAATACTGTATGTATCTCAGCGTGAACGGTCAGGTGTGGAATTCTTCCATAGTTCTCTGTACTTCGGACAAAATTGACGGCCCCTACACCTATCAGGGAACTATCGTCTATTCAGGTTTCACCAACAATGCGGTGAACAATGTGAACGATACTGACGTTCCAAGAGTTCTGGATCAGAACCCGGATATAAGCCGGTATCTCAGCAATGGTTCATGGAATGCTGCTTACGGTACTAATGCAATTGATCCGGCAGTATGACCGTATACGATGTATATGTTATCAGCGGACAAATTTTTCAGCATTCTTTCAGACCTCTGAGCAGCAAAAGTATCATACTCTCAGATATATCAGGTGGAAGTATGATCTCGATATCCTCCTTGCGGAGAATAACTCTCTCTTTTTCATGAACAGGCTTGCGTATTGGAACTGCAACAGTTTCGGATTTGACTGCACTTGGCACATCAGGCTTTTCTTTTACTGCACTCAGAGGAACAATATCCTGCGTAGGCGTTTTTTTAGTTTTAGCTGTATCCTTTTTCAGAGCAGCGACACGTCCATAGTATGTATTTACATTCACCCCATTCGCTGCACACCATTCCCTGACCGACATATTACTACTTTCACATTCTGCGATCCGCTCCGCCCATTCTCTGCGGCACAGCTCCCGTTTTTCTTCTTTTGCAGCCAACATAATCACAGCGCCCTTCGGATATTTTTACTGTGATTATATTTTAGCACCTTTTTCAATTTAGCGGAAGGGCTGGGATTGGTTGGCGCTTACCTTCCATTATACCATTTTCTTTTATTTTTGTCGATACTTCCATGGTTTTATGCGATGTGAGGAGAGACTATGTAATTAAAATAAAGGGATAGTTTTTAACTGTCCCTTTAATTTTTTGCATTTATAATCTGAGTTTTACTTTTGGGAAGCCTTGTCGAATGACTTTATCTTTCCGAGTAAAAATGATTTTAGCATAACTACATCTGCTATATCAAATTCATTATCTTTGTTCAGATCCATATATAACGAAGGAGTATAATCGTCAGCCCATTCTATGAGCCATGCTTTAGCCCTTACGAGATCAAGAGAATCTATTACTCTGTCAAAATTAAAGTCACCCATGATCTCATATGGATAATCATCTGTTTCAAAAACGATATCATTTTTCAGTGCCTTAAGTGTGCCATAGGTATAATCGGTTTCAAGAACGCAGAAAACTGAATCGGCTTCAAAATTGCCAATGAGATCTTCATCTATCTGCTTCATGTGCTTCTTGAAATCAATCGAACCTTCGAGTATCGGGCCTTCCTCCTGATCTTTTCTTACTACGATATATGTTTCATATGTGTTACTGATCCAATGGCCGTCTACATCGTATTCATCTTTGTAAAGATCGTACTCATGACCGTTAACTGTATAAGTTTTGCAGAGCGTCGGCTCAAGTATATCAGGAATACGGTGAGATGAACGGATGTCCTTGAAATTATATTGCAGCGGATGATCATTGCTGTTTTCGATAATGATTATATCTGTATACTTATAATCGTTTTTACCAGAGAGATTATAGGATAGCTGATAGCTGTCCTTATATGTGTTCTCAAATTTATAATCAGCGGTCACAGTATTGTCCGGTCCGATAATGTGGTATTGATTCAGACCGTCAGGTTGTTCTATTCCTGCATAAAATCTGGAGATTTCACTTGCATCCGTACTCGCTGAAAAGCATCCGTTCTCGGCAGCATACATAGATCCGTTGGTAGTACTTGAATAGTAAATGTACGGAGGTATGATCTCACCTCTGCCACCATCGCTGTTATTAACTACCTGAACGTATTTTTTATCATCATCAGTAACAATATCTGTTGTAGTTGTCGGTACAGTAGTTGTTGTATTCTCCTGTGTGGCCGATGCAGATGTAGTTGATGAGGTTGTTGAAGTAGTTGTTTCAGTTGTGGTTGTTGCTGTAGTAACAGGCTTTGGAGCGTTGATCTTTAAGCTGTTGATCTTAGTTGTGCATACGCTTTCCCAGCCTGCAACCATGAAATTGACAGATGCCAGGTCACCCACAACCCAGCCTAAAGATTCCCATGCTTTAAAATGCTCTGATACGTTGATCGTACCTGATTTTCTCGGTTCTTTACGAACACTGAAATACTGAGAAAAACCTTTTGCCGATGTATAGTAAGTACTGCCCGCAAGATCTGATCTGAATATATCATATTCTGCACCGTCAATAACGACAGTTTTCATTTTATCGCCGGTCGGGCGCCAGTTTTCCCAGTTTTCAATAATATTGAACTCACTAACAGGAGAATATAGTCCGACATCTGATTTAGGTGAAGTTAGTATGCCGATTACACCAAATCTTGCACTTCCTCCTTCACTACAAAGAGATAAATCCTGTTCAGCATCAAAATCAATGCTTATTGGCCCCATTTCCAGAGCGTTGGTTCTCTGCTCGTATTCATATCCGTAATCGGCTTCAAACCATCCGGAGGTTACGAATGAATCCCAATCTACATCTATAGTTCCGTCGTCTTTGACAGTCATTGAACCATTGGGAGTTCCCTTAGTATCATTTGGGATTTCAAGGAAGACGTTGTATGTTAAACCGTTATCGTCGATTCCCTTGTTACTGATTTTATCCTTATCAACGGCATATGTCTGCTCTTCACTTGCTGCATATACTGTGTCGATAGCAGCAGGAGGGACTGCAGGGAAATAAGTGCAGGATAAGACCATTGCAGCTGCCATAGCGGATAATACTCTTTTTATTTTCATTCCGACATCTCCTTTTCATTAATTAAATAAATATGTTCTTTTGGCGTCTATTGATAAAATATTAGCAATATAATATTTTATCAATTATAACATATTTTGAGGTTGAAAGCTATTCGTTTATTGCTATTATGCTATGAATGCAGGATCTGTATCCGTATTGCACTCTTTAACGCACAACGATCTTTTTTATTTCCAGAATAAAGTATTGTTGATAGATGTGCCTCTAAATGAAAAGGAAATAATTATCTGAATATTAAATGTTTTACAATGACGACATATTCTGTTTCTTTGATAAATCAGATCATCACAGCTTGATTATCAGTGCATATTTATCAGAAAAGTTGATATTTGTATCAACTTTCTGATTTTATTGTATCCCGAAAAGTCCCCGGAATTAGATTCCGAGGACTTGCTTTTTGAAAAATATATACTCTGAATAAATGACGGTTACTGTTCGTGATTATTATTTCTTCTCAGGTAATTCGGTAATAAGTGAAAGCTTGTATTTCTGGATAGCAAGTGCATCTGCATTAGTAACACCGTCACCTACATTATAACAGTCGGCATTAATGCGACCCTGATCTGTAAGCTTGAACTTTGAAGGATTTGAAAGAGTCTGCATTATTAAAACTGCGTCTGAAAGGTCAACATTTCCGTCACAGTTTGAATCACCGTAAAGAATATTTTCAGTTGCTGTATTGAATATCTTTGAATTTACTGTACCGGAAAGCTTTACTGTCTCAACAATGATTTCTTTCAGGTCTTTTTCTATGACGAATGTCTTACTGTCACTTATTGCTTCCTTTGAGAGGATATATCCTCCGCCATATTTTATTGTATCGCCAAAGTAAAGAAGTTCATTCTCACCCTCTGATACTGCAATAACGACACCATAAGAATTATGCTCGCCATCCCTCTTCAATTCATAGATGGAAATATCATCGGGAGTACTGAGTGAATCTGCCTCCTGAGTTTTTTCTACAAGACCTATAAGATACTTTGATGGTGATTCAAAATCTTTATAAGCTGAAACATATTCCATCGTCCAGTTTCCTTTGATTATATTCTTGCCGAAAACACGATCGCCGATAAGAGGTTCTTTTAACTGGTATGCTCTGCAGCTTTCACCCTTTGAAGGATGTGCAGGGTTTCTCTGACAGTCATAGCAGTAGGGAAAAGAATAGTTCTTTCTGCCCTTAATATCGGCATCCGTGTCTGCACCGTAATACTTTTCATTGCCGACAACTCTGTAGTAAACTGTATAGTCTCCGACTTCGGCAGCAGTCGGGATCTTTTCACTCCATTCGCCGTTCTCGCCTATCTTATACTGAAGTGTACCGCCCGAAGCCTTGCCTGCTTCGATAAGTTCCTGAAGCGAACCTGTATACTCCATTTCCTTTCCCTTAGGAAGAATGAGGTTAGGAGTTTCCTTTTTGACTGTAGTTGTTGTCGCAGGCTTTGTAGTGGTAGTTGTGGGCTTTGCTGTGGTTGTGGTAGTAGGCTTCTTTGTGGTAGTTGTAGGCTTTGCTGTAGTTGTGGTAGTAGGCTTCTTTGTAGTAGTTGTAGGCTTTGCTGTGGTTGTGGTAGTAGGCTTCTTTGTGGTAGTTGTGGGCTTTGCTGTGGTTGTAGTCGTCGTCGTGGTTGTAGTAGTAGTAGTCTTGTGTATAGTGGTTACAGCCGGATATGTATCGGGCTTCGGATCATCAGAAAGCTGCTTAATGTATATTTCAAAGTAATTCTTGAATGCAGTATGGGGGGCAACAGCGCCATAAGGAGTTTCAGTTCCATAATCTCTTGTATGGAATGAGATCTCATACTCAGCATCACCGAGTTTGAATTTGTGATCGCCTTCTTCCTTGAATACGGCTTCACCCTTTGAGTTGGAAATGCTGATCTCATAGTACATATTAGGCTCTAAATAAAGTGCCTTACCGGAATCTATGCTGTATTGTTTGGTGTAAGGAAGCTGTCCGAGATAGGAATCAGGAGATGTGGGAGCTGCCGATGTGTAGTCAATGTATTTATTGCTTTTATCGTTTTTGTCACGCATTTCTATATGGATAGGACCCTTTGTATCATCAACAATATAAGCGCAGGATATGCCTTTATAGAAAATATTCGGATCATTGATCAGCTTCATAGGACGTGTAGCAGCATCGGAATCATGTCTTGAACCTTTTTCGCCACATATATAGCCGTTATAATTCCAATCGTCACCGAAAGCAGTATAATCTACCAAGCCTTTCTGAACGCCCTGCATGAACATATCGCCTGTGACATCGACCAGATAATAGCCTTCGTCTTTGTCATTGTGCTCTAATCTGACAGCGTTGAGAGCGTGTGCGGGAATACCTACACAGAGTATATCACGATCTTTATTGATGATATCATAGCCCATTGCAGCTCCGCATAATGCTTCAAAAGCGTGAGCCTTGCTTCCGCAGACTCCCGAATGAAATCCGAGATTTGACATTGCTGTTCCTTTAAGATTATCCATTCCACGCCTTTTATCCGCATCGGCATTATATGTGTAAATCGTGCTGTAGCGGCTGTTCATAGCGATATAATTGAAGATTTTCTCCATTTTCTGAAGATTTGTAAGTTTAGGATCATCAAATCCGTACTTTTTCACTATCTCCTTTGCATACATTGCAGCTACAAGCCTTGAATACGGTGAGCTTGAAACTTCATTGATAAATTCAAGTCGGCCGTTCACGCATTTATTTTTATCGTATTCCGATTTGCTCAGTACTAAATCGAAAGAGGTTTTGCTTATCTCCTGGAATTTCAGGTGATCAATTCCCACAAGCTCACGGAATTTATCCAGATCGGTATTAGTCTGATAATACGCCTTGTCGATCTTATCGTAAGCATAGATATCAGTAATTCTTGTGTAGCCGCCGAATGCGTCTTCACCTACTGTTTCAAGATCGTTTATGTTGACATAAAGCGTTGAGAAGTATGGCATATCAATATCGACAAGGGCACGTTTGTGGATCTCCTTGATGGTGTTCGGCAGTTTGATGGTCTCGACATGAATATCATCCTCATTTCTTGAGATAACGATGCCCTGCTTGTCATCACCAATTGCCGTTACGGTGTAATTACCGATCTTTTCGGGAATAGAAACGGTATCGTGCTTGGTGACCTGCTTGTTTGTGTCATCGTAAATAAGCTGTACGGTACACTCGTTTTTGCTTGGTGAATCGGGAACGTACACATAGGTGAGTCCGTCAACTACAGCCTCTTTCGTTGCGTCCGCAGCATAAACCGACGGAACAGGTGCGAGAGCGGTAAACTGCATAAGCATTACAGCTGATACAGACATAGCCGCCGCTTTTTTAATGATCTTCATAATAAACCCTCCTTAGTTATATGGATTTGATATAATCTATATATTAATATATTATATATCATAGCATTAGATTTGTCAATAAATTTTTGCTAAGAGTCAATAATAAAAAGTACGGATATTAAGACCGCTCGCATTGTAATAATTGAGAACCTGTCCACATAGGGATTCATGCACGTCTTTTCGTCAAATTTTGCCGGTGACTGCGTTAAAAATCCTTGAAGGGCGACAGCACGTCGGCGGATTTTTGCCTTGTCACCGACAAAATTATGCCTGATAATCCGTACATTCACCCTATGTGGACAGGTTCTAAAATCAAGATAAAAACAATATAAACATCCCTGACAGAGCATTGGGATGTTTATATTATCGCTGTTCTATTTTGGCTGTCAGTTAATGCCGGGCAGAGAATATCGGAATAACCGGCGGCATTGTCTTGATAATTATTCAGCAAAATCTTCGTAAACTGTCCGGATATATACCAAAATATCATCCGGAATTGCCTCTGATCTCTTGTATGCTTCGTTGAAGTATGGCTGACAGTACTTTTTGAGCGCAGGATCACTCAGACCCAACCACCTGAAAACATCTGCTATGGAGATATAACCGTAATCCTGGATATTCATTGCAATACCGGAAGGCATATAATCGGGCATTAACGAATCAATGTTCCAGAACGGAACGGAAACGCCATTGTCCAAAAGATCTGTCATGAAAGCAGGATCCATGCTGCCACGTACCGAACCTTCCTGCTTTACAAGCTTTTTCATATCTTTCATATCCATAAAAGAAAAGCAAAAGGTTTTATTAAGGCAGCACCGCACAAAGATTGTGCTGAAGATGCGCCGACAGATTTTTCGTCAGATTGTATAGAAATTTCGCAGGCATACTTACGTATGTCAAGGGATTTCTGTGCAAGATGACGGAAAATATGCAAGCAGATTCAGTGCAAAGCCGTCAGGTGTGCTTTGTGCGGTGTTGCCTTAAAGCAATAGCCGAGGGTATACTCAATATTCCTCAACCATGAGTGAATAAATCTATACGAAACAGATTTCCCTTTCGCTATGTGGTACTTCTGCAAGATTCCATTCAGTTGAAGAGTGGGAATCTCAGCTTGATCTTCCGTTAGAACTGGAGTTTTAAGAAAATCGGGATATTCATAAGAAACGTTTTGGGTGATATATTATTGATTTACGAGCAAGAGTATGCTATAATATATTTATTAAAACAGACTTGTTTCATAAGGAGCAGATATGGGGAAGATTATATTATTTCATGAAACTGCCGATAAAGTTGTAGTTCCGACATATGGTCTTGGCAATGATAAGCATGACTATGGCAAAGGTTTTTACCTTACAGAAAATATTGAACTTGCAAAAGAAATGGGCTGTTTGCCGTCGTGATGAGACAAACGGATATGTTCATAAGTTTGAGATAGACATTGACGGACTGCGTATACTTGACTTTCAGAAAATAGATATATTATCATGGCTTGCTGAGCTTATGAAACATAGAGACGCCGCTGATACAAAGCGTTATCGTGTTCTTGCAAAGCAGTTTATAGAGAAGTATGGTATTGATACCGAAGGTTATGATATAATTAAAGGCTGGAGAGCAAATGCCTCGTATTTCTATATTGCTAAGGAATTTGTACGTGACAATATAGATCTTGATATTCTGTCTGAATTATTATCACTTGGTGGTCTTGGTATACAGTATTGTCTGAAATCGGAAGAGGCTTTTTTACGTCTTAAAGAACTCTCCGATGAACTGATAACTGTTGATTACGGTGAGTTTAATGAAAAATACAATCAGCGTGATGTATCGGCAAGAAGAAAAATGCGTGAATTAGTAGATTCTGATGCGAATAAAGTTACAAAAGTATTCAGTACATTGTTTTGAGCAGGTGAGATCATGAGGGCATATTCTGAAGATTATTTGAATGATGTAGTTGAGAATCAAGGAAAACTGTTTGATTATGTAGCACAGTCATTTCCCGATAAGGACACAGAGGATTTTATATCATGCTATATGAGAAGCAAAACCAGAAGCAGCATAGATAAGTCGCAGGCTTATGTAAACACAATGACAGCTAAAGAACTCTGGGAATACTTTATTAAAAAAGATGGGTATACTTTGAAAAACGGAACTGCACTTGATGGATTTATGCCTGACTGGATAGGTGAATTCTATGCTTATTATCAGTGGTATTATAATATACCGAGTTCAGAGGTAATAAAAAAAGTCCCTATAGACTTTATAAAGAAAGCCTATATGGGACTGCATGATCTTGAACTCCAGCTTGCTGTACAGAAAGTGGGGGAATGCAGATGAGAGTTATATGTTTCCATAATCCGGACGAAGAGAACGGATACCTGAGCAATTGGTATCCTTCGGATTTCACTGTTGACAATATAAGATTTTCTTCAATGGAGCAGTATATGATGTATAAGAAGGCTGTGTGCTTTCATGATGATAATGTTGCTGCTCAGATATTAGAAACAAGCGATGTGGCTCAGATCAAAGCACTTGGAAGACTTGTACATAACTATAATGATCATCATTGGAACGGAGTTCGACAGATAGTTGTTTATGAAGGCCTTATTGCAAAGTTTTCACAGAACGAGGAACTTCTGAAGAGATTAAAAGCCACAGGTGATGACCTGTTAGCAGAATGTGCTGTTAAAGATAAAATATGGGGAATAGGTCTGTCTATGACTGATCACGATAGATTTGACCGTGATAAATGGAACGGTACCAATTTGCTTGGATATGCTCTGATGATGATCAGAGACAGGCTCTGATTATTGGTATGACCCCAAAAAACCACTCAAATGAAGTGTTCTGCTTAAATGCACTATATAACAAGGTGGAATTCTTCTTGTTTTGAAAACAGTATGCTTGTTGATCTCATAGTGATCGAATATACTGCATACAAATTTATGCTTTGAAAATTATATCAAATCACTTGACAAATGCCTGTATTTGTGATATAATCATAACAGTTAAGGGAGAAGAATCATACCCTTACCCGTACCCTTATAGCAATGAAATTACTGTGAAAATAATAAAAAATATGATGGTTTTCATAAAATAAAAGGTCGTTATGTGGCTAAAATACGTTAGTTTGATATGAATTAAAACAGTATTTTGGTATCTCATAACCCAAAGGTCGTTGGTTCAAATCCAGCCGCCGCAACCAGAAAAATCCCCGAAACTAAGCCGTTTCGGGGATTACTTATTTAAGGTGGATTTTTGATTTGACCCCTTAACTAAAAAATGATGTATCGGGAGCAGGTTTAGTAGCCTGCTCCTTTAGATTTATATTCAATTTACAACTGTGAAATCTATTATTCATATGATATGTTCTTATGACTGTTTCTATTGATTGATAAATAGTATTTGATATAAAATACCTCGGATTTGGATTCAACTTCGATATTCGTGCACATCAGTACAAAGCAAAGCCTCATGCAAAATCAGTAGCAAAGTTCAAGAAAAGAATGAAGTATGAAGAAACTTACTAGCCGCAGTTGGGGAGTAAGCAACAGCTACAAAGTAATGAAGCTGAATCAGCTGATAAGAGGTTGGATAAACTACTTCATAATCGGTAGTATGAAGAGGCTTTGTGAGAATTTTGATGCAAGAATACGTATACGCTTGAGGATGTGCATATGGAAATTCTGGAAAACACCTCAGAACAGAGCGAAGAACCTGATAAAGTTTGGAGTAGAAAGAAGAGCAGCATACAAAATTGCGTCCTGCTGTGACAGCTATGCCTGTCTTGCGAACAATGGACATATTAAAACAGCCATAAGCAACAAGAGACTAACCCAATTTGGATTAGTCTCAATGTTAGATTACTATATCGAAAGATGTGTTACTTCACATTACTAATTTTACAGTTCCATTAATAATTTAGAATTTCAGCACTATGTATACATAAAGGATATTCTACATATACAATTTGACGAAGAATCGGTACTACTGACGCTGTTCTTGATTGAATATTTCACGGTCAGGAAAGCGGTAGCCTGAGTCTGAGCTGCATACACAGATAGCACGTTTTTATTGCACGGAGGGGATGAACTACGTAAGTTCTACGGGAAATCCACCTGTTATCGCACTTCAGCGCTGGACAAGTGAACCTTCACTCTGGCACGCTGTACAGCCGTCATATTTCAACGGTGATAAAGCGGTATTCCTTGCATCTGATATTCAGTCTGCCTTTGACGAACTGGGAATAGTTTACAGTGACATTGATGGTATTTCCATATCAGCTTACGGCGGCGATCTTACGGCTTCGGATATAAAACTGCTTGTGAATTCGGGAAGTAAAGAGAGTGTCCGGGGCGATGTGAATGCGGACGGTGAATTCAATGTTTCAGACCTTGTTCTGCTGCAAAAGTGGCTTCTTGCCGTTCCGGGTACAAAGCTCGCTGACTGGAAAGCAGCTGATCTGTGCAAGGATGGCAGGCTTGATGTGTTCGATCTGTGCCTTATGAGGAAAGCACTGCTATAATATGAATCAAAACCACCCGTAAAACGGGTGGTTTGAGGAAGCCCTAGAAGGGCTTGATACGGACACTGCCCCTTAAGTGGGCTGAGAAAGGTCTGCCAACTGCATTTCATTCTCAGCTACCCCTTAAGGGGTTTTTACTTCTTCTTATACTTTTCTCCAGTGAACGGGTCTGTTGTTTCAAACAAACTTAACTGGTCTGTCATAATATCTTCTTGCAGCTGGTTCTTTATATACTCTTCAATTTTCTTAGCATTCTTTCCTACTGTATCAACATAATATCCTGTACACCAGAAATGTCTGTTACCGTACTTATACTTCAGATTTGCATGTCGCTCAAATATCATCAATGAGCTTTTTCCTTTCAAGTAGCCCATTATCTGCGATACACTGTACTTCGGCGGAATTGCAAGCAGCATATGTATGTGATCCGGACATGCTTCTGCTTCTATTATTTCTACTCCTTTTTGTTCACATAACCTTCTTAGTATCTTTCCTATATCAGTTTTTATCTGACTATAAATCACCATTCGCCTATACTTCGGTGCAAACACTATATGATACTTGCAATTTCACTTGGAATGTGCTAAACTATTTATATCGTCTCGTTTCATGACGATACCTCCTTTGTTATTTTCAGTTTGGTTGGCAGACCATTACCATTATAACATGGGAGGTTTTCTTTTTCTACTCATAGCTAAAGCTTCTTTGAACCCCTGGCAGAGCCAGGGGTTTTCGGGATACAAAAAAGTCACGGTATTGGATACCGTGACTTGATTTTTTTGTTGCGATTAAATTACTTAAAAACAGCGAGGAGGAATCCTGCTGCGATTGCAGAACCGATAACACCTGCAACGTTCGGGCCCATAGCGTGCATGAGCAGGAAGTTTGAAGGATTTGCCTTCTGGCCTTCCATCTGCGAAACTCTTGCAGCCATTGGTACGGCTGAAACGCCTGCGGAACCGATGAGAGGATTGATCTTGCCGCCTGAAAGCTTATACATGATCTTACCTACCAGAAGTCCGCCCACTGTTGAGAAGCCGAATGCTGTAAGTCCGAGAACGATGATCTTGATTGTCTCAAGTGAGAGGAATCTGTCAGCGGCTGTTGTAGCGCCTACTGAGATTCCGAGGAATACTGTTACGATGTTCATGAGAGCGTTCTGAACTGTGTCGGAAAGTCTCTCTGTAACTCCGCACTCTCTCCACAGGTTGCCAAGCATGAGGCAGCCGATAAGTGGAGCTGTTGATGGGAGAAGAAGTATAACGAACATTGCAACGATGATCGGGAAGATGATCTTCTCTGTCTTTGATACCTGTCTGGACTGCTCCATCTTTACCTTACGCTCTTTCTCTGTTGTGAGAGCCCTCATGAGCGGTGGCTGTATCATTGGGATGAGAGCCATGTAGGAGTAAGCAGCAATTGCGATAGGTCCGAGAAGATGAGGTGCAAGACGTGTCGTCAGGAAGATGGCTGTAGGACCGTCAGCACCGCCGATGATACCGATGGAAGCAGCTTCATTGCCTGTGAATCCGAGGCATACAGCGCCGAAGAATGCAAGGAATACGCCCATCTGTGCAGCAGCTCCGAGAAGGAGGCTCTTAGGGTTGGAGATAAGCGGACCAAAGTCTGTCATTGCACCAACGCCCATGAATATCAGTGACGGGTAGATACCTGCCTTTACGCCGATGTAAAGGATATCCAGCAGACCGCCGTGAGCCATTATAGCTCCGTAGCTGTGGTAATCGGGATGTTCGGGATTAAGGAAGTTATCCCATAAGTCCATGTGGTAGAGAGCGTCGGCAGTGTCGCCTGCTGCAAAGTAGGAAAGGTTTACCAGCAGACAGCCGAATGCGATACCTACCAGAAGGAGCGGTTCAAATTTCTTTTTGATACCCAGATAGAGAAGCACGCATGATACAACGATCATAATGAGGTTCTTCCAGCCGCCTTCAATGAGGAAGCTGTGGAAGCCCGAGCTCTCCCAAAGGGTCTTCAGGGTCTCAAGAATGTCCATACTTCGCCCTCCTTATGCTATAACAACCAGCGGAGAGCCTGTATCTACTACTGCGCCCTTGCTTGTAACGACCTGAGCAACAGTGCCGTCCTTGGGAGCAACGATCTCGTTTTCCATTTTCATAGCTTCCAGGATGACCAGTATCTGACCAGCCTTTACAGTATCGCCCTGAGCAACGTCAACTCTGAGGATGTTGCCCGGCATAGGAGCAGTAACTGTTTCGCCTGCTGCAAGATTTACGGGAGCGGCAGGAGCTGCGGGGGCAGCAGCCGCAGGAGCAGCAGCGGCAGCAGGAGCGGCAGGAGCAGCTGCGGGTGCAGGTGCAAGTGCCTCATATTCATCGAGAAGTACAGCCTTACCGTGCTCTACCTCTACTTCATAGGTCTTGCCGTTAAGAGTAACTTTGTATTTCATTATTTTTTGACCTCCTTGATGGAAATAAAGTGCAGCTCATTGATAGGCTTCTGCATCTTGTCAGCTACGATAGCCATGATCATTGCAGCTTCTCTGTCAGGAACATCGTGAAGCTTGATATGGCCTGCTGAGCCGGGAGCCTTTGGCTTTTCGGCAGGAGCTGCGGCTGTAGGAGCAGCCTTTGCAGGTGCTGACGGTGCGGCAGACTTGGCAGCTGCTTTGGCCTTCTCGTCCTTTGACTTGAAGTAAGCGCCTGTACCGTAAAGCACACACATAAGGATGATAAGTCCGAAGAATACTACGCAGTAGCCGAATACGGCAGTTACAGCAGCTTCGCCGATGCTTATCTCCTTGCCGCCTGTTGCGGCAGCGGCAGCAACGATAGAAAGAGTAGTGTTCATATTGCCGCCTCCTTACATTTCCTCAATGGTATATACGGCCTCATTTTCTTCCTTGGCCTTGCGGTCCTTCAGGAATTTGAGAGTCTGATCGGGGTAGCAGATGTAGCTCATAACATCCTCTTCGCTGCGGCAGAGATCACCGAGAGCTTCCTTTGAAGCCTTGAACTCCTCGCCTGTGCGCTTCTGGTCTTCGATACGGCAGTCAACAGCCTCGCCGTCGCCGAGTACCTTTTCTACCAGTTCCTCAGCGATAGGAGCAGGAGGATTACCGTACTCGCCCTTGATGTAGTTCTTTATCTCCTTGGAGATGTTCTTGTATCTCTCGCCTACCAGCACATTTGTAACAGCCTGGTTGCCCACCATCTGAGAAAGAGGTGTTACCAGCGGAGGATAGCCCATATCAGCTCTTACCTTCGGGATCTCGGCAAGTGCCTCGTCGAACTTATCCATAGCGTGCATATCTGTAAGGTTAGCGATCATGTTTGAAAGCATACCGCCGGGAACCTTGTAAACAAGTGCCTGAGCGTCTGTAGCAAGGCTCTTTGGATTGAGCTGACCGTTGTCGATGTACTTCTGCTTGATTGGCTTGAAGTAGTCGTTTACCTTGTTGATAACGTCCTCGTCAAGACCTGTCTCGATGCCGTACTGCTTGAGTGCATAGTACATTGTCTCGGTCGCAGGCTGTGAAGTACCGCCTGAGAAGCATGAAGTTGCGGTATCGATAACGTCGATGCCTGACTCGATAGCCTTTGTGAGAGTCATGTAAGCCATACCTGTTGTGCAGTGGGTGTGGAGTATCAGTGTCATATCGCCGATAGCGTCCTTAATGCCCTTGATGAGATGTTCAGCCTCGTATGGTGACATTGTACCTGCCATATCCTTGAGGCAGATGGTGTCGAATCCCATAGTCTTCAGCTCCTTGCACATCTCGATGTACTTGTCAACGGTATGTACAGGGCTCTGTGTGTAGGAGATACAGCCTGAAGCGATAGTCTTGTCTGTAGCGTACTTCTTTGTAGCTTCGAGAGCAGTCCGGATGTTTCTGAAGTCGTTGAGTGCGTCGAAGATACGGATAACGTCGATACCGTTCTTGATGGAGAGTTCGATGAACTTCTCTACAACGTCGTCGTGGTAGTGCTTATAGCCCAGAAGGTTCTGGCCTCTGAGAAGCATCTGGAGTCTGTTGTTCGGAAGATGTTTTCTGAGATTGCGAAGTCTCTCCCACGGATCCTCACCGAGATATCTCAGGCAGGAGTCAAATGTAGCGCCGCCCCAGCATTCGATGGAGTAGTAGCCTGCTTTGTCCATATCATCGAGGATTCCCTCGTAATCGGCATAAGGCAGACGAGTTGCCATCAGTGACTGGTTAGCGTCACGCAAAACGGTTTCTGTCAGTTGCACTTTTTTCATGTACAAGCCTCCTCAAAAATAACTCTGCATTGCAGAGATAAAATTTAAAATACTGAGCCAATGGCTGTCAGCAGAGATATACTTCATATAGAGTGAAGGATACCTCATAGATCATCTGCATTCTGCAAATGACCCAATCAAAATTAATTATAACATATTAAAAGACAAATTTCTATACTTTTATTGCTGTTTTTATTTATTTTATTTTTTAAATCATTAGTATTCACTAACAAATTGATATAATATACCCCGAAGCTGTTTAACTCCGGGGCTCTTAATATAACTAAAGCTTCAAAAAATGTTATCGATAATTTTTTCGTCGGTCAAGCCGAGAGAAGTGCTTGTTGGTCAGCCGTGTGACATTGCTTCGCTTGTCACACTACTTTTCAGGAGAGGCTCTGCCTCTCCTCGTACACCTCTCCGCAAGGGAGATAACATCCCCCTTGACCCCGGAATGTGCGGCTACGCCGCTTTAATCACTTATAACTAAAAACTAATATCTCACTTCATAGACGATATATACTCCCGTATCGCTTCCTCAGCATTGTCACAGCGTTTGCGGAATTCCGCCGCTGAGATACGCATTGCGCCGTTGCCCAGAATTATCATCTGCTCCAGTCCGTCGGATGTGGCAACACGCACACGGTGATCCTTTGAAAGCTCATGTGTAACACGCTCGATGTAGGAGTCCGCAGTCTCCGATTCCTTGGTGAAAACAAGATTAATATTGCAGTATTTCTCAACGTCACGGTGTCTGCCCTTGACCTTGTAAGCGTCAAATACCAGAATCAGTTCACAGCCTGCGTAGCCCTGATAGTTGCACATACGCTTGATAAGCTCTCCCCTTGCGGCATCCAGATTCTCCTCGGCTATCTTTTTCAGGTCGTCCCATGCGAAGATGATGTTGTATCCGTCAACGAGAAGATAATCGGGTCCCTTGTACTGGGTCAGACGGACTTTCTTGTCCTCAAGATTGGCGACTTTAGTCTTCTTGAATGCCTTTCTCGGGTCACGGTCAATCTTGCCGTAGGTGCGCTCGAATATCTCCATCAGTTCCTCGTCGGACACAGCTTTCTCCACGAATCTTGCGGCTCTCTGCTGTTTGGTCTCAGGCTCTTCAGCGTCAGTTTCACCGTCGGGGAGACATGAGGGCAGATGCATATACTGCGGCACCTCGTCCCATTTGATATTGAAGCCTGCGCCGTGGGAGCAGAAAATGGAATCGGCGGAATTTTCGGTGTCGCCGTCGCAGTCGTAGCCAATGGCGGCAATGACCTCGTCGGCGTTGTGACATTCACGGTAGCCGCCCACAATGCAGGTCAGTCTGCCGTGGCCGTGGGTGTAGCTGATGACTTCGTCCATGTAGCTTCCCAGCTCGGAAACAGGGCCGCTTCCCTTTATCACGGACATTTCCCCTACAGTTTCGGGTGCATCAAATTCCGCAGACATATGCTGAAGATCGGCGATAGCACGTCCCACATTCTCAGAGGGGACTTCCAGTTCGTAGTCATACCACGGCTCTAACAGCACACACTCATTGCTCCGAAGTCCCTGACGCACAGCACGATAAGTCGCCTGCCGGAAGTCACCGCCTTCGGTATGTTTCAGATGTGCACGGCCTGCCGCAAGAGTGATCTTCATGTCGGTGATGGGCGAGCCTGTGAGGGTTCCGATGTGAGTTTTCTCCTCCAGATGAGTAAGGATAAGTCTCTGCCAGTTCAGGTCAAGGTCGTCGGTGTGAACGGACGTATCAAACACCAGTCCGCTTCCCCTTGGCAATGGCTCCATGAGCAGATGCACTTCGGCATAGTGCCTCAGCGGTTCGTAATGGCCAACGCCCTCGGAAGTGAACTTTATAGTCTCCTTGTAGGCAACTGCACCATCTGCAAATCCCACAGAATAGCCGAATCTCTCGGTTATTAGACGTTCCAGCACTTCAAGCTGCACAGCCCCCATAAGCTGTATGTGGATCTCACGCAGCTGTTCGTTCCAGACAATGTGAAGCTGTGGGTCTTCGTCCTCGAGGATGCGCATATCCTTCAGCGCTTCATGTACGTTTTTCTCAGGGGGAAGCATGACACGGTAGGTCATGACAGGCTCCAGCACCGCTCTGTCCGAGTTGCGGATAGTGCCTATTCCCTGCCCTGCGTATGTGCCTGCAAGTCCCGTCACAGCACAGACTTTCCCTGCCTCTGCCTTGTCAGCGGTACGGAATTTCTCGCCGCTGTAAAAGCGTATGGAACTTATCTTGCCCGTGATCTCATTGCCGTCCTGATCGGTGTAGGTCAGCTCCTCACGCATATTGAGAGTGCCGCCCATAATCTTCATGTGGGTCAGACGGCTTCCCTTCGGGTCATAGGATATCTTGTAGACCTTGGCTCCGAATTCGCTCTGACGCTTCGGCTCTGCTGTGAAACGGTCAAGGATATCGAGAAATTCTGTAATGCCGTCCATTTTCAGAGCCGAACCGAACATACACGGAAATATCCGCCTTTCGGCTATGGCTTCGGCAATGTCGGAAGTCTCAAGCTTCCCCTCCGCCAGATACTTCTCCATCAGCTCCTCTGAACACAGCGCCGAGGCCTCGCAGATATCGTCAGAACTGCCCGAAAAGTCCGTACAGGCAGGCGAAAGCCTTTTTCTCAGGTCGTCGAGAACGTGGCTGCGGTCTGCGCCTGTCAGGTCCATTTTGTTCACAAAGATAAACACGGGAACTTCGTATTTCATCAGCAGCTTCCACAATGTGGCGGTATGGCTCTGAACGCCGTCGGTGCCGCTGATAACAAGCACCGCATGATCAAGCACCTGCATAGTGCGCTCGGTCTCGGCGGAGAAGTCAACGTGTCCGGGAGTGTCAAGGAGAGTGAACTCCGTGTCACCTGTGGTGAATTCAGCCTGTGCCGAAAATATTGTGATCCCTCTGTCACGCTCAATGGAGTTGGTATCAAGTGTAGAGTTTCCGTTGTCCACACGCCCCAGTTTGTGGATGCTTCCCGAGGTATAGAGCATCGCTTCCGCAAGGGTCATTTTGCCCGAGTCTACGTGAGCGGTGATGCCCAGTGTAATTTTTTTCATATATATATATGCTCCGTAATTTTTCATTATAGTAAGCTGATTTTCAGGTGCTGTATATGCGTTGCAGCCGCAGCTTCTGCACATATGAACACCTCTTGTATACATTTTATCATAAAAGCGAAGCGTTATGATAAAATTGCCCGATTGCAGGAAGCAAATCTGTGATTTGCGTATCTGCAAGGGCTTTAAGATAATTATAATGAATGCGTTTGCATTCATTATATCATAAATATGCAGATTTGTCCATAGTCACATTTTTGCAGCAGCGTGAATATAATGCAGTAAATCAATTTGAGGAGGTATCTTATGAACGATATGAATTCCGACCGCACCGCTCCCGTAAAGGTGATGCGTGTATTTGACAGCTGCAGCGACAAGGACTGCCTGACTGATATCCCTGTCACCCTCACTGACGGTACTCTGCCCTCTGAGACAAATATAGTCAGGACCCGTTCTGCCGCCGTGGAAAGCGCCTGTGTCAGCGTTGAGCCGATTCCTTTCAATAAGGGCTTCTACTCCATTGACCTGAGCTTCACTTTCCGTCTGGAGCTTCAGTGCTACGAAAAGGCCTGCTCCGCTCCCGTCACCGTTTTCGGTACAGCCAATGTGTCCCGAAGCTGCATACTCTACGGCAGCGGCTCATCAGTGAAGACCTTCACAAGTGCGGATACAGGCAGTCCAACGGAATTTCCGTCCCCCGATATGCCCATAGCAAGCGTATCTGTGCTGGAGCCTGTTGTCCTCGACACAAAGCTGACACGAAGCTGTCCCCTTATCCCCGATACGCCTGCACCAAGGCAGACCGAGGAACGTGGAGTTGCCGTTACTCTGGGGCTTTTCTACGTGGTGGACCTTGCCCGTCCCGTCACACTGATGGTGAAGGCTTATCAGTATAACATCCCACGCAAGGACTGCTGCACTGATTCGGATTCGCCCTGTGAGATATTCGACAGGCTCCGATTTCCCGAGGAGGAGTTCGATCCGCCTGCGCTGATGAACAACTGTGACGGCCTCGATGATATCATAAGCTGACATGAGGACCCGCAGACGGAAAAGGCGTAATATCGGTACATATGTGTGGGCGGCCGTTCTGTCTGCGGTGGTTCTTGTAATAGTTCTGCTTGGGGTCAGGGCGGATAAAGCAGTCCGACCCGTGGCTGGTCTGCGAGCCCGTCACTTTGCGGAGGTATGCGCCGAAAACATCGTAGAACAGGCAGTTTCCGACTATCTCAGAGAGAATGAGTACACCTACAGCGATTTCGCCGCCGTCCTCTACAACGATGGCAGAGCTGTGTCTATCGAGACAATCCCCTACAACATCAATAAAGTTCAGGCCGAGCTTGCTTCTGCGGTTAATCATAAACTTGCAGATTCGGGGACTATCAGCGACAGGATACCCGTGGGCTCGCTGACAGGCTCTTTTCTCCTTGCAGGCAAAGGGCCGAAGCTGAAAGTGAAGATATGTCCCGTGGGTATTGCTGAGACCGAGATACGCAGTGAAATGGAGTCCGCAGGCATAAACCAGACCCGTCACCGCATATCGGCAGTCATTACCGTCAAGCTTTCCTCATCATTGCCCCTGTACAGCTTCGACAGCGAGGTGGAGTTCGGCTTTCTGCTGGCGGAGACGGTGATAATCGGTGAAGTTCCCGATTTTACGCCATATGTCAGCACAAACAGATAGGGGCGGAATCATCCGCCCCTGTTGTGCATATATTCGTTTTTACTTATCGAAATGCTCCATCAGAGCCTGTGCTTTTTCGGGTGAGATCTTGAAACAGAGTCCGTAGTCCACAAGATTAGTAGTTACAAAGCCGGTGCTGTAAACGGTGAATCCGAAGTTGTATTTGCCTGTTATCGGCATATCGCATCCGATGCTCAACTGGAAATCATTGTCGGGACGAGGTACGTGCGTGATATTATTATATCTGTTGGTATCGTTCAGTTCCATGATCTCGATATCCTTATCGCCGAACAGTGCGTCCCATATAAAGGCTTTTTCGGGATCGTAATCAGCCGTTTCGTAAGGCTTGAACTTTTTTATGTAGACACGATTGAAGATAAGCTGCTCATCAAGCTGCATTCCCTCGATAAGTTCGCCGACTGTCTTAGGGAGATACTTTGGATTTCTGAAAACGTAGTAATTATTGCTGTCTTTGAATCTGAATGCTACCATCGCATCAACTGCATATCCCTTCATCTCATAGACCGTGACAGGTTCTTCTACAGTTTCTGTCTCTGAGATCGAATCGGTTTTGTGGCCTGTTGCAGTGAATTCGCCCAGTTCTTCGCCGATAAGATCCTTCTTTACGGGAACGTATGATACCCAGTAATCAATGCCGTTCATGGTCATGCTTCTGAACAGATGCTCTTCTGTGAAGTCGATGGGGTCGTAGCTTACAAGGTCGATATCCGCATCCTTCGGCGGTATCGGGATATCTCCCATTCCGAGAAGGCTCTTCTGGATGTTCAGTGCGTCGGTGTTGGTAAGTCCGTCCTCGTCGGTATCAGCGTTATCCCTGCCCTGTTCTGTTATGCCATTCTCTGCGGTCAGGCCGTATTTGTTTGGATTTGCCAGTGACTGCATTATCATTACAGAGTCTGAAACGTCCACATATCCGTCTATATTGGCATCTCCGGGAGTGGTGTCGATGAGAACGGGCTCATGGCAGTAAACATATTCATACTTCATACCCAGCTCGGTCTGCGACCAGCACGGAGTGAACGGCGTACCGTTTTCGGTAAGTTTGCTGATTATCTCATACAGCTTGTCGTTATCGAATGTATAGTACAGCTTGGTTCCTTCGGTCGGGAAATTTGCGTCGGTGTCATTCTTCGTCAGTTCGGGATATTTTTCACTGATCTCCTCCTCGGCCACATTTTCAAATAGCAGAGAGTAGATACTCAGTTTGTTGGCTCTGTCCTCATACAGCTTGTACTTCATGTCAATAGCCGTAACATCGGGACAAGCCTTGATCTGATCGAGAGTGAAGTTATAGGCCTTTTCCGAAATGGAACTGATTATCTCGTAGTCCTTGCCGTTTTTCTGGATTACAGGCATTGTCAGTCCCTCAGCCTCAACAGCGGCCTTGATATCGTCGTAAGGAAGCTCTTTTCCTGCCTTCATCCTTATGGATGTAATAGCTTTTGCCGCTTCAAGATTGTGGGTCTTGTTGTCAGCGGTAACAGTGGAGATCTTGCCCGTGAATCCTCTTATTGGACGGAGAACAGGTCTTTTGCCTGCCAGCCACAGATAATCTCCGCCTGTCATCTCAAGGACTGCTTCTTCCAGTGTCATGCCTTTGTAGTTTTCGGTGACAGTCTCAGCATCTTCGGCATGAGTGAACGTGCCAACGGGTAAAGCCGCAGTCATCATTGCTGACATGAGAACAGCCATTAGTCGGTTAGTTTTTTTCATAAGATCAACTCCTTTTTCAGTGTAGGTTTTTACCTTTCACTACTTAGTACCGCTTAGCAGATGATTTTTCTCACTGTTTTCTGTAATTTATTCTGTAATTTCTATGAGATTTCCCTCGACCGCAACGATGCAGCTTTCATAATAGCCGTCGCCTGTAGTTCTCGGGCCGCTAATTACTTCGTAGCCTGCGACCAGCAATTCCTTTGTAAGAGAATCCACTCTTTCTTTTGAGCCGACACTGAAAGCAATATGAGCATAGCCTGTGCGGTTCGCTGGTTTGGGGATATCGTCCATTACGGGCTTGTTCATCAGTTCAAGCCTTGCGCCGCCGTCAAAGCTGATAAAGTAGGAGCGGAAGCCTGTCTTTGGATTATGGTAGCCGCTGTTGGATGTGCCGCCGAGGTACTTCACGAAGAAATCTCTTGCGGAACCGAGGTCGTTTACGTACATTGCTATGTGTTCGATCAGCATATTATTCTCCTTCATTACATAGTGATCAGATACAACAAAGGGCGCACAACGTACGCCCCCATGTGATTTTATTGTTATACTGTCAACTTATTACTCGACGGTTACGCTCTTTGCAAGATTTCTCGGCTTGTCAACATCGTAGCCCTTTGCAACTGATACATAGTAGCCCAGAAGCTGGAGCGGGATAACGGACAGGCTTCCTGCGAAATGCGGGTCTGTCTGTGGGATGTATACTGTGAAGTCTGCAAGATCCTCAATGCTGTAGTTGCCGTATGTGGTAAGTCCCATAAGTGAAGCTCCTCGGCTCTTTACCTCCACCATGTTGCTGATGGTCTTCTCGTAAAGATCAGGCTGTGTGAGAACACCGATAACTGTGATGCCCTCCTCGATAAGGCTGATAGGGCCGTGCTTCAGTTCGCCTGCGGCGTATGCTTCGGAGTGGATGTAGCTGATCTCCTTCATCTTCAGGCTGCCCTCAAGTGAGATAGCGTAGTCGATGCCACGTCCGATGAAGAATGCGTCCTTAGCACCTGCAAGCTTGTTTGCGTACCACTGGATACGCTCCTTGTCTTCAAGTATCTTCTCGATCTTCTCGGGAAGTGTGTATATCTCGTTGATAAGCTCTGTGTATCTCTCGTCGTCCATCTCGCCTCTTGCCTTGGAGAATCCCACAGCAAGGAGATAAGCGGCGATAAGCTGAGTGCTGTATGCCTTTGTAGTTGCAACTGATATCTCAGGACCTGCCAGTGTATAGAATACATTGTCAGCTTCACGGGCGATAGATGAGCCTACAACATTGACGATGCCAAGAGTCTTTATGCCCTTCTCCTTAGCTTCACGGAGAGCTGCAAGGCTGTCTGCTGTCTCGCCTGACTGGCTGATGATGATAACAAGGCTGTCCTTGACCAGTGACATCTTTCTGTATCTGAACTCGGATGCAAGCTCAACTCTTACAGGGATGCTTGTCAGGTCCTCGATAACGTACTGTGCAGCCATTCCAACGTGGTATGCAGAACCGCAGGCTACGATGTAGATCTGTGATATCTTCTGCATTTCCTCGTCTGTCAGGCCAATGCCGCTGAAATCGATCTTTCCGTCCTTGACAACAGAGTTGATGGTATCCTTGACAACCTTTGGCTGCTCATGGATCTCCTTGAGCATGAAGTGCTCGTAGCCGCCCTTTTCAGCAGCTTCTGCATCCCACTTGATCTCTGTGAGTTCCTTCTTGATCTCCTCACGGTCGATGTTGTAGAATGTAACAGCGCCCTTTTCAAGCTTAGCTATCTCGTTGTTGCCGATATAGTAAACGTTTCTTGCGTACTTGAGAATAGCAGGAACGTCTGATGCAACGTAGCTTTCGCCGTCCTTGATACCGATGATCATAGGGCTTTCCTTACGTGCTGTGTATATCTCGCCGGGGTAATCCTTGAACATTACGCAGAGTGCATATGAACCTCTTATTCTTATCATTGCACGTGCGATTGAGTCAACAGGACCCAGGTTGTACTTCTTGTAATAGTAATCGATGAGCTTTACAGCAACTTCTGTATCTGTCTGTGAGATGAAAGTATAATTGCTCTTTGCAAGCTTCTCACGGAGCTCCTGGTAATTCTCGATGATACCGTTGTGTACAGCTATAACGTTCTCGTCGTCACTTGCATGAGGGTGAGCATTGACAACAGATGGTTCGCCGTGAGTAGCCCATCTGGTATGACCGATACCGCAGCTTCCCTTGACAGCTTCACCGTTGTTTGTCATCTTCTTGAGCTCTTCCAGCTTGCCCTTAGCCTTTACTATTTCGGGCTCCTTTTCGCCGTCACGAACAGCAATACCTGCTGAGTCGTAGCCTCTGTATTCAAGCTTTGAAAGTCCGTCAAGCAGGATAGGAGCTGCCTGAGCTGTTCCTGTAAAGCCAACTATTCCACACATAATCTGATCCTCCGTTTATGGTTATATTTATATACAATTCATAGGTATAATACACTATTTTACTATTATATATTATTTTATATGTTTTGTCAAGGTCTTGGCTGCTGACCTCCGCCCTGCGGTGGAGTTCCCTGCTGCCGTGGCTGGGCGATGGGAGTTTTCTCTATCCTGTTATAGAGGAAATCGTCACGCCTTACACTGAGTTTTATACCTGTTCTGTCCTTGTAGTCAGCTGCACCTGTCTGCTGACGCACCGACTTCATGGACGCTTTCATGGAAGCTGTTACGATAAATCCTATGAGCAGTCCTATACCGATGCAGATGAGGATAGTAAGTGCGGGATTTGCCTGTCTTGCGGTGGTCTGGTACTGGTCGTATGTGACGTATCCGTTTTCCTGTGTGACCTCCTCAGCATTGCCGTAGCCCTCATAGTCGTATTCGGAGTCAAGTATCTCTCCCTGTTCCGCTGTCGTAGTAGTCCTCGTCGATGTCGTATATCTCGCCGTAACCGTTATCGGCATATGCGGACACAGTGGGGATGCCGACAGAAAATGTCAGAAGCATTGCAGCAGCGGCTGCTAAAAATCTTTTTTTCATCCTTTACCTCCTCAGGCGTAGCCCAGCAGCTTAGCGATAAGATAGCATCCGGCAGCAGCAACAGCGCTAACACCGATGAACCATCGCATTGCCGCACCGTTATCAACCGGAAGGTCGCCTACGAATTTGCCTGTCTGACCGTTCATGGCAAAGGTGTACTTATTGTTGTTCCATGATGTATTGAGTATCCACACGGGATAGAGCGCATACTTTGCCTTGGCGTTGTTCAGATTAATGTTTCCGCTCTGGCGTATAACGGAAGAATATCCCTGCACAGTCTCACGGAACGCCTGTTCGGTTGTGTTCTTGATACGCTTGTTTGCGGTGTCGATGCTGTCCTCGGCGGAAACATCGTACTTATCTGCAAGATATCCCGAAAGATAGGCAGTCTGGAAGGGTACGGCGTCCTTGAAGTTAAAAGGCTCGATGGACTGCATGAGTTCATCCTGCATCTTTGTTGAACCATCAACGGGGACGTGCTCGAAATCGAGAGTTCCCTGTCTGGTGATGGAGTAGAAATTCCTCTCGGTATAGCGGAACTGGCTGTCCTGCCAGGTTCTCACTTTCTCGCCCTTATAGAGGATATTACCGTCAGCCTCCGCATCGAAAAGCCACACAGGCACGTAAACGCCCTTTATCTCGTCGATGTGGTTCTCGTCCTTGAACACCTTGGGGAGAAGCTTACGGCCGTTGAGATGGTTCTTGAGAGCGTTCTTGGCGGCTTCTTTGTCAAGCTTGAACGGAATGACGTAATCAGGCTTCAGATCACCTGAGAAGTTGCCTGTCATTACAACGGGATTATCGCAGTAAGGGCAGTGAGTAGCGGAAGTTGTAGCGTCTGCGACTACCTCGCCGCCGCAGGACTGGCACTTGTAGACCTTCATCCCGTCAGCCTCGCCGTTCTGCCATTCTCCGCCTGCCGCAGTTGACCAGTTCATGTTATCCTCCTGCGGATTTTCCAGCTGCTGATCGAATGACATGAGGGTAGCCACGTCAAATTCGGATTCGCAGAAAGGGCACTTCATCTTCTGGACAGTGCTGTTGAACTCCAGTTTACCGTTGCAGGAAGGGCATTTGTATTCAATAAGTTCAGCCATTGTTTCACCTCGCTGAAAATTATAGTATAATGGGCGGACGATAGCGTCCGCCCGTGTTGCTGATATTAAATTACTTCACAATGTCCTTATCATCAAAAGGATCGCCGCACTCTGCGCAGAACTTAGGAGGATTGAACGGATCCTCAGGCTCCCAGCCGCACTTGTCGCACTTGTACTTAGGAGCGCCTGATGGCTTTGGCTTGCCGCACTCTGCGCAGAACTTGCCCTTGTTCAGAGCGCCGCATACGCAGGTCCAGCCGTCAGCGTCAGCCGGCTTCGGTGAACCGCACTCAGCACAGAACTTGCCTGTGTTGCCGGTCTTGCCGCATGAGCAGTTCCAACCGCCTGCCTGTGGTGCAGCAGCCTGTGGTGCAGCCTGAGGAGCAGTTGTAGCACCTACAGCGCCCTGAGCAGCGCCCATGCTGAACAGGTTCTGAGCATTGAATCCGCCTGCCTGCTGAGCCATACCCATACCGTAGAGACCCATAGCAGCGCCGTTTGGATTGTTAGCAGCATTCTGCATAGCCTGAGCCTGAGCTTCTACGAGAGTAGCTCCTGCGTTCATCGGATTTGTGTTCCAAGCTCTGTCCTCGAATTCCTGGATACGCTTTGTATCTTCATCGGAAATAGTTGCGGAGTTGATAGCTACCTTAACGATAGCGATACCTCTCTTTTCAGTCCACTCAGCGCTGAGAGCCTGATCGAGAGCAGCCTTTACCTCGGTCTGACGCATAGGAAGCTCATCGTATCTGATGCCTGAACCGCCGATCTGGCCGAATGCAGGCTGGAGAGCATCAAGGAACTCTGCCTTGAACTGTGAGTCGATGCTGTCACGGCCGTATGCACCTGTTACATTACCTGTTACGCTTGAATAGAAAAGGACAGGGTCAACGATCTTATATGAATATGTACCATTGCAGCGAACGCCTACTGTGAAGCTTCTGCCGAGATCGGGATACTGAACTCTGAACGGGATAGGATTCTGTGTACCGAATCTGTTATCAGTGATCTCCTTGGTGTTGAAGTAGTAAATTCTCTGATCGTGAGCAGCGTCACCGCCGTGCTTGATACGATCCCATGCTTCCTTGAAAGTATCCTTCAGTCCGCCGCCGAATGTGCTGGAGAAGATACCGGGAGTGCCTGCGTCATATGTGTAAACGCCCGGCTCTGTTGCGATCTCGAGGATAACGCCCTGATCCACCATGATCATAGCCTGTCCCTCATGAACAACGATCTTGCTTCCTTTAGTTATAACATTTTCATTGCCCTTTTTATTAGATGAACCCTTGCCGATCCTCTTCTGTCCCTTGACAACAAGGATCTCAGCAGGAATAGATTCGCAAACGAAATACTCTTCCCATGTGTCAGCAAGTGTTGAGCTGAAACCTGTGATAGCAGCTTTGATAAGTCCCATAATGATTACTCCTTTCGGGAAATTCTCCCTGTAAAATATTATAATTCAGCTTAAAGCCGTAATAGCCTTTGAAACAGCTGTACTAATTATAACATATTTTTTTTGAAATTGCACTATTTTTTTGATATTTCTCCAATGAAAAGAAATATTTTTTATTTTTAACATTATTTTCCGGTCTGCAAACGTATCTCTGTCCTTTTATAATAGTATATGGCAAAAAGTGTATATGATCCGCAGGAACTGTATATGAACAGTGTATACAGTTCCACACCTGATGATAACAGTTCGGCTGATGATTTGCGGATTTATTGTGCATATACAACACATAAGTTTAAGGCTTCACCTTTTCAATTGTGCACACATCCAAACATCAGCACAGGCTATTGACAAAACTGTGCTAACTGTGTATACTGTATACATACAGTACAGACGAGGTACACAGTGAGGTGATGACTTGAATATATTCATTGATAACAAAAACGGCGCTCCCATTTACGATCAGATCTACAATCAGATCAAAAGCGCCATCATATCCGGAGAGCTCAAAGAGAACGCCGCTCTCCCCTCTATCCGCAATCTGGCTAAGGACCTGCGAATAAGCGTGGTCACTACCAAAAGGGCTTACGATGAGCTTGAGCGTGAGGGATTCATTTACACCCTCCCTGCAAAGGGCTGTTTCGTGGCTCCGAAAAATACCGAGCTTCTTCGTGAGGAGAATCTGAAAACCATTGAAAACTACCTGCTTGAGATAAAACAACTGGCCGCAAGCTGCAATCTTTCCACTGATGACGTTATCGCAATGTACAGGTATCTTGACGAAAACTAAAGGAGATGTTTTTATGAACGCATTAGAGATCAAAAATCTTACCAAACACTACAACGGATTTACACTCGATAATATTTCTTTCTCACTCCCTCAGGGATGTATCCTCGGACTTATCGGAGAAAACGGCGCAGGAAAAAGTACTACCATCCGATCTATTCTGGGTTCGTTAAAATATGACGGCGACATCAAAGTGCTTGGCAAACCAATATCCGCTGACCTAAAAAACAGGATAGGCGTTGTTCTGGATGAAGTTGGTTTTCCTGATAAGCTCAACGTCAAAGACGTGAACTCGATCATGAAAAATATGTTCACCAACTGGGATAATGATGCTTTCCTCGGATATATCAAGAAATTCGGACTCCCTGATGACAAGGCTTTCTCGGAATTCTCTAAGGGAATGAAAATGAAGCTGGGAATTGCAGTGGCTCTCTCCCATAACGCCGAGCTTCTCATCCTTGATGAACCTACAAGCGGTCTTGATCCGCTGGTAAGAGATGAAATAATCGACATCCTCAACGACTTCACCCGAGACGATAATCACTCGATACTTATTTCTTCTCACATCGTCAGCGACCTCGAAAAGCTCTGTGACTACATAGCATTTCTCCATAAGGGAAAGCTTATGCTCTGCGAGGAGAAGGACGCACTCCTCGAACAGTACGTTTTCATCAATACATCCGAGGAAAAGCTTGCTGAACTGGACGAAAACGCAGTCAAGGGCAAGCGCTCATCAAAGTGGGGCACTGAGGCTATCGTAGACAGAGAGCTGATCCCCGATTCATTCGACACCAAACCCGTTACAATAGAAGATCTGTTCATATTCATGGCTAAGGAGGACTAAAACAATGATGAAAGGTTTACTTACAAAGGAATTTATCGTATTTTTAAAGACATCCAGAACTCAGATATTCATTATATTAATGTTCATTATGCTCGGAATCCTGATGAAAAATATCATGTACATCATGTTCATTCCGCTTCTTCTCCCGATGATGGCTAAGCAGGGACTCGCTGTTGACGAGATCAGCAAATGGGATAAGTACTCCGCTTGCTTCCCCGTTGACAGAAAAAAGATCGTATCTTCAAAGTACCTGCTGATATTCTTCATCTCCATCGCTGCATTCATCATAACTGCAATCTCAATTGTCATACTGAAGAACTTCAAGCCCGATCCGGAAAATCCCATAGGACGCATTGCTCCTTACCTCGCAGCAGCAGTTGCAGAATCACTTATACTCCCTTCGCTTTCGCTCCCCTTCGATTTCAAATTCGGCACATCAAAGGGTAAAGTAATGTACTTCATCGCTACAGCGTTCGCAGCAGCACTTCTCTCAGCAACAACAATGCTCCCTGACAAGCAGTCCATTCTTTCAAAGATCAGCAATCCATCATTAATTATCACACTTGCATTCTGCATATCAGCAGCAGTATTCATCGTTTCATGGCTCATATCCACTAAAATTTATGAAGCCAAGGAGATCTGATTGCAGAAATCAGAAAGTAGTAAGGTCCGTAAGTTTGATCGCTTACGGACCTTTTCTTTATGTTACAATAAAAAAATCCCCCGAAACGAAACTGTGTTTCAGGGAATTAAGTTACTGCTTTCTACTTTCTAATCTCTGTTTTCTGCTTTCTGCTTTCTGATCACTACAGACTCAGGGAGTTGCGTAGAGATTTGTTTCCCATGCAGGGATGTAGAGCTGATGTCTGATGTACAGCTTATACGCAGGATTCAGCTTTTTAATAAGAAGAGGCAGCTCGAAAATGTCCTCGTTGCGGTGGTATAGCGAAACCATCATCTTAGGAGTGTTATGGGCAATATTGATAGCCGAACCCCAGATAGCTTCACGCTCGAAGCCTTCAACGTCCATCTTTATAATAGTAGCCGATCTCTTTCCGAGGATGCTGTCAACGGAACGTGCAGCTACCATATTCTCCGAACCTGCGGAAATAGCGGACTGTCTGCCTGCCTTTGCCGCAAAGGGAAGCTCTGTATCGATGCACCATGCAGCTGCGTTGAGAGCGAAAACATTAGGCATCTCGTCAATGAACTTAGTCAGCTTCTTGAAGTTCTTCTTGTCGGGTTCAAGTGCGAATATAGCCGCATACTTGCCGTGTGTGAACTCCAGCAGCTCCTTGATGGTGTCTCCGTTGTAAGCGCCCAGGTCAACGTAGACCTCATTGAGGCCGGGCTTGATGATCTTTCTGTAGATCTCAGCCTTTGAAGTTGTTACCTCGCTGAGATACTCGATCTTTCCGCTTATCTTGAAGTTGATGATATTTGCGTAAACTTTGCGTGAGTAGTCATCAGCAAGGCTGTCGTAAACCTTCTGGATCTGCTCCTCATGCTCCTTGCAGTACTCATATGTGAAAAGTCCCGTACCTACAACAGGTACATCGGGCACGTAAAGAGTGTGCTTTTCTGCGATCTCGTGGATCTTGTCAACTATCTCCTGATAGCCTGCTGCGAATGCCAGTACCACAACGAAATCGTCAACAGCTTCCTCAATCTCGGAAAGCTTATGTACACGGAAGCCCTCGAATGAATGGCCTCTTACAAAATCATCACTTGCGAATATTCCGGAAACGGCAATGCCTCTCTGTTTGAAAACGTTCATTATCTTGAGAGCGCCGTCGCCCATTCCGTATATAAAAATTGGTCTTTCTTCAGCCTTTAATCTGTCCCAGCAGGATTGTGTTTCAGTTATAAAGGAGAGCATTTTATCACCCCTGTGGTTTTATTAATATGTTTCTCCGTCGAAATGGTCATCGTGGCCTTCGTCGTAGTTATCATCATAATGGCCGCCGTAACCGCCGCCGTAGCCCATCATATCACGGCCTCTGATGCCGTATCTGTCACGCATGATATTCATGTGCTTGTCGATAAGCTCTGAAACCTTGCGGACATTCTTGATGCAGTGTATCTCCTTGGAAGGAGTATCGGCATCCTTGCTGTAGACAATGATAGAGCCGCAGCCCACCAGTCTCTGAAGGAACGGAAGGCGTACTTTTTTATCGATTATCTTGTAAAGGTCTATTTCATCCTCACTTATGCTGAAAACACCTGTACGTGTAATGAACTTGGTCTCAGTGAGAAAATACCTTGTAAAAGAAAGCGGAAGGCCTAAGAAAGTGCCTTTCTTAGCGGTCCAGACATATTTTATCTCGTCTTTTTTCATGTAAAAACCTCCTTTGCGATAATTGCATGATTTGTCTTACAAATTATTTTACCACAAAAATTTAATATAGTCAAGTGGTTATGAAGTTATTAGTTGTCGGTTATATAAGATGTGTGCTGTTGACCACAAAATCATTTCCAAAAGATATTGCAATAGTATGAAAAGCATGGAACAGTCCCGCCGAATAGCCGTATTGTAGGGGCGGACGCCCTCGTCCGCCCGTTAATCACACATATAATCTGACTTTATCGAAAGAGTGAAAATATCATTGAACAGTTCGATAATAACTTTTTTCAAAAAAGGTCTTTACAAAAGAAGAATTATGTGGTATAATATTTACACCGTGTACTTGGACTCGGGCATGACCTCGTTTTTCACCCCTGTCTACGTTAGCGGAATATTTTATTAAGAGGTGCTTCAAAATGTTATTGAAGGATGAAAAGACAGCCGTTATCGAGGCTAACAGAACACACGAAAACGACACAGGTTCCCCTGAGGTTCAGATCGCTATTCTCACAAGAAGAATCAATGATCTCACAAACCACCTCAAGGAGCACAAGAATGACCACCACTCAAGAAGAGGTCTTCTCAAGATGGTTGGTCACAGACGTAACCTTCTCGGCTATCTCAAGAAGAAGGACATCAACAGATATCGTGCTATCGTAGAGAAGCTCGGTCTCCGTAAGTAATCATTCGTGTACTAAGGCAGAGGGCTTTCGCTTTCTGCCTTTACGTCTTTACATCGACACAAAATCATACTATACGATACGGCGGCAGATGATTAGAAGTCAGAGGCAAGCGCCATGCGCACAGGCTGACATTTGCCTCTAACTTCTATGCGCTGTCTCCGTATTGGAAATTCTATCACAGGAGGCATATCAATGTTTGAAAATTACAGAACTTTTGAAACTACTTATGCAGGCAGACCTCTCGTAGTCGAGACAGGCAAGACCTGCGGACTTTCCAACGGATCATGCTGGGTAAGATACGGCGAAACTGTCGTTATGGCCAACGTTACCGCAAGCGCTAAGCCAAGAGAAGGCGTTGACTTCTTCCCTCTCTCTGTTGACTACGAAGAGAGACTTTACTCAGTAGGCAAGATCCCCGGTTCTTTCACAAAGCGTGAAGGCAAGCCCACAGAAAAGGCTATCCTCACATCACGCTGCGTTGACAGACCTATCCGTCCTCTCTTCCCTAAGGATATGAGAAACGACGTATCAGTTGTTATGACAGTTCTCTCCGTTGAGCCCGACAACTCACCCGAGATCGCTGGTATGATCGCTACTTCCATCGCTATCTCTATTTCCGATATCCCATGGAACGGTCCTATCTCAGGCATCAACGTTGGTCTCGTTGACGGCGAGATCGTGCTCAATCCTACTCTTGAGCAGAGAGCCAAGACTGACCTTGTACTTACAGTTGCAGGTACTGCCGAGAAGATCGTTATGATCGAGGCCGGCGCTAATGAAGTTCCCGAGGATACAATGCTGGAAGCTATCATGAAGGGTCACGAAGAGATCAAGAAGATGGTCGCTTTCATCAAGGACATCCAGTCACAGATCGGCAAGCCTAAGTTCGCTTTCGAGTCTATGGAAGTAGATCACGATATGTTCGACGCAATCGAAGAATTCGCAGCTGAGAGAGTTAAGTTCGCTCTCGATACTAACGACAAGAACGTTCGTGACGAGAGACTTGCTCCTATCGTTGACGATATCCATGCTAAGTTCGACGAGCAGTACCCTGAGCAGATCGCTATGATCGACGAGTGCATCTACAAGCTTCAGAAGAAGATCGTTCGTAACTGGCTCTACGAGGGCAAGCGTGTTGACGGCAGAGGCATCGATGAGATCCGTCCTCTTGCTGCTGAAGTAGGACTTCTCCCACGTGTTCACGGTTCAGGTCTCTTCACAAGAGGTCAGACACAGGTCCTCACTATTGCTACACTGGGCCCTGTTAGCGATGCTCAGCGTATCGATGGTCTTGATGAAGAAGAGTCAAAGAGATATATGCACCAGTACAACTTCCCAAGCTACTCAGTTGGTGAAACAAAGCCTTCAAGAGGACCCGGACGCCGTGAGATCGGCCATGGTGCTCTCGCTGAAAGAGCTCTTGCTCCTGTTATCCCGTCAGTTGACGAGTTCCCATACGCTCTGAGACTTGTTTCGGAAGTCCTCTCATCCAACGGTTCAACTTCACAGGGCTCTATCTGCGGTTCCACACTTGCTCTCATGGATGCAGGCGTACCGATCAAGGCTCCTGTTGCAGGTATCTCATGCGGACTTATCACAAAGCCCGACAGTGACGAATTCATGACAATGGTGGATATCCAGGGTCTCGAAGACTTCTTCGGCGACATGGACTTCAAGGTTGGCGGTACTCATAAGGGTATCACTGCTATCCAGGTGGATATCAAGGTTGACGGTCTTACACCTGCTATCATCAAGGAAGCATTCGAGAAGACAAGAAAGGCTCGTCTCTACATCCTCGATGAGGTCATGCTCAAGGCTATCCCAGAGCCAAGAAAGACAGTTAACAAGTACGCTCCTAAGATGCTCCAGACCAAGATCCCTGCTGACAAGATCAGAGAGGTCATCGGTTCAGGCGGAAAGACTATTCAGAAGATCTCTGCTGACTGCGATGTCAAGATCGATATCAGCGACGACGGAAATGTATTCATCAGCGGCATCGATGCTGGAAACTCCAACAAGGCTCTCCAGATCGTTGAGACAATCGCAAACGGTCCTGAGGTCGGAGCAATTTACCGTGGCAAGGTAGTTCGTATCATGGACTTCGGCGCATTTGTTGAGATCGTTCCCGGCGTTGACGGACTGGTTCACATTTCTAAGCTGGACAAGTCAAGAGTTGAGAAGGTTGAGGATATCGTTTCTATCGGCGACGAGATCGTAGTAAAGGTTACTGAGATCGACCGTCAGGGCAGGATCAATCTTTCACGCAAGGACGCTCTTGCCGAGATCGAAGCTAAGAGAAATTCATAAAAATACAGCCATAGTATCCTCATGGGTGCTATGGCTTTTTGTTAAGGTGATAATATGGACTTATATCGCTACTCTCACACGATTGCTGACGATGACCGTTTTGAAAAGGAATTCTCTGAGATCACGAGAGTTGACCGTAACGGAATAATGTTCAAGGATGGGCATAAAATAGCCTTTTGTGACTGTATCAACAACTGGAACGGTGATGAAAAATATGTGGCGGTTAGAGATATCTCAGCAGAGCCGCCATATATGGAATTCCCATCTGCTGTAAAACCTACACGGATATTTTTTCCCAAAAGGCGGCGGATATTACTAATGTGGATAACCAATAAGGACGAGTTCCGAAATCTGAGAGCAAAAATTGAGAAATACGGCTATGTGACATTTGACCTTAGCTGACCGCAAAAGTAAAAGCCCGACTTACGCTGTCGGGCTCCACCTTTATATTCAATTTTAATTTTCGTTATTCTTTAAGCGACTTTCATCACTTCGCTAAATTGCCCTTTGGACTCACCCTTTCGGTTTTAATATTCGAGAAGATACCTTACTGTTTTCATAGTATCAACTTCCTTTATTGTAAAGTCTTGATTGATCACCTGAAAATTTTGTATTGGTCCTTGCGATCGCCTTCCATCCGACTCGCTGCGGATCATAGGCTAAAAGTTAACCTTTTATCTCATGGGACTCACCTTTCGTAATTATTTGCTCCCTTTCGGAACATTGGTGTTAAGTTGTACTTTTTTATCTCATGGGACTCACCTTTCGCAATTATTTGTTCCCCTTTCGGAACATTGGTGTTAAGTTATACTTTTTATCTCATGGGACTCACCTTTCGTAGTTATTTACTCCTCGCCGGAGCATTGGTGTGAAAGTTATACTTTTTATCTCATGGGACTCACCTTTCATGATTATTTACTTCCTTGCGAAGCATTCAGCATAAACCAAAACTAAATTCTCATGGGACTCAACCTTTACATTTTATTTCTTAGCGATATATCTAAAGACAAATTGTCGGAATTTCAGATAATCCTGTATCTTGAATTGACTTTAGACATGAAGCCGTTTTAAGATTCAGCAATACGTCAGCCTTCTGATCGGATCAATAACCTTCTGTCATTTCAATCATCGGAACAAGCTCTAAGCCTATATTCCCACTTTAGCAGATCCAATCAGTCAGCAAGCCCGCCGGCTTCACGCTGCTGATTTGAGGTTCCTTCCATCGGACTCACTCACCTTTCCGCTTGTTATAATTTACATTGAGGACGAGCCTCAGACCAAGTAAACCAAGCTTCCGAAGTTCCCTTTTCTTTAGGTCTCTTCGTTTTCCTTGATTATATATTACCACAACCTTTGGATAAAGTCAATAGTATTTAATCAACTTTTCGCAAATATTAATGTATTTTGTCAGCTTCAACAATGAGAGCAACTGTCTTTTGTACTATTTGTATAATACAACTTCCCGAAATTTCCGCTTGCTTTTTTATATATAATAGTGTATAATGATAACATCACACAGGCGAAAGCCGGAAGGAGAAACATATGTCAGAAATGAATGAATACACCCCCGAGCTGTTTGAGCTCATTGATGAGGACGGCAACAAGAAAGCTTTTGAGCTGATCGATGCTACCGAAATGGACGGCGAGCAGTACTTCGCTATGGTGCCCGCTGCCGAGGATGAGGACTACCTCAACGCTGACTGCGATTTGGTAATACTTAAAACTGTCTACGAGGACGGCGAAGAGATCCTGGCTTCCATCGACGATGACGAGGAGTTCGATAAGGTGTCGGGTTACTTCCTTCAGAGGATCCAGGATGTGTTTGAAAACGGCATTGATGATGACGAAGAAGACGAGTGATAATGAAAAATTTTCCTTTTTGCATAATTTTTCATAAAACCACTTGATTTTTCATAAAAGCTGTGCTATAATATAGACAACAAAAAAATATTCTGCCTTGTTCGAGTAATTATAGTTTTTATAATCCAACACATCTTATAAGGGAATTCAGTCTCCGCTTGCGGACTGCAGACCTCCCGCTTTATGCGGAAGAAGGGAGCGAGAAACAAGAGGGCGTTTACCCACCTGCTTCGTGCGGGTTTTATGCACTATATGACGGCAAGGCGGTTTATTTTATAACAAAAAGCTGCATAACTTCGGTTGTGCAGCTCTTTTTTGCTATACTCATATAAAACAAAAAGAGGCATCCAACGGACACCTCTTTCTGGGGTAAAGTTGATCAAATGGTCTGAGTGACGGGACTTGAACCCACGGCCTCTACCACCCCAAGGTAGCGCGCTACCAACTGCGCCACACCCAGACGTTTTAGCTTTTGGCTTCTCAATCAACGATATATATTATAGCATACTTGCTTTAGTTTGTCAAGCCGATTCTGCAAAACTTTGATTTTTTGTAAATTGTGTTCTATTTGTTCAACTATTTATTGTGAATATATGCATTTTTATATTCCTATATGTATATTTCAGACTGAAATTTTCATCTTTCAATCACATTTTTACCCGTTTTTTGCTGGACAAATAATCCTCTGTATGTTATAATAGTTTGCGGAAGGAGTGTCGTTATGCGCAAGTCTATTAATCTATTTTACTCATTTATCGTTTCGGCTTTCGTTGCATCTGCCGCTTTTGTTTATCCGCAGATGAACGTCTTTGCAGCGTCCACTTCCGATAGATCGGATAAGCCGTCCGCTTTGTTCATCGTTGTCCTGGCAGTTTTATTTGCTGCTGCACTTATTACCAGCTCCGTGATAACCTACAAGATACGCACCAGGAATATCACAAAGGAACGCTCCGACAGCAGCGACAAGGAAGGCTCCGGTACCTGAGGAGGAAGCTATGGATATAGATGTTTACATCGATTCAGAATTTGAGGGCTTCCGCACTCTCAGCTACGTAGAAAAACTCAGACGCAAATATTACGGGATGGCCGCTGAAATGGCCCATGAGATCGAATGGGACGAAGTTATCCTCTACGCTATCTACTCGTATAACGAGAAGGATCAGGCATTTATTTCCGCCGATTTCATGTGTCTTCGCATGAGCTTCGCACAGTATAAAAGCCTTTGCGAGAAGATCTCCCGTACCTGCAGGCTCTTTTGCCTCAAAAACAGATAGGAGTTGTTTATGAAGAAAATTATTGCAGCCGCTCTCTCTGCCGCTCTGACTCTCGGAGCTGCGTCGCCTCAGTCGGTATTCGCCGCTGACAAGCAGTATAAAGTCACATTTGTGGATTTCGATGACAAGGTTATCACAGTCCAGACCGTTTCAGAGGGACAGCAGATCGATTATTCCGCTGTAAATGTTGATGCTTTGCAGAAGCACATCGACAAGTATACCGAACAGGCTTTCGCTTCCTGGGATATCACTCCCGCAACCACAGACAGGGATATCACAATCCACGCTCTCTCCAAGACTGCGTTCATCTCCATTGATGGTGTGCCTGCTGTCACAAGCTACTATTCACGTTCGGGCAAGATCGATCTTTTCGGATTCAAGGCCGCTATAACTGTGACCACTCAGACTCCTGCAAAGGATGCTAACGGCAACTATATCACCGAATCCTCAACTATCGATATCACCTCAAGCTGTTCCGCTTCGCCGTCCAATCTGAAGGAGGCGTTCTATACATCCGATCAGGCAGTTATCGATATCATCCCGTTAGGTGATGACAAGCCCCTCTACAGCTACGCCATCAAGTGCTACGACTATCTCGGTGACGTTAACGAAAACGGATCTGTCGATTCCGTCGATGCTTCATCCGTTCTTACTACTTACGCTCAGTATGCTACAAACGCATCCGGCAGTGTATCACCTGAATATCTGAAGCGCGGCGATGTTAATATGGACGGCCTTCTCGATGCAAGAGATGCTTCATTGATCCTCAGCTACTACGCTCTCAGCTCCGTTGACAGCACTATAGACTGGAACAGCATCTTATCGTAAATTATTTCCCCTGAGACGATCTCAGGGGATTTTTATTCGGATAACATAACAATTTTCATTTTTTTTGCTTTTCCTATTGAAATTTATATAAAATTAATGTATAATCATATTATGGCGTGTTTTTGCCTTATTTTATGTTTATAATTATCTTAAAGGAGTGTCACTAAAATGTATAATGATCTTATGGACTCCATCGGCTTCGTTTCAAAGTATGATCCCGCAGTCGGTGAAGCAATGAACCAGGAGCTCGCTCGTCAGCAGAGAAACCTCGAGCTCATCGCAAGCGAGAACATCGTTTCCCCTGCTGTTATGGCTGCTATGGGAAGCGTTCTCACCAACAAGTACGCTGAGGGTTATCCGGGTAAGCGTTACTACGGCGGATGTCAGTGTGTTGACGAGGTAGAGAAGATCGCTATAGAGAGAGCTTGCAAGCTTTTCGGCGCAAAGTATGCTAACGTTCAGCCTCACTCGGGTGCTCAGGCTAATACAGCTGTTTATTTTGCTCTGCTTCAGCCAGGCGACACTGTTCTCGGTATGAGCCTTGCAGACGGCGGTCACCTCACTCACGGTTCACCTGTTAATATCTCAGGTAAGTTCTTCAACTTCGTTTCCTACGGTCTTGACGATGAGACTGAGACTATCAACTACGATGAAGTTTACAAGCTTGCCAACAAGAACAAGCCAAAGCTTATCGTTGCAGGCGCATCTGCTTATCCTCGTGCTCTTGACTTCAAGCGTCTTTCAGAGATCGCAAGAGCAGTTGGTGCTCTCCTTATGGTCGATATGGCTCATATTGCAGGTCTTGTTGCAGCAGGATGCCACGAGTCACCTGTTCCATATGCTGACATCGTAACAACTACAACTCACAAGACTCTCCGTGGACCAAGAGGCGGCCTTATCCTTACAAATAACGAGTTCCTCGCTAAGAAGATCAACTCCGCTATCTTCCCGGGCACACAGGGCGGCCCTCTGATGCACACTATCGCTGCTAAGGCTGTTTGCTTCGGTGAGGCTCTCAAGCCTGAGTTCAAGGACTATCAGCAGAGAATAGTTGCAAACGCAAAGGCACTTGCTGACGGTCTCCTTAAGAGAGGCTTCAACCTGGTTTCAGGCGGTACAGACAACCACCTCATGCTGGTTGACCTCCGTCCTTTCAACATCACAGGTAAGGAACTGGAGCACAGACTTGACGAGGTCTACATCACAGTTAACAAGAACGCTATCCACAATGACCCTGAAAAGCCATTCGTAACAAGCGGTATCAGAATCGGTACACCTGCTGTTACTACAAGAGGTCTCGGCATAGAGGAAATGGAAAAGATCGCTGAGTACATCTACCTTTGCGCTACAGATTTCGAGAACAAGGCTGACGAGATCCGTGCAGGCGTTAACGCTATCTGTGAGAAGTTCCCGCTTTACAAGTAATCAATAAATGTCAAGGGACGGACAAGCTACTGTCCGTCCTTTTTTTGTGGTCCCCGCTTATATCAGATAGCGAAGATAAAAACATGGATGATAAAACAACAGAAAAAAACAGCATGATAAGGATCAGGGCTTCTAAATACGGCACATCTGATTTTACTGTCAGGGACGGCGAAAATGAGTACCATTATACTGTGAAGGTCTATGAAGATAACGGCGGCCATTCACAGATAGAAATAGCAGAAAAAAATCAAACACAGGAGAAAAGTATAGTGATAGGAAGAAAAGTAAAAGTGACAGTTGACCGCCCTCTCGGCAGCTGTCACCCGAAATACAAGGATATGGTCTATCCCGTGAATTACGGCTATATTGCCGGTATCATCGCTCCTGACGGCGAAGAACAGGATGCTTACATCCTCGGTGTGGATCATCCCGTTGATACGTTTACAGGAAAAATGATCGCCATTATCAGGCGCTCGGACGACGTTGAGGAAAAATGGGTAGTCTGTCCCGAGGATATGTTCTTTACTGCGGAGGAGATCGAACAGCAGGTCTGTTTCACGGAAAAATATTTCGCTCATGAGATAATAACGGGACCTCGTCTTGAGACTTTTCCGGATTTTATGAGATCCGAAAAGAATATAGTTCCGTCAGATCAGCAGAATACTCCTCATATCGAAGGATATTACTACACAGGCAATGACGGCAGTCAGGCGGCTTTCTGGGAATATTCGGCAGATTCCGAATCAAAGGAACATAGCCATGACTATGACGAATACATGGTCTGTCTTTCGGGGGAGTATACAGTAATACTTGACGGAAAAGAAACCGTGCTTCAACCGGGCGATGAAATGGTCATTCCGAAAGGGACATTGCAGGGGGCAAGAGTGAAAAAAGGCACACGAACTTTCCATGCTTTCGGCGGAAGGCGGATAAAGTAATGGTTACACTTCTCCCCTACAGCCACGAAATGAAAGCCGATGTAAGCCGATTTTTCAGCAGTATGATCCCTGTATCCGGCAACGCTTTCGGCGAGTCGGTACGAAATAGCTTTTACGATAATATTGCCCGATATTTCGATGATCTGTGGTGCCTGTTAGATAACGGGAATGTCGTTGGTGTGACAGCTATGAAGCACCTCGGCGACGAAAAATGCGAACTGAGCGGACTCTACCTCAGTGACCGCTATCAGGGCAAAAAGCTGGGATACAAAATGCTGATGAGTGCCATTGACCATGCCCGTGAACAGAAATACAAGAAAATGTACCTCGGTACTACCTACTCAAGTAAACGTGCCATATCCCTCTACAAACGGAACGGATTTACTTTCACCGAAAGATATTGCGACGATCTGAACGCAAACGTCTTTATGGTGCTTGACCTTGATACATAAGGAGGAAAACTATGTCTGCGCCTTTAGCTGATAAAATTCGCCCTAAAACCCTTGCCGATGTAGTCGGTCAGGAACACATCCTCGCTGACGGAAAGCCGCTTCGCCGTATCATCGACAGCGGTACAGTTCCGAATATGATATTCTACGGCCCGTCAGGTGTGGGAAAGACCACTGTTGCCAGAATCATCGCCGAAAACTGCGGTATGTCGCTGTACAAGCTCAACGGCACCAATGCGTCAATTTCCGATATCAAGGATGTTGTGGCCGACATCGGCACATTCGGAAGTGAAAACGGAATTCTCCTCTACCTTGACGAGATACAGTATCTGAACAAAAAGCAGCAGCAGAGTCTCCTTGAATATATCGAAAACGGAGATATCACCCTTATTGCGTCAACTACCGAGAATCCCTATTTTTCGGTGTACAATGCTGTTATCAGCCGAAGCACAGTGTTTGAGTTCAAACCTGTTTCAGCCGAGCAGCTTATGCCTGCCATACGCCGTGCATTCCGTATCATGTCTGAGGAAAACGGCTATGCTGTTGAGGCATCCGATGACATCATTAAGCAGATAGCCTACAGCTGCGGAGGTGATGTCCGTAAGGCTATGAACACTGCCGAACTTGCAGTGGTATGCGGTGAGGCTTCCGACGGTAAAGTCGCTGTTACTGCGGATTCACTTAAAATTCTCGCTCAGCGCAGCAATATGCGCTATGACCGTGACGGCGACCAGCACTACGATATTCTTTCGGCACTACAAAAATCCATCCGTGGCTCTGACGAAAATGCCGCACTCCACTATGCTGCCCGTCTGATAGAAGCAGGCGATATCATTTCCCTGTCAAGGCGGCTTCTTGTCATTGCCGCTGAGGACATCGGTCTCGCCTATCCGCAGGCTATCGCCATCACCAAAGCCTGTGTGGATTCCGCATTGCAACTGGGCTTGCCCGAAGCAAGGATACCGCTGGCAGAGGCTATAATCCTCCTTGCAACAGCTCCCAAGTCCAACAGCGCAGAAGCAGCTATAGATGCGGCTATTGCTGACCTGAGAAGCTGTGACGCTCTCGACTTCCCACGGCATCTCCAGAACAAGCACTTCGACGGCAAAGGCGCAGCTGTTGTGGGACAGCATTACAAGTATCCCCACGATTACAAGAATCACTACGTGAAACAGCAGTACCTCCCCGATGCCCTTGCAGGCCATGTTTATTACAGCTACGGCGACAACAAGCAGGAACAATCCGCACTGCTGTACCGTCAGAAGATCCTGAGTGAAGCCGAATAAAATGATGCAGGGCGCTTAACCGTGATACTCATATAGAAGCTTTATACGCATTTATCGGGGAAAAACCTTTCTGAGGAAAGGTTCTTTCCCCGAACCCCTTTTCCAAAGACTTTTAATAGAATTTTTCCCCTGAGAGGGCGCTCCACGAAAGATGTGAAATCCAGTAGTATTACTGTGAGCGCCCTCTCAGGGGAAAAATTAATAGTCTTGGGAAACAGATTTGAGAAGATCCTTCTTCAAAATGACTAGCTCAATAATACATACAAAACTTCTTTATCAGTACCGCCATTAGAGGAGTGCCCTTTTCCATTGACTTATCATCGTGATAATACAAGACGACGCCCCTTAATTCTCCACGTGTTTGCACTATATTTTATCTATTATGTATAAATCGACAAAAATCCGACATATCCCCCGTCTCAGCGCTTGACAAAGGAGCAAAAAAGTGATATAGTAATTAAGTAATGTACAATTGTACATCACACACGGACGTTTTTAATTTAAGTTTCAGAGGTATTTTTCTATGGAACATAAATCACAGCTCATAGTTGCCGATTCAAAAATTCTCCCCGAGGTGTTCACGAAAGTCCTGGAGGTAAAGAAGCTTATGGCTCAGAAAGGCGAAAAAAGCTTCGCCTCAGCCTGCAAAAGAGTCGGTATTTCAAGAAGTGCTTACTATAAGTACAAAGACAGCGTTTTCTCATACGAGGAGCTTTTCACACGCAGAATCGTGAATCTTCACCTTCTGCTCAACGACAGCCCCGGTGTTCTTTCAAACGCTCTGTCTTTTCTGCATAGTCTGAATGCGAATATACTTACCCTTAATCAGAGCATTCCCGTTGACGGTGTGGCTCAGGTAAATATTTCCCTCAGACTTTCAAACAGCGCTGACGATCAGCTCGTCGGTCTGGATCAAATAAACGAACTCGACGGTGTTCTCGAAGCAAAAATACTGTCCGCCGAGTAATATACGGAGGTTTTCTTTTATGTCAGTTAAATTCGCAGTTTTAGGTCATGGTGTTGTCGGCTCAGGTGTTGTCGAGCTTTTCTACAAGAATAAGAAGAGCATCGAAAAACGTGCAGGCACTGAGATGGATATCAAGTATATCCTCGATCTCAGAGACTTCCCTGATTCCCCATACAAGGACAAGTTCACCAAGGATTTCAATGATATCCTCAACGACGACGAAGTAACCTCTGTTGCTGAGTGCATGGGAGGCGTTGAGCCTGCTTTCACTTTCGTTAAGGCTTGCCTTGAAAAGGGCAAGAGCGTTTCTACTTCAAACAAGGAGCTCGTTGCTGAGAAAGGCGATATCCTTCTTCAGACTGCAAAAGAGCATAACTGCAACTTCTTCTTTGAAGCAAGTGTCGGCGGCGCTATTCCGATAATCCGTCCCCTTCACCGCTGCCTGGCTGCAAATGATATCACTAAAGTCGCAGGTATCCTCAACGGTACAACAAACTTCATCCTCACAAAGATGTACAACGACAATATGCCTTTTGCTGATGCTCTCAAGCTTGCTCAGGAACTGGGCTACGCTGAAAAGGATCCTACAGCTGATATCGAAGGCCACGATGCCTGCCGCAAGATCTGCATTATCTCATCCCTCGTTTACGGCAAGCACGTTTATCCTAAGAGCGTTTACACAAAGGGTATCACTCAGGTAGAACTCTGCGACGTTGAAGCTGCTGACGTTCTCGGCTACGCTATCAAGCTGGTTGCAAGCGTTACCAAGCTTGACAATGGCAAGATACTCCCCTGTGTAATGCCTACTCTGGTTTCCTACGACAATATCATGGCAGGCGTTAACGATGTATTCAACGCTGTTCTGGTATACGGCGACGGTGTGGATCAGACAATGTTCTACGGCAGAGGCGCAGGTAAGCTTCCTACTGCAAGTGCTGTTCTCGGTGACGTTATCGAGACTGCAAAGGGCACAGGCACTGTTCTTTCTCAGACATGGGAATCCGCATCAGATGACAGCTTCATCGAGAACGTAGACAGCTACACATCACGCTGGTATTTCCGTGTACCTGCTGATACAGAGGTTGACCTGGGCGGTACATACAGCCACGACGACGGTATCTCCTACGTAACAGACGAGGAAATGACATTCGCTCAGGCTAAGGCTAAGGCTGATGAGATCGGCGCTCTGGCTTTCATGCCTGTACTTGAATAATACAAAAAAACAAGCCATAGTATTTCCGTTATCGGGATACTATGGCTTTATTTTTTTAGTCGTTTCTGTGGCTGTATGCATATATTATCGGAAGTATCAGCATACAGGGAAGTATTACTGCAACGTATACTATAATTATATAGTTGGTGCTTATGTCAAATATCTTCGCAGCCATTGTCATTGCAAGAGTAACAAGACCGCTGATGACCATGAGTCTTCCTCCGAATCTGTGAGTGAGATTCCAGCATTTTTCGTTTTTGAGAGTCCACGGCATCTTGAATCCGAGAGTTTTATTCTGACGGACTGTAGGCATATAATTGCCGAGAATGATGAACAAAAAGCTGAACATAAACAGTATTATCCAGTCATATCCTGTTTTAATTCTGTCACCGACATCTGCGCCGCTGCTCATCAGTCCAAGAAAGAACCAGTTCACAGCTACGATGATTAATTCTGTTATCAGTAATGTTACTGTCATCGGCTTGCTGTTTTTTTCGGCGTTTTTGCCTTTACGCTCACTAAGATAGAACATGAAAGCTACAAACAGCAGAATGATTGACGGGAAAATTCCGTTCCACTTTGAGCCGACCCTGTCGCAAACAAAATCAAAGTTGAAGTTCACGGGAACAATATCGGGCAATTTCAGCAGAAACAAAATAGATGCGATGAGATTTATCAGTGATACGGCAATTGTTATGAGGAATACCCTCTTGAATGTTTTAGTCATTTTAATTCTCCTTTTCCGCCGAACATATCGGCAATTCCTTTAAGAAAGTCCTGAAACACCGTAGTGTTCAGACTGTATGTTATGGTTTGTTTTTCCTTTGTTGAGATTATAAGTCCTGCCTCACGCAGTATCTTCAGATGGTGAGAGATAGTCGCTCCCGAAACATCGAATTGCTCGCCTATTTCCCCTGCTGTCATATCGGTTTTCTGAAGCAAAGTAAGTATCTGCCGCCTTGTGGGGTCAGACATTGCATTCCAGACGTCTTTCACTGTCCATCACCTCCTGCGGTAATTTTTTGTAGAAGCAATAAACCGCTGCTGCAATGACGAATGCTGCCGATGCATAAATTATTTCCATCTGTATTGCTGTTACTGTTTTGGTCAGATAAAGTGCTGAAAGCATATCATATCCGAAGTGAAGAAGTATTGCAATCGGATAAAGCATGATGTACTTCTTGTTCTTGGCAGCTGCAAATACAAGAACAGAGCATGATATATGGAACGTCATAGCGGATATCCGCTCGAAAACTGCCGGAAGTACTGAAGAAAAAGTAGAAGCGGATACAGCTTTCAGCTGTTCAGTTGCGAGGGCTATTGTGGCTTCGTCCATATCTGCTGTGATCTTTTCGGTATTGCCCGAGTTTATCATGATGCCCATAACGATGTAAGTGATAGCCGTTGAAAGAATAAGGAAAAGTGCTTCAAATCCGCCGTGACCGATTCCGTAGCTGATGGCGTTTTTCTTGTCATGATTCTTTTTCATGGCAGTCCTGAAGGCAATAAATCGGCCTGTTTCCTCGAAAAGTCCTGCAAATACTGAGGCAACAACAGTAGTAAGGACAGGGCTGTTTTTTATTGCGGGCAAACTCAAAATCAGCACTTTCGGGATATTCTCCAGAACCATCGCCGACACAAAAAATGTGACCGCACCGATGAGATAAAGCTCAAACGGCTGTTTTGTTTTCTTCTTCCAGATAAGAGAGACGAGCCGCTACAAGAGCGATGACCAGTATTGCCTGTAATCCGATCGCTGCAAATGCAGTATTTGTGAATCTGATATTTTCCATGATAGTCCTCCTTTGAAAAGTGAACAATGTTATTTTGATAAACGTCTAAATACCAGGTATTAATTTGGACGGAGTATTTAGATATCCGTCTAAATATAATATACCACAACAGTCTGATTTTGTCAAGTGGTATTTTGATAATTATCTAAATAGCTGTTAGCAGAAAATAACGCTCCCCATGTATTACTCAAAGGGAGCGCTCGGATCATTCTTTTACATTGAGCCAGAATTCGCCTTCAAAATCAGCAGTCTGTTCAGGATCGGAGTAACCGTCGGTGATAGCCTTTCCGCTTATTTTAACGTGAAGGAGTTCGCCTTCCATGCCTATTATATTCCATTTATAATTGATCAGCGGTTCGTGCTCGAAAATGTACATTGTGTCTTCTCTCTCATCGGCTTCCTCAACGTCCTTGACTTCAAATTCCATGCCGATGATGTCTTCGAGATCTTCTTTACCTGTGGCAAATTCGTTTATGATGATCTCGGGACTAACTTCTTCATCGCCGAATTCGCCTTCTTCAAACCATACATCCATGGAAAGAGTTTTAGTAATAATTTCTCTTTCCTCGTCGATATCCTCGTCATTATCAAATAAACTGATATAGGTCATGTCGCAGTCCTTGACTGCAAATTCGTGACCGCCTAAAATGAGTTTGCCTCTCTGAACATCTGCCATAATAATACCTCTTTTCAATCATGATAACAGCAAAGCTGTACGTCAATTATAACATAATGCATTAAATATGTCAATCATAATTGTGAATATTATTCGACAGGCGGATAAAACTTTATAAGCATTTCCGTCAGCATTTCGGGTATGAACTGATAATGTGCCGAATCGGGATAGATCTTGCATTCCACGTCTGCACCGTGAGAATCGAGTCTTTCTTTAAGGTGCTGTATTCCTTCAAGTGTGGAATCGTTATCTCCGTAGTATTCCTCATAAACGGGGGTCTTCATCAGCTCCGCCGCAGATAAAGATTCTCTTGTCACAGCTTTCATTTCGGTCAAAGTAGCCGTATTCATTCAGAACTTCATCCTGATCCACATAGGGAAGAAATCCGGGAGACCAGAAAACGGGACTTCCGATTATGTAGTTATGGAACGGCTGATTCTCGAATTTATCTGAGTTGAATGCAGCATAGTGTGCGAAAGTACCGCCAAGTGAGTGACCGTACAGCGTGGAATTTCCGAAGTCGATGTTGTACTCCTCGCCCAGATACGGCATCAGGTCATCGGTGATGAAGCTGAGGAATTCTTCGGATTTGTCACTGTAGAAGTGAACACGGTTTGTGTCGTCGGTGCCGTCCATTGAATAGTCAAAGCCGATGCTGACAAGTATAACATCGTCAGCACTTCCCTCCTCCATAGCCTTTCGCATATCCGCACAGTTGTTGAATCTCCATACACCGTCGGTCAGTACGTAGGCAGGATAAAAATTGCCGGGAGAAAAATCAGGGGGCAGAGTCACATGAACAGTGAAACTGCTGTCAAGCTGCTCGTCGTAGATGCTGTATTCACGGACAAATGGAGCGATCTCCTCAATTTTGTCACAGTCGATCTCCCATGTGTTTGTTGATTCGCAGTTGATCTGTTCTAAATATTTTTCCGTCGTTCCATATTCTATTTTCTTATAGGACTGATCTATGACTGCTTCCCATATGGCAACATTTTTCTTATAATTATCCTCAACCTCCTCGGCGGTATAATCCATTATTTTTCCGTCGATTTCGCAGGATTCATGAAGAAAAGGCTTGAACTCTTCAAAATCAGCGAATGTGATCTGTGGATCTCCGTTTTTGAATTCCTCGTATAATTTGTTGTAGTCTTCTTCAGTTATTTCGTTTCCATCGGAATCAAGATATATTGCTCCTTCTTCATTGAAAACAGTATAACAGGGAGGCTTTTTGTAAACAGTCAGTTCTCCGCCGTCATAATCAAGTTCAGGAATCTGAGACAGCTGGATATATTCACCGTCAACAAAAGCTGAATTTATCGTTTTGCTCCCATCAGCAGGTTCGTTTGACCAGTATTCGATATTTTGCTCGATCTCCTCATCAGTTACATAACTCATGTCAGGATTCTTTTCACGGAAATGTTTCAAGTGGTCCGCAAAATTGTCAGCGCTCCATATTTCAAGGCAGACGCCGTCAGGGATAGTTATTTCCTTATCGATACCCTGCATATGATCGAAAACCGTAAGATCTCCGACAGTAATTTTACTGCGTTCATTTTCGGTCATGTGATTGGTCAGGCTGATGGGTTCGGATACTTCCATGGTCACCGGTGACGAGGTTTCACTGACGGAACTTGTCGGGCTGTTCTGCCTGCATGATGAGGCATTGAGTAAAATGGTGAGTGAAAATATAATTGCTGTGATACGTTTCATAGATGATACTCCTTTCTATAGGCAACACCGCACAAAGCCCGCCTGACGGCTTTGCACTGAATCTGCGGACATATTTTCCGTCATCTTGCACAGAAATCCCTTGACATACGATAGTATGCCTGCGGAATTTCTATACAATCTGACGAAAAAATCTGTCGGCGCATCTTCAGCACAAGCTTTGTGAGGTGTTGCCTATATTAATAAGTGCTCTTAACAGCCCAAAAAGATTCAGTTCACTTTCAATTTTGTACCAATAAACAAAAATCGCCCTCACAAGGAGAGCGATATTGTTTTACTTGAACAGTATTATCAGGAACTGCGATACAAGCACTACAGAAATAAGTGCTACAGGATAAGTTGCCGCATATGCTGATGCAACGTTCTCTGTGCCTGCTGTGCTGATGAGTGTACCGAGGGCAGGTGTGGATGTCATACCGCCTGTGATAGAGCCGAGATTGTTGAGGAGGCTCAGCTTCAGCACGTACTTCGCAAAGAGGAAGCCCAGTATCATTGGTACGATGGTCATTATCATTCCGTAGAGGAAGTATACAGCATCGAAGTACTGCACGAACTTTGCACCGCCTGATACACCTGCTCCGATGAGGAAGAACATAAGTCCGAGCTCACGGAAAACCTTGAGTGTGGTGTCCTTCGGAGTTACGGAGAACTTGCCGAAGTGTCCGAAATGGCCGAAAATAAGTGAAACGAGGAGGCATCCGCCTGTAGTCGAAAGTGAGAAATTGCCGAACTTGAACGAACCTATGATGATTCCGAGAGCTGCTGCAAGTGAGAATGGCATGATGCCGAAATCGTCCATTTCAAGCATTCCGCCCATCTTCTTGGACTTCTCTGACTTTTTACTGCCTGTAGGAGCAAGGAGCTCTCTTTCGTGAGCCATGTCAGCCTTCATGATCTTAGGGATGATCTGGACAAAGAGTACAACACCGATAACGCCGAAGATGTAAGCGATAGCGTAGCCAACAGAAACAATGCTCTGGAGGTGGTCACTGCCTACAGCATCCTTAGCTGCGGAGAATCCCGGAGTACTTGTAAGTGCGCCTGAGAGAATACCTGTCAGCATTGCTGTGAATTCGTCGCTCTGGAGGTCAGTGAAGTTTCTGCCGACCAGTATGCAGCCTGCGCAGACGAGTCCGCCGCTGAAAATGATGATTATAGCAAGCAATACGTATGATTTGAAGTTCTTCTTGAAGTTGGCAAAGAAATTAGGTCCTGCGATGAATCCTACAGCCGTAACAAAAAGTATCAGGCCAAGATTATCGACAATCTTTAATGCATTAGTAACGAAGTCAGTGTTTATCTCGTCTGAAAGCTGCTTGTAAAAAACGCAGCCGTAAAGCAGTGCAACGATAAATACACCTGCTGTGCCAAGGGAAACGCCTTTGATAGTGATTCTTCCGAGGATGTATCCGAGAGCGGCAATGGCGATAACCGATATCATCAGAAAGCCAACGCCGTGGATCGAAAGAATACCGTTAAAAAAATCCATTATTGATCACTTTTCTTTCTTATTATATTTGGACACACTTACGGGACGCATTTAGCGTCCCGATAGAATTATTTGCTTTTTCTTGCGTAGTGAGGAAGCAACATAGGTGATGGTGTATCTGTTGCACAGCCTGCCTCATTGAGTTCCTTGTTAAACTTCTCGATATGTGAGAGAGTCAGCTTTCCGGGAACTGCTGTTTCCTTTGCCTTTGCAGCTGCGTGGATACCAGCGTTTCTGCCGAATACGATAACGTCAAGGAGTGAGTTGCCCATAAGACGGTTTCTGCCGTGGATACCGCCTGCAACCTCGCCTGCTGCGTAAAGATTCTCTACGTCAGTCTCGCACTTGTCTGTGATATTCAGACCGCCGTTCTGGTAGTGGAGAGTAGGATAAACGAGGATAGGCTCCTTGCGGATATCGATGCCGTACTTGCCGAACATTCTCATCATAGCAGGAATGCGCTTCTCGATAGTGCCCTCGCCGTGGATAAGCTCGATCATAGGAGTATCAAGCCAGATAGCCTTGCCCAGGTTTGTCTCGATGCCCTTGTCACGCTCTGTGCACTCACGGATGATGGATGCAGCTGTTACGTCACGGGTCTCAAGGGGATGCATGAATACTTCGCCGTCGATATTTACCAGCTTAGCGCCAAGTGAACGAACCTTCTCGGTAACGAGAGCGCCGAAGATCTGCTCAGGATAGCCTGTACCTGTCGGATGATACTGGAGAGTATCAGCATAAAGAAGGCTTGCACCGACTCTGTAGCCAAGGATAAGACCGTCAGCTGTTGCGCCGTAGTGGTTGGATGTGGGGAATCCCTGATAGTGGAGACGTCCTGCACCGCCTGTAGCGATGATAACTACCTTTGCTCTTGCAACGAGGAGTTCCTTTGTCTCCATGTTCATGAGAACTGCACCGGCAGCCTTGCCGTTTTCGTCGAGGATGATCTCAACAGCAGCTGTAAAGTCTACAACAGGTATTCCTCTGTTTATAACTTCATCACGGAGAGTACGCATGATCTCTGCGCCTGAGTAGTCCTTTGCAGCGTGCATACGCTTTCTGGAAGTACCGCCGCCGTGAGTTGTTACCATTGTGCCGTCTGCTTCCTTGTCAAACTCAACACCAAGCTTGTTGAGCCACTGGATAGCCTCAGGAGCCTTTGTTACAAGCTTTGCTACCAGTTCAGGCTTAGCTGCGAAATGTCCGCCGCCGAAAGCGTCAATGAAGTGGATAGCAGGAGAATCGTTAGGCTTGTCAGCAGCCTGGATGCCGCCCTCAGCCATCATTGTGTTAGCGTCACCGATACGAAGCTTTGTAACGATCATAGCCTTGGCGCCTGCCTCATCAGCTTCGATAGCAGCTGATGCACCTGCACCGCCGCCGCCGATGATGAGTACGTCTGTATCGTAATCAGGTGAGGAAAGATCTACGTCAGCTGCGCTTATACGGCTCTTTCCCTGTAACAGGTCAGCAAGCTGTGTGGGGACCTTGTCGCCCTTGTTCACGCCGGCTGCGAGAATGCTGAATTCCCCTTCCTTGTAGTCGGGATGAAAATGAGCAAGGAGAGTATCCTTTTCCTCAGCAGTCATTCTTCTTGGTTCAAGAGCAGCATTTTCAGCTCTGTTAGCTGCAACGACCTTTGCAAGCTCGTTAAGTTTTTCTATTTTGTACATATGCGCTCTCCTCCCTTACTTCTCGATCTCACGGTTGTTGTACATTTCCTTCAGCTCGTCAACATTTGTAACGGCCTTGGACATGAGTTCTGCGATCTTCTCATCGAAAATACCCTCGTTGATCTCGTTTACACGGTCACTGAGGTGTCCGCACTCGGGAGCGATGTACTTGCCGTTGAGACGTCTTGCAAGCATAGCTACCTGTGGGTGTGAGATACCGGCAGGGCAGCGTGATGAACATACGCCGCACATTACGCAGTCGAAGCTTTCCTCAGCGCACTTCTCGTACTCGCCTCTCTGAGCGTATGCGATATACTGCATAACATTCAGTTCCTGAGTACAAGCCTTAGTGCAGGCGTTACAGCCGATACAGCTGTAGATCTCGGGGTAAAGCTGCATCATGATCTGCTGATTGGGCTTTATCTCCTCGATGTTGTAAACTCTCTTTTCCAGCGGGAAGAAAGGCAGTGTAGCAACGTACATACCCTCCTGTACCTCTGTCTGACAGGCGAGACATCCGTGAAGCTCTACCTCGCCTTTTATTCTGTAAATGGTAGCGCAGGCACCGCAGAAACCGTTACGGCATCCGCATCCTCTTACGAGCTCATAGCCTGCATATTCCATTGCTGTCATTATTGTAAGACCTGCAGGTACTTCGTACTTCTTACCGAACAGGTAAACATTTAACATATTTTCCATGCGAAATTATCCTCCTTAATACTCATCAGGCAGTTCGTCAAGCTGATCGAAACGGAAAACAGGGCCGTCCTTGCAGACGTACTTGTTACCGATGTTGCATCTTCCGCACTTGCCTACGCCGCACTTCATGCGAAGCTCCATAGTTGTATACACCTGTGTCTCAGTGAAGCCCAGCTCCTTGAGGCCTGCAAGGGTGAATTTTATCATAATAGGAGGTCCGCAGACAAGAACAGTCTTGCTTGTAGAAGGCTGAAGCTCCTTGACATAGTTAGGAACGAATCCCACATGACCGTCCCAGCCCTCCTGAGGATTGTCGATAGTCAGGTTTACCTCGATATTCGGGTCAGCCATCCATTCGTCGATTATTTCCTGATAGTCGACCAGGTCATCCTTTGAACGTGAGCCGTAAACTACCTGTACATCGCCGTAGTTTGCTCTGTTGTCACGGACATAGTTGATAACGGAGCGGAGCGGTGCGAGACCTATACCGCCTGCGATGAACAGGAGGTCCTTGCCCTTCAGCTCAGTCTCAACAGGGAAAGCGTTGCCGTAAGGTCCACGGATAGTTATCTGCTGGCCTACGTCCATGGCGTGGAGCCAGTTTGTAAGGCATCCGCACTTCTTTATGCTGAATTCCATGAATTCTTTATTTGTAGGAGAAGAAGTGATAGAGAACATAGCCTCGCCGACTCCGGGGATGGAAAGCATTGCGCACTGGCCGGGCATATGCTCGAAAACCTTTCCTCCTTCGGGGGATACTACCCTGAATGTCTTTACATCGGGGGTATCCTGTCTGATATCGGTAACTACACCGATGTAAGGGATCAATGTATCGTTATTCATCACTTTACCTCCAATGCTTTCATTACCTTGACGATATTCATGGAGATAGGGCACTTGGAAAGACATCTTCCGCATCCTACGCAGCCGAATTCGCCGTTATTGTTTGCCGGGAAATACACCAGCTTATGCATGAAGCGCTGACGGAAACGCTCAAGCTGAGTAAGTCTCGGGTTGCCGTGAGCCATCTTGGTAAAGTCTGAGTACATACATGAATCCCAGCAGCGGAAACGCTTGATACCGTGGCCTGTGTTGAAGTCCTTGATATCGTAGCACTGGCAGGTCGGACAAACGAATGTACAGGTGCCGCATCCCAGACAAGCTTCGGAAAGGTCAGCCCATTTCTCTGAGTTGAAGTACTCGTTGAGCTTGTCGCCGCCGAAATTCTCGGTGCTGAGCTTTGCAAGAGGAAGCTTTTCCATAATTGCTCTTGCCTTTTCCTGGACCTCGCAAAGCTTTGCTGCATCGCCTTCTTCAAGAAGAGAAGCGATGGAATCTATGAATGCCAGACCCTTGTCGTTGTTTGCAAGGAAGAAGATATTCTCGCCGTCATCGAAACAGGCTGCATCTCCCTCGGGTACAGTCGGGTCAATGCCGAATGTCTTGCAGAAGCAGGTCTCGGCAGGACGTGTACAAGCCATAGTCACAACTGTGCCGTGGTCACGTCTGTTCTTGTAGTAGCTGTCAACAGGCTCGGCAAGGAATACCTTATCGAGGATAGTGAAGCTTCTCGCATCGCAGGCACGTACGCCGAATATAACAAAATTCTCGGATTCTTCACGTACATCAATGACTTCGATGTTTTTGCCCTCCATCTTGAAATCCACAAGATTCTCGGTCTGAGGGAAGAAGAAATCCTTAGCGCTGCGGACTGTATTGAGAGCGCTGCTCATAGTCATGCCGCTTTCGTACTTCTTATACTCGGCAGCACCGTCGTTTCTGTCTACGGGAAGATAGAGAGCCTGCTTTGCTGAAACAGCATCGAAAAGCTCATTAAGCTTTGATTTTGATATTTTAAGCATTATTCAACTCCCCTTTCGTGTACTATGGACGGCTCGCAGTCGTCAGTTGTATAATTTGTAAGAGGAGCTCTTGATGTAGTGTCCTCGCCTGCCTGATATTCACCGTAAAGGCTGTTGATGTCCTTGATGAATTTGCGGTTAAGGAGGTGGAGCGGGATGTTCTGAGGGCAAACTCTTGAACACTCGCCGCAGTCTGTACATCTTCCTGCTACGTGGAATGCACGGATGATGTGGAACATATTCTCCTCGAAGCTGTCCACAGCAGCCTTGTTCTCAAATCCCGAATCAGGGTTATCGAATATGCACTTTTCGCAGGAACAAGCAGGACAGACATTTCTGCACGCATTGCATCTGATGCACTTTGAAAGCTGCTCTCTCCAGAAATCGTATCTTTCCTGAGCAGTCATATTCTCCAGCTTCTCTACCATATCGAAACGGTTTGACTGGAGGATGTCACCTTCCTCTCCCATAAGCTCATCGTAGACCATGTGCTTCTTGCTCTTGCAGCTCTCGCACTTTACGCTTACAGCTTCGTAGTAAGGCATTGTCTCCTCGCCGTAGAGAGTCTCTATGCGCAGTGTGCCGTTGTCGTTCTTTGCACCGAGAATGCCTGTGATCCCCTTTGCCTTTATCTTTTCTGCGTCAAGCTTTGGACCGCCGGGGATACCGATAACATAAACGTTCTCACGTACAATTCTGTGTTCCTTGATAAGCTGATTGAAGCTGTATGTATCACAGGGCTTCAGAAATGCCAGGATCTTTCCCTCTTTCTTGGTCTCCTTGATGAGATACTTTGAAACGTTTGCAGCTGTGAAATCGTCGTAAACGAAATCAGCGTCAAGTTCCTCTGCGCTGTCGAATACAGCAGGAGTTACGTCGTATACGAATTCTCCACGCTTCCAGCCTATAACACGGTTCACGCTGCCGTCAGCAAGCAGCTCTTTTGCTCTTTTTATCATTGCTTCCTGCATCGTAAATCCTCCAATCTGCGGTTAGGTCCAAGCTTCTTGACATCAGCTGTGAACTTCTGCATAGTTTCAGCAAACTTAGCACCCTCTGCTGCTGATACCCACTCAAGACGGGTACGGTTTCTTTCGATTCCGAGATAGTCCAGCATAGAGTAGAGAAGTGTGATCCTTCTTCTTGCGTAGTAGTTGCCGGATGTGTAATGACAGTCGCCGGGGTGGCAGCCGCATATGATAACTCCGTCAGCGCCTCTCTGAAAGGCTCTGAGAATGAACATAGGGTTTACTCTGCATGAACAGGGAACTCTGATGATCTTTACATTTGTAGGATAATTGAGTCTGTTTGTACCCGAAAGATCGGCACCTGCGTATGAACACCAGTTACAGCAGAATGCAACGATAACAGGCTCGAATTCTTTATTTTCATTTACTTGCATATTGCGTCAACCTCCGCCATAATCTGACTGTTAGAGAATCCGTTGAGATCCATAGCGCCTGACGGACAAGCAACTGTACAAGCACCGCATCCCTGACAAACAGCAGGATTGACGCTTGCGACTCTGCGTATTGCAGTAGTTCTGTCAGGCATTCTGAATTCCTTGTCCACGTATGTGATAGCTCCGTAAGGACAAACCTTTTCGCATGAAGAACAGCCATTGCACATGAGCTCATTTGAGTGAGCAACACAGGGGTTGCAGGTGATGCTGTTCTTGCAGAGAAGTCCGATAGCCTTTGCAGCTGCGGCACTTGCCTGAGCGACAGTTTCAGGGATATCCTTTGGTCCCTGACAGGCACCTGACAGGAAAATTCCTGCTGTAGCGCTTTCTACAGGACGAAGCTTAGGATGTGCTTCAGTGAAGAAGTCGTTGGTATCCATCTGAGTTGTGAGCATTGTTGCAAGAGGACGAGCTGTCTTGTCAGGCTCGATTGCTGCTGCAAGAACTACCATATCAGCGTTGATGTGGAGCTGCTCGTTAGCAAGAAGGTCTGATGCCTGAACATCGATCTTTCCGTCGGACTTTGGAGTTACCTTGCCGACCATTCCCTTGATGTAGTGAACATTGTACTGCTCAACTGCACGGCGGTAGAATTCATCGAAGTTCTTGCCGGGAGTACGCACATCGATGTAGAATACGTAAACCTCGGTATCAGGATACTTTTCACGGATGAGCATAGCGTGTTTAGCTGTGTACATACAGCATATCTTTGAACAGTAAGGCTTGCCCTTGCTGTCATCGCATCTTGAACCTACACACTGTACGAATACAATGGTGTGAGGATGAGTCTTGTCGGAAGGACGGAGAAGTGTACCGCCATTAGGACCTGCGGCATTCATCAGTCTTTCAAGTTCAAGTGAAGTTACAACGTCAGCACACTGATTGTATGCGAATTCATCGTACTTGTCAAGCTTGATAGGATTGAAGCCTGTTGCAACTACGATAGCGCCGTACTTTTCTTCGATAATGCGGTCTTCCTGCTTGTAGTCGATAGCACCCACTGAACAAACCTTTGAACATACGCCGCACTTGCCGTTCTTCAGCATCATGCAGTAGTTCGGGTCAATAGTAGCGACCTTCGGTACAGCCTGAGCAAACGGGATGTAGATAGCTGTTCTGTTGTCGAGACCCATGTTGAACTCATTAGGAACCTTCTTCATGGGGCACTTTTCCGTACACAGACCGCAGCCTGTACACTTTGTCTCGTCAACGAAACGTGCCTTCTTCTTTATCTTGACTGTGAAGTTGCCCACAAATCCCTTTACATCGGCAACTTCGCTGAATGAATGGATATGTATCTTCTCGTTCTGTGAAGCCTCAACCATCTTAGGTGTGAGGATACAAGCGGCACAGTCAAGTGTCGGGAAAGTCTTGTCGATCTGAGCCATCTTACCGCCGATGGTAGGATTCTTCTCAACGATATCTACATCGAAGCCTGCCTCAGCGATATCAAGAGCAGTCTGAATACCTGCGATACCGCCGCCGATAACGAGGGCTCTCTTTACTACGGGACTCTCTCCTGCTGTAAGAGGAGTGTTGAGATGTACCTTTGCAACTGCTGCCTTGCCGAGGATAATAGCCTTTTCTGTAGCTGTAGCGATGTCCTTGTGTATCCATGAACACTGCTCACGGATGTTTGCGATCTCAACCATGTAGGAGTTCAGGCCTGCTGCTGCGGCTGCCTTACGGAAGGTATTCTCATGCATACGAGGTGAACATGAACATACTACTACACCTGTAAGGTTATGCTCCTTTATGGAATTCTTAACGAGGTTCTGTCCCGATTCGGAACACATATACTGGTAGTCCTGAGATATGACTACGCCGGGTTCGTGGCCGAGGGCTTCGGCTACTGCTTTAACGTCTACCGTAGCGGCGATATTGGTACCGCAATGACAGACAAATACACCTATTCTCTGCATAGTTTATCTCCTCCTTACTTAGTATACTTTCTGAATGCTGTAACGATAGCCTGCTGTGGGAGGTCATCATCCAGCATATCGGGGATCTGCACAGGTGTCAGGTGGTTGTTGCCCTGCTGACGTACAGCTGCAAGGCGGACTGCTTCCACTACCTTTGCAGGCTCTACATTACGGGGACATCTTTCCACGCAGGCAAAACAGGTCAGGCACTTGTAAAGTGACTCGGACTTGAGAAGGGGTTCGATCTCTCCCCTTTCCACCATATATACGAACTGATGAGGATGGTACTCCATCTCTCCGTATGAAGGACAGGTTCCCGAACATTTTCCGCAGCGCATACATTTCAGCACGTTTACGCCGCTGGAACGGATTATCTGTTCCTGAAGATTTTTATTCATTGTTTGCCTCCTTTAAGCCGAGGGCTTCGGCAAGAAGTTCTGTGAAGTAGTAAACAGGCAGATCCGAGCCTGAGTTCTTTCTGAGGTTGTAAAGGCAGAGAGGACAGGCAGTTATCACCATATCAGCACCCTGATCCTTGGCGGAATCCATAACAGCTCCGCTTCTCTTTGCAGCCTGAGCCTTGTCCTCCATAGTGATATATCCGCCGCAGCATTCGTTTCTCTGGGCGTATATAACAGGAGTTCCGCCGATGGCCTTGATGAAATCCTCCATAATGGTAGGATTCTCGGGATCGTCCATAGCAAGAGCCTTTGAAGGGCGAAGCAGAAGACATCCGTAGTAAGCAGCGATCTTCTTGCCCTTGAAAGGATTCACTACCTTTTCCTTCAGCTTATCAAAGCCCACCACGTCACGGAGAAGCTCCAGATAGTGATAAACAGTGGTCTCGCCGCTGTAGGGTTCGGAAAGTTTAAGGTAGTTGTTCACCTTCATGGCCATGTCATCGTTGTTAGAGATGTCATAGTTAGTCTGCTTTATAACATTATGACAGGCTGAACAGACTGTTACCAGTGCTGTACCGCTTTCCTTTGCGGCATTGAGAGTTCTGACAGCTGACAGTTTTGTCGCTATCTCATCCTTGGCTGTGGTGTATGCGCCTCCGCAGCACTGCCAGTCAGCAGGCTCCACGAGGGAGATACCAAGAGCCTCGGCTGAGGATCTTGCATAAGTGTCAAGATCCTTTGCCTTAGTTCTCAGCGTACAGCCGGGATAGTAAGTGAAAGTTTCCATAGTACGCTTCCTTTCGTTGATTTATCAGACCATTTCTTCCGGATGGAAGACTTCATCAAATTTTTCTGCTGTAAGGAATCCCAGCTCTACGCAGGCTTCCTTCAGGGAAATATTGTCGTTGAACGCTTTTTTAGCTGTCTTTGCAGCATTCTCGTAACCGATATAAGGATTGAGAGCTGTGACAAGCATAAGTGAATTATGGAGATTGCTGTGCATTTTCTCCTTGTTAGCTTTGATGCCTACAGCGCAGTTCTTGTTGAATGAAAGAATTGATTCAGCAAGAAGTCGAGCAGACTGGAGGAAATTGTATGCGCATACAGGCATGAACACATTGAGCTCGAAGTTGCCCTGTGAAGCAGCCATGCCTACAGCTACGTCATTGCCAATTACCTGTACAGCCACCATAGTTACCTGTTCGCACTGTGTCGGATTGACCTTGCCCGGCATAATGGATGAACCCGGCTCGTTGGCTGGGATGGTGATCTCGCCGATACCGACTCTCGGACCGGATGCAAGCCATCTGACATCGTTGGCTATCTTCATCATGTCAGCTGCAAGAGCCTTGAGAGCGCCGTGTGCAAATACTATTTCGTCCTTGGATGTAAGAGAATGGAATTTATTAGGGGATGTAATGAATTTTTTGCCTGTGAGTTTGCTTACAGCCTCAGCAGCCTTTTCAGCAAATCCATCAGGAGCGTTAAGTCCTGTACCAACTGCTGTTCCGCCGAGAGCAAGTTCCTTCAGCTCATCAGAAGCTATGAGGAGCAGCTTCCTGTCCTTTTCAAGTGAACTTCTCCAGCCGCTGATCTCCTGTGAGAAACTGATAGGTGTAGCGTCCTGAAGATGGGTACGTCCGCTCTTTACGATGCCTTCATTCTCAGCTTCGAGGCGCTTGAAGGTCTCGACCAGTACATCGATGGCAGGAACCACCTTATCCTCGATGGCTGTAACAGCTGCGATGTGCATAGCTGTGGGAAAAGTATCATTTGAAGACTGGCTCATGTTGATATCATCGTTAGGATGAAGCAGCTTTGAGCCTGCTATCTCGTTTCCACGGTTTGCGATGACCTCATTAGCATTCATATTGGACTGAGTACCGCTGCCTGTCTGCCATACCACCAGTGGGAAATGATCGTTCAGGGAGCCGCTGATGACCTCATCGCAGGCCTGAGAAATAGCTGAAAGCTTCTCGTCAGTCATCCTTTCGGGCTTGACTTCATGGTTAGCCATTGCAGCTGCTTTTTTCAGGATACCGAATGCATGAGTGATCTCTCTCGGCATGGTCTCGATACCCACACCGATAAGGAAATTCTCGTGGCTTCGCTCAGTCTGAGCAGCCCCAGTACTTATCGGCAGGCACCTTTACCTCGCCCATAGAATCGTGTTCGATACGGTAATTCATTTACATCCACTCCATTAATAATTGTTGCTTTAAGTTAACGGCGCAGCGTACATCCGCAGCACCTCACATATAAGTATACCGTAAAACCGTCATAAATTCAAATTCAGTTTCAGAATATCGCTATTCAGATATTGATATATAATTAACAATCATTTCACAGTCCCGAAAGGCATATGAATTGTTATGATATATTACTTTGTATATTACGATTTGATATGTGCTATATATTTAGGACGTGGGCGAACAAATTTTGTTGCAATTGACTTACAAATAACCGCAAAATGCGATATTAAACGGGATTTTTGACATTTGAAGCAGACAGAAAACGATCCGCTTCAGCAATTTATCCCTCTGATATTCGGGATACAGCTTAATTCTTATCATATAATTCAGGAATATAAAAATGCCGAATTATATATATCGCTCAAAAACTTTGACAAATAATTCACATTTTCTCTATTAAAATGCCGCAGACATTATCTGCGGCATTTTTTAAATTTATTCGTCATCCGATGGTGGATTGATAAGAGTGTTCAGACCGTATGACAGTGTTGTAAGGCTGTCTCCGAGGTGAACATTCTCAACAGCAACATTTTCGTGATTGATCCTGATATCGTAATGAGTGAAATTCCAGAACGCCTTGATACCGCAGCTTATAAGGGTATCTACCATTTTTTCGGCTGCTGACATCGGTATACAGAGAATTGCCGCTACAGGCTTATTCTCACTGCAGAATTTTTCCAGCTCGGATATATCACGGACTGAAAGACTGCCGATCTTTTTGCCGACCAGCTCGGGATTAGAATCGAAAGCTCCTATCAGGTCAAAGCCTTTGTTCTTGAAGTCAATATGTGATGCAATAGCTGTACCGAGATTTCCTGCGCCCAGGAGTATCATTGGTGTCTGCACGTTAAGTCCGAGGATCTTGCCTATCTCGAATCTCAGATCGCTGACATTATAGCCGTAGCCCTGCTGTCCGAATTCTCCGAAACAGTTGAAATCCTGACGTATCTGAGATGCAGTAAGCCCCATCTTTTCAGAGAGTTCTCTTGAAGAAATGCGGACATAGCCGTTGTTTTCCAGTTCGCCCAGAAAACGGTAATATCTTGGCAGACGCCTTATTACAGAATTAGATATTGAGTTCTTTGACATCTTGATAAGTCCTCTCTTAATTACATAAGTTTATCAAGTCTTGTCCTTATCTCATCAAGGAAAGTCTTAGAATCCACCTTTTTCTTATTGTCAAGCTTGGAGATGAGGTAGAGATCACCTGTCATTACACCTTCCTCGATTGTCTGTATAGTAGCCTTTTCAAGCTTATCTGCAAAGTCGCAGAGCTCAGGAGTATTGTCAAGCTCGCCTCTCTTGCGGAGTGCGCCGCTCCATGCAAAGATAGTAGCAACAGAGTTTGTGGATGTCTCCTCGCCCTTGAGGTACTTGTAGTAGTGACGCTGAACAGTACCATGTGCAGCTTCATACTCGTATATACCGTCAGGTGAAACGAGAACAGAAGTCATCATAGCAAGGCTGCCGTAAGCTGTAGAAACCATGTCTGACATAACGTCACCGTCATAGTTCTTGCAAGCCCAGATGTAGCCGCCGTTTGAACGGATAACTCTTGCTACTGCGTCATCGATGAGAGTGTAGAAGTACTCGATGCCTGCTGCTTCGTACTTATCCTTGTACTCGTTGTCGTATATCTCCTGGAAGATATCCTTGAAGCGGTGGTCGTACTTCTTTGAGATAGTATCCTTGGAAGCGAACCAAACGTCCTGCTTCAGGTCAAGACCGTAGTTAAGGCAGGCTCTTGCGAAACCTGCGATAGAATCGTCGAGGTTGTGGAGTCCCTGGATTATACCGTCGCACTTTGTGAAATCGTGGATGAGTTCACGGGTCTCGTTGCCGTCCTTGTCAGTTACGACCAGTTCAGCCTTGCTGCCCTTAGCCACACGCATTTCTGTGTTCTTGTAAACATCGCCGTAAGCGTGACGAGCGATAGTGATAGGCTTTGTCCATGTTGGGATGTATGGCTCGATTCCCTTAACGATGATAGGTGTACGGAATACAGTACCATCAAGAGCTGCACGGATAGTTCCGTTAGGCGACTTCCACATCTGAGTAAGGTTGTACTCAGGCATTCTTGCTGCGTTAGGAGTGATAGTTGCACACTTTACAGCAACGCCGTACTTCTTTGTAGCCTCAGCAGAATCAAGAGTTACCTGATCCTTTGTCTCTTCTCTGTGCTTGAGACCGAGGTCGTAGTATTCGGTATTCAGCTCTACATATGGTTCGAGGAGAGTTTCCTTGATCCACTGCCAGAGGATTCTTGTCATCTCGTCGCCGTCCATTTCGACCAGCGGAGTTTTCATGATTATCTTAGCCATTGGTTTTAACCTCCATTATAATTGTACGCCGTACAGAACAGATGAAAGTCCTGATACCAGCATATAGACATACATTGATATAGCTAAAAAGAAAAGGAGATTTCCGACAAAAGCATAATGCAGCTTTTCTTTTTCCCTTATCATAGCAGCTATGGTACCTGCTATGATCGCACCGACTGCACCCGAAAACAGAAATATGTCTTTATCGTTTGTAAAAAAGAGACATACTATGGTCTGCACTGCAAAGGTACCGAGAGAATGGATCAGAATGTAAAACAGAAGCGCTTCTCCTGAGCGAAGAAATAACATACTTCGTTCTCCGAACGAATATCCTTTATTCGATTTTGAGCAGTACGGAGATCTTGATTCTTTTGTTTCAGCCCTGTATTCTTTTTCAGCTTTTTCTTCATCGTAGTATTGTTTCATACTGTCACCTTTTAAGCATGGGCAGTACCATTCCGCCGAATGTTGCCAGAAGCATGATAAGTCCTGCGAAATCGATGATCTTGCTGCCCTTTGACCACCTTCCCGTGCTGTAATGCTTATACATATTAATGCACCAGAAAGCGATAAGGATGAACATGAGAAAAGCCATTGCTGTAATTGCGCCGTTAAGCCTGTTTTCCTGCAATATATCACACCTCTCTCACGGGATAGCAAATATCACTTCGATATCATCGGGAACATAGCTGTTTATCATTTCCTCGAATACGGGGATCACCTTTTCACGCCTGTTGCCGAACACTCCGCATCCGAATGCTCCGAGAATGAGAACATCGGGCTTTTTGATGAGAGCAAGGGTTATTATCCGTTTTATCCTTGTGCGCATAATACGGTCGATACGCTTGCCTGACATCATGAATTTAGCAAATGAGCGGTTAACAGCGGGACAGGTAATGAAATCACAGCTGAGAGGAGTTCCGAGGAGCTCTCCCCTGTCGTCACGAATCACAGGGACATTTGCAGAATATATCATAACATCCGTGTAATCGGGCAGTATGTGCAGACGATTGCTGCGGTAATACTTTTTCTGAGTTTTTATCGTATAGTACAGGAGTGAGGCACGGCACAGGCTTTCTTCCTGCGCATTGCCTCCGAGGACATAGCCTCCTCCCGCATACATTGCATTAGCAAAATTGAGAGCGATGACACGCTTGTCCGCCGCATTGCGGAGAATGCATTGAATAGTTGTCTCTTTCACTGTGTTTTCGGCTGCACTGTAGTGCTTGCTGCGTTGTAACTCAGCAGGCTCAGGCAGTTCTGTCACAGTTTCGGAGCGCATATCGGGATAACTTCCGTTTCCGAAAATACGGTCATTATCAAGCTTTATACTCATATTAGACAAGCGATCACCCCGTCTCGGTTATTACTTCATGGATTCTCTTGTAAAGTCAAGAAGTCCGCCTGCAAGCATGATGTCCTTTGTACGGCCTGAAAGCTCGCAGAGTACAGGGATCTCCTTGCCGTTAGTCTTGTTTACAACAGTCAGCTCGGACTTGCCTTCCTCTACTGCCTTTCTTACGTCTGCCAGTACAAGCTCATCGCCCTGAGCGATATTGTCGTAGTCAGCCTCATTTACGAATGTAAGAGGGAGAATACCTGCGTTGATAAGGTTTGCTCTGTGGATACGTGCAAATGACTTGACGAGTACAGCCTTTACGCCGAGATAAAGAGGAGCAAGTGCAGCGTGTTCACGGGATGAACCCTGACCGTAGTTAGAACCGCCGACGATAATGCTCTTGCCAAGTGACTTAGCTCTCTCAGGGAAGCTCTCATCGCAGACAGCAAAGCAGTGCTGTGAGATCTTCGGAATATTTGAACGGAGAGGAAGGATCTTTGCACCTGCAGGCATGATGTGGTCAGTTGTGATATTGTCGCCAACCTTCAGTGAAACAGGAGCATCGATAGTCTCAAGGAGAGGTGAAGTCTCAGGATATGGCTTGATGTTTGGTCCACGGAGGATCTCAACGCTGTCCATCTCCTCAACAGGTGCAGGAGGAACGACCATGTTATCGTTGATAACGAATTCCTCAGGAAGCTTGAAATCAGGCATATCGCCGAGCTCTCTCGGGTCTGTGAGGTAGCCTGTAAGAGCAGAAACAGCTGCCATTTCAGGTGATACCAGATAGATCTGACCATCCTTAGTACCTGAACGGCCTTCAAAGTTTCTGTTGAAGGTACGAAGTGAGATACCCTTTGAGTTAGGTGACTGTCCCATACCGATACAAGGACCGCAAGCACTTTCAAGGATTCTTGCACCTGCATCGATCATGATGGAGAGTGCGCCGTTCTGAGCCAGCATATTGAGAACCTGCTTAGAGCCGGGAGCAATAGCAAGTGATACATCCGGATTGACAGTCTTGCCCTTTAAGATGTGAGCTACCTTGAGCATATCAAGAAGTGATGAGTTTGTACATGAACCGATACAAACCTGATCGATCTTCAGCTTGCCGATCTCTTCAACGCTCTTAACGTTGTCAGGAGAATGAGGACAAGCAGCAAGGGGAACGAGCTTGCTCAGGTCGATAGTCAGTTCTTCATCATACTCAGCGTCTGCATCAGCAGCAAGAGGAGTCCATACTTCTTCTCTCTTCTGAGCCTTGAGGAACTGCTTTGTGATCTCATCTGATGGGAAGATAGATGTTGTAGCACCAAGTTCAGCGCCCATATTTGTGATAGTAGCACGTTCAGGAACAGAAAGTGTCTTTACGCCTTCGCCAACGTACTCGATGACCTTGCCGACACCGCCCTTAACGGATAAGCGTCTGAGAACTTCGAGGATAACATCCTTAGCAGCTACCCATGGCTGGAGCTTGCCGGTAAGTTCTACCTTTACGACCTTCGGGCAAGTGATGTAGTAAGCGCCGCCGCCCATTGCAACTGCAACGTCAAGTCCGCCTGCGCCGATAGCGATCATACCGATACCGCCGCCTGTTGGTGTATGGCTGTCAGAACCGATGAGAGTCTTGCCGGGAACACCGAATCTTTCCAGGTGGACCTGATGACAGATACCGTTACCGGGTCTTGAGAAGTAGATACCGTGCTTCTTGGCAACGCTTCCGATGAAACGGTGATCATCAGCGTTCTCGAAACCGTTCTGGAGCGTGTTGTGGTCTATGTAAGCAACAGAGCGCTCTGTTTTTACACGTGGAACTCCGATAGCCTCGAATTCGAGGTAAGCCATAGTACCTGTAGCGTCCTGTGTTAAAGTCTGATCGATCTTAATACCGATCTCCTGTCCTTTGACGTATTCGCCGTCAACGAGATGTGCTCTGAGTATCTTTTCAGTTAAAGTTAAACCCATTGAGATCATTCCTTTCAAAACATAAGTATGCATATTAATCATACAACATTTTGCGTAGTTTGTCAAGATTTAAACAAACTAAAATGTTAGTAAATATAAAAAATATCATTATTTCCGTATTTCTCAGTCTCAATTTACTATTTCAAAATAAAACAGCCACGCTAACCGTGGTACTCGTATAGCAGTTTATACGTATTATTGAGGTAGACATTGTGAAGAAGCCTCTTCTCGGATCTGTTTCCCAAGACTATTAATTTTGTCCCCATATAGGGCGCACCTAAAAAATGATAGATTCAATCTTTTCTGGTGTGCGCCCTATATGGGGACAAAATTCTATTAAAAGTCTTTGGAAAGGGGTTCGGGGATGACTCCCCGTGGGACGGGGAGATGTCCGAAGGACAGAGGGGACAGGTCCCAGTTAGGGAAACCTTTCCTCAGAAAGGTTTTCCCCGATAAATACATATAAAGTAGCTATATGAGTACCACGGTTAAGCGTGACTGTTATGATTATTTATCAAACGTCGTTTCTGATGATATCGTCAAGAGTTTCTCTCTTTACAGCTATCCTCGATGTGCCCTTGTTTACGAATACAACAGCAGGTTTCTGGAGTCTGTTGTAGTTGGAGGACATGGAGTAATTGTACGCACCTGTTGCACATACAGCGATTATATCGCCTGATTCTGCGTGCTGGAGAGACATATTCTCGCCGATAAGGTCGCCGCTTTCACAGCACTTGCCTGCGATGGTGACTTTCTCGGTGCGCTCCTCATTTGCCTTGTTGGCAACGATAGCTTCATACTCGGACTTGTAGAGGATATAGCGTGGGCTGTCAGCCATACCGCCGTCAACTGAGATATATGTACGGATGTTCGGTATCTCCTTGCGGGCGCCTACTGTGTAAAGTGTAAGACCGGCAGGTGCGGCGATTGAACGTCCCGGCTCGATGTACATGAAAGGCTGTGTAAGTCCCAGCTTCTCGCATTCACCCTTGACAACTGCGGATACTCTTTCAAGGAATACCTCAAATGGCTGTGGGTCATCCTTTTCCATGTACTTGATGCCGAATCCGCCTCCGAGATTAAGTCCCGGAACTTCATAGCCCAGTTCAGCCTTTATCTTTGCGATGAATCCAAGCATTACCTTTGCAGCTTCCTCAAAGGGAGCTATATCGAATATCTGTGAACCGATGTGACAGTGCAGACCTGCAAGAGTCAGATTCTCACAGCTGAGAGCCTCCTTTACAGCGTCGAATGCTTCCCCTGTTTCCAGTGCAAAGCCGAATTTGCTGTCGATCTGGCCTGTCTTTACGAAATCGTGAGTGTGAGCGTCGATTCCGGGCTTGATACGGAACATTACAGCAGGCTTTTTGCCCTTTGCAGCTGCGATAGCTTCAAGTCTGTGAAGCTCGCTGATATTGTCAACTATTATGTGGCCAACGCCGTTATCTACCGCAAATTCAAGTTCAGCGTCAGTCTTGTTATTGCCGTGGAAGCCGATCTTCTCCATGGGGAAGCCTGCTTTCAGAGCAGTATACAGCTCGCCGATGGAAACTGCGTCAAGACCGATACCCTCGCTTGCAACGATACGGCACATCTCCATGCAGGAGAATGCCTTGCCTGCGTAGTGGACCTCGCCCTTTTCGCCGTAGAACTTCTTCATGCTGTCTCTGAAACGGGAGCAGTTGCTGCGAACCATTTCCTCGTCCATGACATAAAGCGGAGTTCCGTACTCTGCGGCAAGCTCAACAGTATCAGTGCCGCTTACGGTGAGGTGTCCTTTTTCATTGACACCAAGATTTTCGGATACAAACATTTTTATCCATCCTTTCGGAAATATTTATTCGTCAGCGACGTCATTGTCGTCTGCGATATCCTCAACGATAGCTCTCAGCTCCTCAACGCCCTCAAAAGTCTGGGAGGAGAACGGTATACTGTGAATGTCCTCAAAGCACGGGATCTCATCCTTGAAAGCCTCTATGCGCTTTGCTCTTTCCGTCTTGTTAAGCTTGTCAGCCTTGGTCAGCACCAGCACAAACGGCATTTCCGTATCGATAAGGTAGTTTATCATGTGGATGTCATCCTTAGTGGGAGCGTGACGCATATCCACCAGCATGAACACCAGTCTGATATCACGGTCGGAGCTGAGATAGCCTTCGATAAGGCCTGCCCAGCGCTCCTTTTCGGATTTTGAAACCTTTGCATAGCCGTAGCCGGGAAGATCAACGAAGTAGAGATTCTCCAGTCCGTAGAAATTTATAGTAGCTGTCTTCCCTGGAACAGAGCTGACTCTAGCAAGATTTTTTCGGTTGAATAGTTTATTTATAAGTGTGGATTTTCCCACGTTTGAATGGCCTGCAAAAGCGATCTCTATGCGCTCAGGTGCAGGTATCTGTGAGAATTTTCCGTATGCGGCTGAGAATTCAGCCTTGTTATAATTCAGCTTCACGGGGGAAACCTCCGTTTCTGTAGTTTATTTTATAAGTGCAGTATCAAGCACGTCCTCGAGAGTTTCAGCGTAAACGAACTCGATGGCGTTCTTTACTACGTCGTCCACTTCTTCAAGGTCGGGCTTATTTGCAGCAGGGATGATAACTGTGGTCTTGCCTGCCTTGTAAGCGGCCATTGTCTTTTCACGGAGTCCGCCGATCGGCAGTACCTTGCCGTGGAGAGTTATCTCGCCTGTCATTGCCACATCTGCTCTTACAGGTAATCCTGAAAGTGCAGATACAAGAGCAGTTGTCATAGTTACGCCTGCTGACGGACCATCCTTCGGAACAGCACCCTCGGGAGCGTGAATGTGCAGATCGTTCTCCTTGTAGAAATCGGAAGAGATATTGTACTTCTCGGCAACACTTCTCACGTAGCTGACAGCAATCTTGGAGCTTTCCTTCATGACATCGCCCAGTGAGCCTGTTACCTCGATCTTTCCTGTACCCTTGAGTACAAGAACTTCCAGAGGCATGAGCACACCGCCTACAGATGTCCATGCAAGGCCGTTTACGACTCCGACCTGATCCTGCTTGGAGGAGATATCTTCAAGATACTTCTTGATTCCCAGATACGACTGAAGATCATCCTCCTTGACTATGATACGCTTTGCCTCTCCCGAAGCTATCTTCTTTGCGGCTTTTCGGCAGAGTGAAGCGATGTTTCTTTCAAGTGTACGTACACCTGCTTCCTTGGTGTAGAACTGTATGATATCGTGTATGGTCTGATCCTCAATGCGGAACTGAGTAGCCTTGAGACCGTGTTCCTTCAGCTGCTTGGGAACGAGATGCTCCTTTGCAATGTGGAACTTCTCCTCGGCTGTGTAGCTCGGGAGCTCGATAACTTCCATACGGTCAAGCAGCGGCGCAGGGATAGCCGATACGTTGTTTGCTGTAGTTATGAATACTGCCTTGCTAAGGTCAAAAGGCACCTCAATGAAGTGATCACGGAAAGCATTGTTCTGCTCACTGTCAAGCACTTCGAGCATTGCTGATGAGGGATCGCCCTTGATATCGCTGCAAAGCTTGTCTATCTCATCAAAAAGAATGAGAGGATTGGCTGTTCCTGCCTGTATGAGAGCAGTAATGATACGTCCGGGCATTGCACCGACGTAGGTCTTACGATGACCACGGATATCAGCTTCGTCACGGACACCGCCCAGAGATACACGGGCATACTTGCGTCCCATAGCCTTGGCGATGGACTTCGCAATTGAAGTCTTACCGATACCGGGAGGGCCTGCCAGACAGATTATCTGTCCCTTTATCTCGGGGTTCAGCATATGGACAGCAAGGAATTCCAGTATTCTGTCCTTGACCTTTTTAAGGCCGTAGTGATCCTTTTCGAGGACTGCCTCTGCCTTTTCCATGGAAAGCTTAGCCTTCGAGAATTTGCCCCATGGAAGATCGAGAACTGTGTCAAGATAGTTCTTGATAACGAAGGCTTCCTGAGAAGAAGGCGGCAGCTTTGTCAGCTTGTCAGCTTCCTTCAGCAGCTTTTCCTTGCTCTTATCGTCAAGTTTCAGCTCCATGATATCATTGATATAACCGAAAGCTTCCTCAGCATCGTCTTCACCAAGCTGCTCCTGGATTACTCTCATCTGCTCACGGAGATAATACTCCTTCTGTCCCTTGTCGATACTGTTCTTTGTCTGCTCGTTGATGAGATTTTCCAGTTCCAGTATCTCCACCTCAGATGAAAGGCAGGCAAAAAGCACTGAAAGCTTATTGATTATGTTAGTCTCTTCGAGAAGAGTCTGCTTGTCACGGTAATTGAGATTGCAGTTGAAAGTAACTGCCTCATACAGCTTCACAGGAGAATCCTGTGTCATTATAGATGTGAGGAGCTCCTTGGGCATTCTCGGGAAAAATGAAGCATATTTCTCAAAAACGTCCTTGACCGAACGCATGAGAGCCTCGGCTTCTAATTCGTCAAACTTAGCCCTTGAATAAGTGGGGGTACGCTTGACTTCTGCTTTAAGAGCCTCACCGTCGTCAATAAGGCGGACGAGATTTGCTTTGTACACGCCCTCAACGAGGACTTTCATTATATTATCAGGCAGCTTCAGCACCTGCTTGATATCAACAACAACGCCTACTTTATAAAGGTCAGACGCCTTCGGAGAATCGATATAAGCTTCATGCTGAGTGACGAGGAAAAGCTTTCCGCCGTTCTTCAGCGCCTTTTCTATAGCTGCAACAGACTTATCTCTGGAGACATCGAAATGCATTACCATTTTCGGGAATGCAACAAGACCTCTCATCGCAACTGTATAAAAAACATTATCTGTTTCTGTGTTCTTACTACTTTTTATGGTCTGTTCCATTTATTCCACCACGTTCCCTTTTGGATTAACTGCACATTGCAGTTTTTGCGCCGCACATACGGCGTGAAATAAAAATTGAGATTTTATTATCAATATCATTATACTATATATTACACAAAAAAGCAAGTGAAAATTATATGATGAACGTATGTATGATTATGACAGCGCAGGATAAAAAATCAAGCTGTACATATGCTGTACAGCTTGTTGCTATTAAGCAGGTTTATTTGTTTTGCTTGCGGGATTTGTCGTAGTTTCAGGCTTATCATTGATCTTGGATTTAATGAGCTCAGGCTGTTTGTCATCGGTAACGCAGTCTTTTTTGACAACTACCTTTGACACGCTTCCGTCAGACGGAACGCTGAACATAGTGTCCAAGAGTATACCCTCCATAATGGAGCGGAGTCCACGGGCACCTGTTTTCTGAGCAATAGCCTTCTTAGCGATCTCTATGAGAGCATCATCCTCTATTTCAAGCTCGATGCCGTCATATGAGAACAGCTTCTTGTACTGCTTGATAAGAGCATTCTTAGGCTCGGTGAGTATTCTAACAAGGGAATTCTCATCCAGTTCCTCAAGAACCGAGATAACAGGAAGACGTCCCACAAATTCGGGAACCATACCGAATTTTACAAGATCCTTCGGAACTACCTTCTTGAAGATGTTCTCCTCTTCCGCACGTGCTTTAAGTTCGCCGCCGAAACCGATAGGAGATTTTCCTATACGCTTCTGAATCTGCTTTTCAAGTCCGTCAAACGCACCGCCGCAGATAAAGAGGATATTTTTAGTGTTTATCTGGATAACTTCCTGATTAGGATGCTTTCTTCCGCCCTGTGGAGGAACATTTGAAACTGTACCCTCGATTATCTTCAGAAGTGCCTGCTGAACGCCCTCACCGCTTACATCACGGGTGAGAGAAGTGTTCTCGGACTTTCTTGCTATCTTGTCGATCTCATCGATATAGATGATGCCTTTTTCAGCAGCCTTGATATCGTAATCAGCAGCCTGGATAAGTCTGAGCAGAACATTCTCAACGTCGTCACCTACGTAGCCTGCTTCTGTGATCGTTGTAGCATCAGCTATAGCGAACGGCACATTGAGCAGCTTTGCAAGTGTCTGGGCAAGAAAAGTCTTACCGACACCTGTAGGACCGAGAAGGAGCACATTGCTCTTCTGGAGGTCAATTCCGTCTTCATCCTTCTGTTCCTGTGCAGTGATGCGCTTGTAGTGGTTATAAACCGCAACAGCAAGGGACTTCTTTGCTTCATCCTGACCGATCACATATTCGTCAAGATATTCTTTTATCTCTACAGGCTTCAGAAGCTTCAGCTTAGAAATATCTGTAGTCTTTTCTGATTTGGCAGCTTTGCGGTGAGATTTAGCGATACCCGGGCCATAAAGCATTTCGTAGCAGTAGCAAACACATTCATCGCAAATATTGACCGAACCGGCTGAAAACATACTACGAACACTGTGCTCGGCTTTTCCGCAGAAACTGCATGATTTATAAGTGTCAGCCATTTACAAAACCTACCTTTTTTCGATTACCTTATCGATAAGACCGTAATCCATAGCTTCCTGAGCTGTCATGTAGTTATCACGCTCACAGGCTGCGTGGATCTCCTCCACTGACTTGCCTGTATTTTCAGCAAGGATGGATTCCAGTCTGTTACGAGTACGTTCCATATTCTTAGCGTGTATCATGATATCTGTCTGCTGGCCGCCAAGTCCGCCGCCGATGAGAGGCTGGTGGATCATGATCTCACTGTTGGGCAGAGCAATACGCTTGCCCTTAGCGCCTGATGAAAGGAGGAATGCTCCCATTGAAGCAGCCATACCTATACATATAGTCGATACATCGCACTTGATGTAATTCATTGTGTCATAAATAGCGAAGCCGGCTGTAACGGAACCTCCGGGACTGTTGATATAAAGTGATATATCCTTCTCGGGATCCTGGCTCTCAAGATAAAGGAGCTGTGCAACAACAAGGCTTGCGGTGGTATCGTTGACCTGGTCAGACAGCATAATGATCCTATCATTCAGCAGGCGTGAGAAGATATCGTATGATCTTTCGCCTCTGCTTGTCTGTTCAACGACGTATGGTACTAAACTGCTCATAATTCATCGCCCTTTCTTTGAAAAACAGTTGTCCCACAAATAGCTGTGGGACAACATATGTACATATATTTATATCGTGTATGATTATTCAGCCTTCTCTTCAGCAGGTGTCTCATCAACCACAGCGTTTTCCTTAACGAGGTCAACTGCCTTCTGAACCTTGATATCTGTAGCATAGTCATCAAGCGGAACGATCCTCTTTACCATCTCAATATCGATGTTGTTGGATGCAGCGAGTTCAGCAAGACCATTGTTGATATCTTCTTCTGTAGCCTCGAGACCTTCCAGCTCTGCGATCTTCTCAAGAGCAAGTCTGAGCTTGACTTCGTTGACAGCCCTCTCTCTGTAAGTCTCTCTGAAGGAATCCATATCCATACCTGTGTACTGGAAGTAGAGGTTGAGATCCATGCCCTGTGACTGGAGCTGCTGCTCGAAAGAACGCATAAGAGCATCGATTCTCTGCTCATACATACAGTTAGGGATAGGAGAATCAACCTTAGCGATAAGAGCATTCATGATCTCGTTCTCGAATGAAGCCTCAGCCTGATTTACAGCAGCTTCCTCAAGCTTTGTTCTGATGTCAGCCTTGTACTCGTCAACTGTATCGAACTCAGTAGCATCCTTTACAAGGTCATCGTTGATCTCAGGGAGCTCTTCATAGCTGATAGCCTTGAGCTTTACCTTGAATGTAGCGTCCTTGCCTGCGTAATCAGTCATCTGATAATCCTCAGGGAACTTAACGTTTACATCGAACTCATCGCCGATGTTGTGGCCAACGATCTGATCCTCGAAGCCGGGGATGAACTGACCGCTGCCGAGACGGAGAGGATGATCCTCGCCCTTGCCGCCTTCAAATGCTTCGTCACCGAAGAAGCCCTCGAAGTCTATGATAACTTCATCATCGAGCTGAGCAGCTCTGTCGTCAACTGAAACGATACGAGCGTTCTTCTTTCTGATCATGTCGATCTGTCTGTCTATATCCTCATCTGTAATTTCCTTTACAGCCTTTGAAGCCTTGATTCCCTTGTAATCTGCGATCTCGATCTCAGGCTTTGTTACGCAGATAGCCTTGAGCTCAACGCCCTCTTCCTTGCTGATAGAAGTTACTTCAACGTTAGGTCTGTCAACGAGGATAAGACCGGTCTCGTTTACAGCAGCATCGATCTCAGGACCGAGGAGAGAATTGATAGCGCCCTCATAGAATGCGCCCTCACCGAACTCTCTTTCAGCAAGCTTACGTGAAACCTTGCCCTTTCTGAAGCCCTTGATCTGGATATTCTTCTTCTGGCGCTGGTATTCCTTTTCAACAGCAGCCTCGAATGTAGCGGGATCAATTGAAATTACTAACTCAGTAGTATTTACCTCTGTTTTGTTTGAAGATTTTAAACTCATAATTTATGCGTCCTCCATTAATTATATAACATACTTGGTACATTATACCACATTTCAAATTATTTTTCCACTAAATTTACGCACTTCTGCATTTTGCACAAATCACAGAACCTTTTCAGGAATAAACTGTAGATAATCGCCTGCAATAAGATGAAAATTGATATCATCGTAAGTATTTTTCACACATAATTCATGTGCACTTCGGCCGTGGATGTGACCGTAGTAGCAGTCTTTGATATTGTAGCGGTAGAGTATCTCAAGAATGTCATAGTTGAAATTTGTTGCGAAGATCGGCGGATAGTGGAGAAAAACGATCGGTTCGAGGTTCTCGGCAAGAGCAGATCTGATAGAAGTTTCGAGCCTCTGCACTTCCCTTTTCAGCACCTTTTCATCCTGAGTTTCTCCGGGCATATTCACCCATCCTCTTGTACCGCAGATACCGTAATTTTCGTATCTGTAGTGGTTGTTATGCAGTATCTTTATAGTAGTGAAGCCCTCAGCGGAAAGAAATTCCTCCATCTTTTTCATGGTGGTCCACCAGTAATCATGGTTTCCCTTGATGATGATCTTTTCGCCGGGGAGTTCATTTATAAAGCGGAAATCGGGAACAGCCTCCGCCAGCGACATCCCCCATGAGATGTCCCCGGGAAGAACTATGGTATCCCCGTCTTTTATATTTTCAAGCCAGTGCTTTTTGATCCTCTCCTGATAATCCTGCCAGCCGTTGAAGATGCTCATTGTCTTCGTCGGATCGCTGAAACAGAGATGAAGATCAGCGAGTACATACAAGCTCATAGATCACATACCGAGCTTTTTCAGGACGTAATCCTTCTGTGCTGTCTTTTCGATAACGTCATTGAATCTCTCGGGCTTGTTCTTCAGATCAGCAAGAGCAGCAGGAACTTCCAGCTTTGAGAGCTCAGCCAGCTTGTCGATCATAGCGTATTCGTCCAGATCGGACTTTCCGCCCTGAACAGCCTCAAGAACAGCAGCGCTGAACTTGTATGGGCTTGCAGTGGAAGCGATGATAGTCTTAGTTTCGTCGCCTGTAGCTTCCTTGTAGTCGTTATAGACCTTGACTGCAACAGCTGTGTGAGTGTCGCAGGTGTAGGAATACTTCTCATAGATAGAGTGGATAGTAGCCTTTGTCTGCTCGTCATCGCAGTAGCCTGCACAGAACTCATCCTTCAGCTTAGCCTTGATATCATCAGTGACCTCATATCTGCCCTCAGAAGCGAGCTTGCCGAACCAGTCTCTGATAACGGCATCGTTTCTGTCAGTCATGATGTAGAGAAGTCTTTCGAGGTTGCTGGAAATGAGGATATCCATTGAAGGTGAAACAGTAGCATAGAACTTTCTGTTTCTGTCGTAGATACCTGTATTTATGAAATCTGTGAGAACATTATTGATGTTTGAAGCGCAGATGAGTTTGTTAACGGGGATTCCCATGTGCTTAGCATAGTATGCAGCGAGAATGTTGCCGAAGTTGCCTGTAGGAACAACGATGTTCACCTTTTCTCCTTCGCTGATCTCGCCGTCCTTGAGGAGCTCGGCATATGAGGAAATGTAGTAAACGATCTGTGGAACAAGACGTCCCCAGTTGATGGAGTTAGCGCTGGAGAACATCATACCGTTGTCATCGAGAGCTTTCTTTACATCCTCATCAGTGAATATCATCTTTACGCCGCTCTGACAATCGTCGAAGTTGCCGTTAAGAGCGCAAACACCCACATTTGAGCCTTCCTGAGTCTTCATCTGACGCTTCTGCATGGGACTTACACCGTCCTCGGGATAGAATACAAGGATGGATGTACCCTCAACGTCCTTGAAGCCTTCAAGTGCAGCCTTTCCTGTGTCGCCTGATGTGGCAACGAGGATAACGATCTTCTTGTCAAGCTTGATCTTCTTAGCTGATGTAGTAAGGAAGTACGGGAGGATCTGAAGAGCCATATCCTTGAATGCGCAGGTAGGTCCGTGCCAGAGTTCGAGCATATAAGTGCCGCTGAAAAGATGAGCGATCTCAGCGATATTCTCGGTCTCGAAATTCTTTGTGGAGTACGCATTGTCAGTACAGTAATGTATCTCAGCGTCGGTAAAATCTGTCAGAAATTTTGAAAATACAAAAGCAGCCCTGTCGGAGTACTTCATATCTCCGATAGCTTTTATGTCAGCGGCAGTAAGCTGAGGAATGCTCTCAGGAACGAAAAGTCCGCCCTCAGCGGAGATACCCTGAGTGATAGCCTCGGCGCTTGTTACCTTGACATCGCTGTTTCTTGTGCTGTTGTAATACATAATATCACCCTTCAGAATATAATATTGTAGCCTGTTGTATCAAAGGCATTTGTTACATAATCGATGCTGAGCACCCTGCCGTTTTCGATTATGACCGAAGCCACATCGAATCTGGGCTGCCAAACATTGGGATGCTTCAGACAGTAGTCAGCGGCCGTTTTTATTATCAGCCCCTGCTTGCGTTTGCTGACCGCCTCAAAGCCGCTCACAAGACTGTCGGGCTTTCGTGACTTTACTTCAACGAACGCTATATAGTCGCCGTTTTCAGCGATTATATCTATTTCACCGCCTTTAATGCGGTAATTTCTTGCAATTATCCTGTAGCCCATACCGAGAAGATAGCTGCAAACGCTTTCCTCCCCCAGCTTTCCCGTCTCACTTTTTGTCATCGGTAAGCTTTTTCAGGAAAGAGCGCCTGTGGACTTCGGAAATGCCGAATTCTTCAAGCTTTTCGTAGTGGAGCTTTGTACCGTAGCCCTTGTGTCTGTCGAACTCATACTGCGGATACTTTTCGGCAAGATCTCTCATGTAGCGATCCCTTGCGACTTTGGCAAGAATTGATGCCGCAGAGATGGATGCGGAAGTAGCATCGCCCTTTATGACATATCGCATTTCTGCGTCGATATCGGGGAGCTTGTTTCCGTCGACGAGAACAAGGTCTGCCCTGACTCCAAGCCCTTCGTAAGCCCTTTTCATAGCGAGAAAAGTAGCCTGAAGGATATTCAGCTCGTCGATCTCCTTGACGCTTGCTGTTGCGATGGAGTATTTTTCAGCCTTTTCTATGACCTCGTCATAAAGCAGTTCACGGCGCTTCTCGGATATCTTCTTGCTGTCGTTGAGGTAATTTATCAGCGTATCGTCATTGAGAATAACAGCCGCAGCATAAACATCACCCGCAAGAGGACCTCTGCCTGCCTCGTCGATGCCGACGATGACGGGATAATCCTTTCGCAGTTCGCTGTCATAGTCAAAGAGCTCTTTGTGAAGTGTTACCCTTGCCATTACTGCTCCTTTTCTTCGGGAAGCTCCAGTGTGATGTGTCCCAGCTTGCCGCTTCTGAACTCATCAAGCACTGTGATAGCTGCTCTTTCGGTATTTATCTCGCCGCCTGAGATCATCATGCCACGCTTCTTTCCCACTTTTTCAAGAAGGATAAGACCGGTGTCATCATCGCTGTACCCGATCTTGTAACGCTCGGTAAGCGACGAGGGATAATTCTCGGAAAGAAATACCAGCAGCTTCATTGCAAGAGTTTCTATATCGAGGATATCATCACTGATAGCCCCCGTGAAAGCAAGTCTCACGGCAGCGGACTGATCCTCGAATTTCGGCCACAGAACACCGGGCATATCGAGAAGCTCGGTATTATTATCCAGCTTCACCCACTGTTTGGTGCGGGTAACACCTGGACGATCCTCGACCTTGGCACGTTTTCCGCCTGCCATGCGGTTAATGAGTGAGGATTTTCCCACATTGGGTATTCCCACGATCATAAGGCGTACAGCTGCACCTTTCATGCCGCTGCGTTCACGCTTTTCCATAAGCTCCTTCAGCACCTTTGTCCTGACCACGGGAAGGAGATTTTTCAGTCCTTTACCCGATTTGCAGTCAACTGCAATAGCCTCGGAGCCGTTATTTCTGAAATAGTTTATCCATTTCTGGGTAGCTTTTTTGTCTGCAAGATCACACTTGTTGAGAACTATAAGTCTCGGCTTGTTCCTCGTCATGGAATCCATTTCGGGATTACGGCTGCTCAGCGGAGTTCTTGCATCGACAATTTCTACAACGGCATCCACCAGTTTAAGGTTAGCGGCGATAAGACGGCGTGTCTTCGCCATATGACCGGGGAACCACTGTATCTGTTTCATATCGTTGTTATCCACGTTTCCTCCTGTATATAACAGATATCATGGCTTACTTTACAGATTTGTAGAGGACCTTGAAATTCTTGAAAGGTGAAAATCTGACAAGTGCTTTACCGTAGATCTGATCTTTTTTGATAAGTCCCACATCACCGTTACGGCTGTCAGCGGAATTGTTTCTGTTATCACCCATAACGAAGTAGTAGCCCTCAGGAATAGTGATGGGGTATGAGAATACACCACCGCTGATAGTAGGCTCCTTGATATAAGGTTCGTTGAGTGTGACACCATCGACCTTTACTTCCTGAGTTTCGGGAATGATCTCAAGAGTCTGGCCCGGCTCGGCGATTATTCTCTTGACGAGGCATTCTTCAAGGCGCTCGCCTGAGATATCTCTCTTGTAGACCTGACCGTTGTCGTCGAGAAGGTATGCAGCATCGTTATTGACTATAACTATATCGCCGTAAGAATAATCCAGACACACTGTAGACATAAGCAGCCTGTCCTTATTGATAAGGGTATCATTCATCGAATGGCCCTCAACATTTACGGGATGGAAAAGGTATGTTATAATCATAACAATCACAAATATATTTATAAGTATAGATTCTGTTATTTCAAAAATATCACTGGCAAGGCTGCCTTTTTCTTCTTCAGGTGCCGGTTCAGCAGTGTTTTCAGTTTTAACTTCAGTATATTCTTCAGACATATTATACCTCCTGAGAAGCTCCGGATGTTATTTACCGGGTTTATGTAGCAAAAAAGGGACTTTAAGTCCCTCAAGGAAAGAAGATGAGTCAGGCAGAAAGCTCTGCCTGAGCTCAGTCTGCAACCTGTTAGCGGAGCTGTTCCTTAACCTTAGCAGCCTTACCAACTCTGTCTCTGAGGTAATAAAGCTTAGCTCTGCGAACTTTACCGTGTCTTACGACCTCGACCTTGTCAACTGCGGGTGAGTGTACAGGGAATACTCTCTCAATACCACAACCGTGAGCGACACGTCTTACAGTAAATGTCTCGTTGATACCGCCGTGCTTCTTAGCGATAACAGTTCCCTCGAAGATCTGGATACGGCTCTTATCGCCTTCCTTGATCTGTACGTGAACCTTAACAGTATCACCTACGTTGAACTGTGGAACATTTTCCTTCATGCTTGATTCGCTGATTAACTTGAGTGCATCCATTTTATTTTCCTCCTAAAATTTCCGAACATTCTTACCCGTTCCGTTTCAGCCGTTCAGCATTCGGCAGAAACAGAAATAAATGAAAAGCGGCAAAGCCGTTGGCTGTCCTGAGACAGCATTGCAGGCAGCGGACTGCTCGATTTAATGTCTTTCGGCATTAACCCTCATCCGCACAGAAGTGCGAACGGATTTCAAATGCTTTTATATCATACCATACTTTGGATGAAATTGCAAGTGTTTTTTGAAAAAAATCAAAATTAATATATTTATCTTGGATTCCGGCCTACGAATCAGTCAAAATCACTGTTATCAGCACACAGGATAGCTGTTCTGCGGATCTTTTCCGCATCGAAACCGATATCAGTCGTTCGTCTCAGCGCTTCGATGAAAAGTGAAGGGTTATAATTAGTCTGAGTTCCGGCAGGCAGTCTCATAACCATATCCACCGAATTATCAGTCTTTTCGCAGCTGACAACTTCCATTTCGGGTTTTATGTCAACTTCCTTCAAGCCCTTTTTAGTCTTCTTCTCTATGAGTATCTGCGGCTGTTCAAGAAGAGCCTGAACCGCAGAATAAAGTCCGTCCGCATCCTCGGCAGTCAGCGAAAAACTGTACTCTGCCTTTGCGATAGCAGTGATCTTCTGCTTCTGGTCTGCTACCTTCACTATCCTCATGCCTTCGGGCATAACAGCGTTCAGCCTGTCTTTTATCTCATCGAAAGGGATGTCCTCATTGAGGTTGAAGTCCAGTATCTCGCAGCTGCTCTCAAATCCGAGCGAAAGCGCAAGTGCAAAGGAATAATACGGGTGTGAATGGAATCCCTCTGTATACCATATCGGGAGTCCCGATCGGCGGAAAGTCCTCAGCATACAGCGGTTAAGGTCAAGGTGAGAGATATACTTTGCTCTCCCCTTTTTTTCAAATGTTGCTCTTACTCTCTGCAAAGCACGGACCTCCTATCTCTTTGCTCACTCCGCAGCCCGAACACTTCAGACGGCAGTGGGGCGTGGTTTTCGACTGACGGGCAGTCTTGTTTTCACGGATGAAGAAATCCTTGGATACATAGTAATCAAGGTGATCCCAAGGCAGTATCTCATCATACTCAAAGCGGCGGTTAGCATAGAAAGCAGGATCAACTCCGCATTCCTCAAAAGCTTCCATCCACTTGTCAAACTTGAAATGCTCATCCCAGCTGTCAAATTTACAGCCTTTCTTCCAAGCCTCGTAAACCACCTTGCAAAGCCTTCTGTCACCCTTTGCGAGGATAACTTCAAGCTGGCTGACATTCGGGTCGTGATAGCTTACCTTGATCTTTTTGCTCTTGACGGAATCCATGAGCAGTTTCTGCTTGTGCTCGATCATCTCACGGGTATCCTGCGGCTCGAACTCAAAAGGCGTGAACGGCTTGGGAACGAATGTGGCAACACTGATGGAAACCTGTACGCCTCTGCCCTTGGGACGATTCTCAATGCTGTAGAACAGATCAACGATCCTGTTTGCGAGGTCTGCAATACCGACGATATCCTCATCAGTCTCCGTGGGAAGTCCCATCATGAAGTAAAGCTTAACTGTGGAATATCCGCCCTCGAAAGCGATGCGGCAGGTGTTCATTATCTCGTCTTCGCTGACATTCTTATTTATAACGTCACGGAGACGCTGAGTGCCGCCCTCCGCTGCGAAAGTAAGTCCGCTTTTGCGAACCTTCTTTATCTTCTCAAGGAGAGACTCCGAGAAGTTATCCATACGCAGGGATGGAAGTGAGAGATTGATCTTCTCCCCCGCTGTGTAATCGATAAGCTTGGTCAGCATCGGGTCAATGTCAGAATGGTCACTGGTACTCAGTGACGCAAGGGAGACCTCGTCGTAACCTGTATTTTCGCACAGACACTTGGTCTCTCTGAAAATGGTATCAGTGGACTTCTCACGGAAAGGACGGTAGATGAAGCCTGCCTGACAGAAGCGGCATCCTCTTATGCATCCTCTCAGCACTTCAACGGAAACTCGGTCATGGACTATCTCGGTAAACGGAACCACAAAATTCTCCGGATAGTAGACCTTGTCCATATCCTTGATGATCCTCTTCTTAACAATGGCAGGAGCACCGTTTGTTGGCTCGACTTTGCTGATTATGCCGTCCTCGCCGTAGCTGTACTTATAAAAGCGTGGGACATAGATTCCCTGTATCTGACAGGCTTTCTCCAGAAACTGAGTACGTGTTGCGCCCTGCTGTTTCATCTCCCAATATAAGTCCATCAGTTCAAGGTTTACCTCTTCGCCCTCTCCGAGAATGAAAATGTCAAAGAAATCAGCAAGAGGTTCGGGATTACAGACACAGGGGCCGCCTGCAACGACTATCTGTGTAAGCTCATCACCACGGTCTGCTGCAAATATGGGAATACCTGCAAGGTCAAGCATATTCAGCACATTCGTATAAGAAAGCTCATACTGCATGGTAAATCCGATGAAGTCGAAATCCTTGATCGGGTCAAGGCTTTCAAGAGCGTAAAGCGGAATGTCGTTTTCACGCATTATAGCCTCAAAATCCTCGCCGGGAGCATAACAGCGCTCGCACCAGTAATTCTCTCTCTCATTTGTAAGAGAGTAAAGAATCTTCATTCCCAGATGGGACATTCCGATGTCGTATGTATCGGGGAAACAAAAGGCGAATCTTACATCCACCTTTGATTTATCCTTTATAACGCTACCCACTTCGCCGCCGATGTAACGTGACGGCTTCTGTATTTCAAGAAGGTGTTTTTCTATCTTATCTTTTAAAAGCATTTTAGCCTCCGTATTTACCAGTATCGTTTGTCGTCAGGTATCCTGTCGCAGAAGAACTCATACTTTCCCATCCATCCGTCAGGAACGAAATCCTCAAAGGAAAGCGGTTCGGGACAGTATGAGATAAATTCCTTATTATCAAAATCCACGTAAAGAACAGGATCAAATGCTGATTTGTTCTCATCGGGAGTGATTATTCTCAGGCTTCTCAGTTCATCGGGAGAATAGGAGCACTTGTAAATATATCTGAAGAACTTTCCCGCTGTCTTTTCATCAAGAACGGTTATGCCCCATCTCTCGCCGCTTTTCTTCTCAAGAGTTCCGCAGCTGCGTATAAACTCCTCCTCTGTCTTATTGTGCCTGATGAACCACTGCCTCCACGCCTCCATCCATTTGACGTAGTCCATCCGCCACAGTTCACGGGGAGTGACATACCATTCAAAATGGCGCTTATAAATGGCAGCAACAACAATATTCTCGCAGTATTCGGGTGTGACTTTTTCCAGAAAATCCATAAATTCACCGCAATTCCTTTTCAAAGTATATCATATCGACAAGCCGGACTCCGCCCTCGAAAATGGGATGGTCATAGTTATCGATGAAAAAATTCTTCACAGTATGTGCACGACTATATCCGCACTTCTCATAAAAAGGCACAGTAAGCGGACTGTCGCCCGTTCCGAGAATAAGCTTATCTGCAAAGGAACGGCAGTATTCTTCTGCGAATCGGAGCATTTTTCTGCCGATGCCCTTGCGCTGATAACCGGGACTGACGGCTATATTTTTCAGCTCGCACACTCCGTCTCCCTCACGTGTAATAACGCAGACTGCAACAGCTTCGCTGTTCTCCTCCCATACAAAAAGGTCGCCCCTGTCAAGATAACGTCTGACCATGTCCTCCTGTTCATCGCCGATGAGAAGGAGATCCATGTATCGCTCTTTATTATCGGTGACTGCCTTTATCATGCCATATTATCCTCGGTAAAGCGCTTAGGAAGGAAATCCCCCAGCTTGTGAGCGCCGTCAGAGAGAACTATCACAAAATCATCGCCGCAGAATTCGCTCATCACCTGCAAGCAAGCGCCGCATGGAGTACAAGGTGCCGAGAAATCATCGTCGGAACTGCCTGCAACAGCTATAGCCGAATAGCTTGTGCATTCTTCGGAAACTGCCTTGAAAATGGCAGTACGCTCAGCACATATGGTCATTGAATAAGACGCATTTTCAATATTGCATCCAGTGAATACACGCCCGTCTTCCGCAAGCAAAGCCGCTCCCACATGGAAGCCGGAGTATTTGCTGTAGGATTTTGACGAAGCCTTTACAGCTTCCTGATAGAGTTCCTCACAAGTCATGATCTGCCTCCGTTCGGGCCGACTTTACGCTTCTTTCCGTCGGGAGTCATGATGTATGTATTATTCAGCTGAGCAGCAAGATTTCCTACCACTGCCTGTCTGTACTCATTTCTGAGCTGTGTCTGTTCAGCCTTTTCAGCATCGGTAAGGCCTTCAGCCTTTGATTTATGTGCAAGTTCATTGATACGGTCGATCTTTTTCTGATCCATAAAAACACTCCTAATAATCATATAGATACATTTTAACACGTATCAGGAAATAATGCAAGCATTTACTTGAATTTTCGGCATTTCTGTGATATAATTTTATAATATTCTTGAAAAGGAGTCGGATAATATGAAGAAAGCCCTTGTAACAGGAGGCTGCGGAGGCATCGGCCTTGAGATATGCAGGCAGCTCGCCGCTGTCGGATACTATGTCTACGTTAACTACGCTCATTCCAGAGAGAAGGCAGAACTGCTTGCAGACGCTGTAGGCGGCGAAGCGGTATGCTTTGATGTAGCCGATAAAAATGCTGTCCGTTCATTTTTTACATCCCACAGCATCGACCTTCTCGTGAACAACGCCGGAGTTTCGGTCATTGACCTGTTCACCTCCGTTTCAGCCGAACAGGCCGAAAGGATCATGGGGATTAATCTCATCGGCGCTATGAACTGCGCCCGTGCTGCCCTGCCGTATATGATAAGCCGGAAAAGCGGATGCATTATAAATATCGCTTCAATGTGGGGACAGTGCGGAGCTTCCTGCGAGGTAGATTATTCCGCTTCAAAAGCAGGCATGATAGGCTTCACCAAGGCGCTTGCCAAGGAAGTCGCCCCCTCGGGAATACGGGTAAACAGTGTCTCTCCGGGATTTATAATGACTGAAATGAACAGTCACTTCACTGATGAGGACCTCGAACTTATCCGTGAAGACATCCCTCTCGGCATTTTCGGCAAACCCGAACATATAGCCGATGCCGTGTCTTTTCTCGCCTCCGATAAAGCCGAATACATCACAGGACAAGTTTTAGCGGTAAACGGCGGAATGGTCATATGAAAGGAGAAAACTATGAACGACAGACTTAAAAAGCAGATCGAATTCATGCTGGAAATAGACAAAATGAAGAATCTCTACCGTCAGACCTACGTGCTTCACGAGGACAGAAAAGAAAACGACGCCGAACACAGCTGGCATCTCGCCATACTCGCCTTTCTCCTTGCCGAACATTCCAACAAGCCCTGTGGATGTGGCCAAGGTGATGAAAATGGTGCTTATCCACGACATTGTCGAGATCGATGCAGGCGACACTTACTGCTACGACACTGAGGGTTACAAGACCAAAGCTGACCGGGAAGAAAAAGCAGCACAGCGTATTTTCGGTATGCTTCCCGACGATCAGAAGGAGGAAATGTACAGACTGTGGCGTGAATTCGAGGACTCCGAGACCGACGATGCAAGATTTGCTGCCGTGCTTGACAGAGTCCAGCCTTTGTTACTTAATTATACAAAAGGCGGCATCTCATGGAACGAACACGGCATTTTCAAGGAACAGGTCCTCGGGCGAAATGAAGCCTATTTTGACGTAGCCGACAATATCACCGAGCTTATAACCTCAATAATCAATGACGCTTATGATAAGGGCTGGCTCAAATAACGTCTCAGCAATTTCAACAAAAAATCTCATTCTTAGCAGTACACCATTACTAAAGCGCTGAATTTGGTGAACAATTGATGATAATTCGTGTATCACCTTGAACTTTCGCATATAATATGGTATATTATAATTGTCAAAATATACACATTGTATGAGAATATAGAAGGATGATGGCGATGGAAAAAAAGAAGAAAAATGAACAGACAGTCAGCTCCGCAGTGATGCCCGATGTAAGCGAACCTGCTGAGCGTGTGACTGAAAACGCAACCAAAACAAAACGTAAACTCAAGGTTATACGCCTTGAAAATTCTGATAAATTCAAACGCACAAATTTCTGGCTTACAGTGCTCTTCCCCATATTCATCTGCTGTATGGCGGAGATAAACCAGGCAAAATATGTCATACCTTTCCTTGAATTCTGCGGCGACAGACCTACGGTCCTGCTGTTCGATATCATTATCTCGGCTGTGGTATTCATCCTGTTTATGGCGATATTCCGCAAAGGCTGGCTCGCCATGGCTGTGCAGAGCTTCATATTCATGGCTCTGAGCACCACGGAGCTTTTCAAATTCGGAACCAACGGCAATCACCTGATACTTTCGGATATGAAGCTTTTCCGAAGCGTCAAGAGCCTGACCTCGTTCGCCTACATAAAGATCACGCCCCGGCTTATTATCTACTACCTGATCGTTATCGCCTTTGTGGCGCTGGCTTTCTGGTTCAATCCCAGGATCAAAAACAAACCCTTCACCAGGATCGTGGCGGTAGGTGTCTGTGCTGTATCCTGTGCCGCACTGATAATCACGCCTTCATTCTACCAGCCCGTTTACGATTTCTTCAAGGTGGACACAACAAACGCTACCAACTCTTTCCTTCTCAATGAGAAATTCACCAAGAACCGATTCCTTGCTTTTCTCATTGAAACAGCATCCGAAAGCTATGCCAACCGTCTTGTGGTCCCCGAGGATTACAGTGAGGAGCTTATCGAAGAGATAATGGATATCCCCGTTGATACAGCTGATGACTTTCACGGCGGCAAGAAGCCCAACGTCATTGTTGTAATGAGCGAATCCTACGCTGACTTCCGTGTATTCGACCAGCTTAACATTGACAAGGACTGCTACAAATACTTCGATAAGGCAATTTCCGAGGGCAAGGGCGGCACAGCTATCACACCTACCTACGCAAGCTGGACAGTCCGCTCAGAGTTCGAGCTTCTCTTCGGCCTCCCCGTAAGAGGTCTGAATACTCCGAATATGCCGCAGAGAGAACTTGCCGAGAGAGAACAGCCTGCCCTTGCACAGTACTACAAAAGCTGGGGCTACGATACTGTCTACATCCACCCCTTCCAGAGCGGTTTCTATAGCCGAAGCAGGATATACGGCTACTTCGGATTCGAGAAGATGATCTTCCACGACGACTACGAGGGAACGACTGATTTCAACGTGCCTGTAAAGCATTTCGGCACATACGTTGACGACTCCACAGTATTCGATCAGATAATATACGAACTGAAGAACAGCGACTCGCCTGTTTACCTGCACACCACAACAATGCAGAACCATCAGCCGTACAATCAGGGCAAGGATCCTGCTGATGAATTCGGCAACTACCTCACATGGATACAGCACTCCAACGAAGGACTGGATAAATTCCTGGGTGAGATCAAAAAACTTGATGAACCTACACTTGTATTCTTCGTCGGCGACCACTTCCCATCACTCAGAGGCGAGACCAGCGTCTACAATAAACTTGGTCTCAGCGGCAAAAACTGCACTCCGCTCTATCAGCAGAAATGCTTCTTCTGGAGCAACTATGACGCCGATTTCTCGGCAGTTCCCGAAAGCGAATTCTCGTTCTTCTATGTACCTTACATCATCCTCAACATCATCGACGCACCTAAGGACGCATTCATCGAGAAAATGAACGACTTCATGGTAAGCGTGCCTGTCTACTCATCGGAGTACGACAGCAATATACCGAGAAACGAAGAACTTGATATCATCACCATCGACAGAGTTATCGAGGACGAATTCTCTCCCTCCCCTATCCCCGAGGAACAGCTTACTACCGCAAGAAAAGGAGAATAATACATGAAAGAGATCATCGCAGGAATCAAAGGCGAAGCTGAATTAAAAGTCAGTTCAAATGAACTGGCAGTCAATGTAGGAAGCGGAAGCCTTGAAGTATTCGCAACTCCCGTAATGGTCATGCTGATGGAAAAGGCCGCCTGCAAATGTGTGGCTGACTATATGGAAAACGATGAGACCACAGTAGGCACAGAAATGAATGTGAAGCATCTTTCCGCTTCGCCTGCCGAATCCGATATACGTGCAGAAGCCGAACTTACCGAAGTAAACGGACGTGAACTGGTGTTCAGCGTAAAGGCTTATGACAACTGCGGAATTATCGGTGAGGGCGTACATAAGAGATTCCTTGTTTTCGGCGGACGATTCACTGAGAAAGCAAAGGCAAAATTACAGAAATAACAGCATACAGCATCTCTTCGGAGGTGCTGTGTATTTTTTAGGAGGATTAACATGAGACTGAGGCCATACATCCCCGATACAGATTTCGATCACATCCGCAAATGGGACACTGATGAACGCACTCACGCTTTATGGTGTGCAGGACGTCTGCCCTTTCCCGTCACAAGGGAGAGTATGGACGCCCTTATCAATGACCACGCTGTTAAGTACGGCGATACTCCGTTTACTGCAACTGAGGACGACGGCACACCTGTCGGATTTTTCTGCATCGCCACCGATGTTCAGACAAATACTTCAATGCTTCGTTTCGTTATGGTTGACAGTTCGCTCCGTGGCAAAGGCTACGGAAAGGAAATGTTGAGCCTCGCCGTTAAGTACGCTTTCGATATTGCCAAAGCGGACGCAGTTCAGCTGAATGTATTTACACCAAATGAAGCAGCCAAAAAATGCTACCTCAGTGTTGGATTCACCGAAAGGTCAGTCACTCCGGATGTATTCACCTACAAGGATGAATCATGGGGCAGATGCAATATGATCATCACAAGATAAAAAGGCCAGAAAGTAACAGCTGTACTTTTACAGAAGTTTTTACACGAGTCTATTGAGGAAAACCCTTTTGAAAAAGGGTTCTTCCTCAAACTCCTTTCCTAAAACTTTCAGTATTAATTTTTGCCCCATAGAGGGCGCTCCCAGTAAAACTATTGGTTTTCACATCTTATCGTGGAGCGCCCTATCAGGGGCAAAATTCTATTAAAAGTCTTTGGAAAGGGGGTTCGGGGAAGAACCTTTCCTCAGAAAGGTTTTCCCCGATAAATGCGTATAAAGTTGCTATATGAGTACAGTGGTTATCGAACATCGCTTTTTTTGCATTATCCCCGAAAAAGCAGCACGAACAGGCGGTGTGCCTGTAATTTGCACATCGCCTGTCCGCTATTCAAATCCAATCATTACCATTCCATATTATGATATGCTATGAACATACAGCTTACCATTTACGCTCCCGGACAAGCACCGCACACTTCATCTTGCGCATAAGTGTGAATACGCAATTTTCAGTGCCTGTTCTTCGCATGATCCGACTTCAGCTGCGAATGCTCAAGTACGGATCGGGAGCAACGGAATCTGCCGCCTAAGTGTGAAAACGACTATTCTGTATGTATTCCCCTTTTGTCATTTAATAAGTTTCCGTGACTGCCTTTCCGTTCCCATTACTTTAATGTATGCAGTCAGGCATTGAAAGAATAATATCTTTCTGAAATAGGATGGAACCAGATATTCTGAAGCGCATCGTTCAGACGTTCCTTAGTATCTGTTTTGCAGATATAATCCGAACAGCGGCTCTGGATGCTCCATAATGCCACATGATCATTGCGCTCGTTTTCATTATAAACTATGATGATATCAACGTGAGGCTGTATCCACCTCAGCTTATAATGAAGCGCCTGAAGATCTGTAAATTGCATTCCGATGTTCTGATTGATAAATATCAGTGTTGCTTCGTGATCTGAAGTATATTTTATGCAGTCGTCCACAGAAGTGAAAGACTTGTATTCTACGTCTGTAAGCAAGCCCTTTAACGTCCTGCCAAGCTTTTTTGTATAACGCCTGTCAGTATCAAGAGCCATTATCAGCATATCCGTCACCTTCCTTTATTCATGGATCAATATCTCTTTCAAACACCGTTTCCCCTGTGACCGGCGCACGGCAAATTCAAAATCCGAAGCGCAGGCAGACAAAGCAATGACGGGCCCTTCATCGCTAAGTTCAGGTCAAGTGTAAAAAAGTGCTATTCTTCAAGGAAGATATAGTCCTCCTCTTTATCCATCTTAATAAGATCTCCAACGAACAATGCTCTTGCATTACGAAAGTCAGAAGCACAGGTCGATAATGCTATCATTTTGTCAGATATTACTGCATCTCTGCGAAATTCAGCTGTTTCCAGAATCCTGTCATACCATCCGTTAAGGTCAGCCGGTACATCATAAAGAACATCGTACGCACTGACTATTGAGAGTGCAAAGAAATCTATCCGATACACATTATCCGGAGTAAAGAACCAGCCGTAACGATGTCCGTCAAAGGCCTCAGCATTGCGGAATGAACGTATGTCGCCGAACATTCCCTGCTGCATATTATGTCCAAAGATAATGTTTGTACCGCTTGTAAGATCCCTGTTACACCGATAGTCGAGAAACAATGTTCCCTGACGGTAATAACTGCCATCCGGTGCGTGTGACAGATAATACTCATTGTCTGTGCCTTGTACCACCGGATAGTCAATGTCCGAGTCAGCCATGTAAAGCCAACCGACGAAATCCGGCAACTGCCTGTGCAATTCTCTTACCCTTTCGGCTATATCCTCTGCCCGTGAACGTGTTATCCACGGTTCGGAAGCTGAGGGCTGGTATTCCTCTGATCCCACTGCAACACTGACAATCTCTGTCTCCGGCTGAGAATCATCAGTATGCGTCGCAGCAGTTTCATATACATTTGATGCAGTCACAGTGCTTTCGCTGTAATCCAGCGGCGGCAGCACAGTTTGTTCCTTCTGCAATGTGCAGCTTTTCCATATCAGACATCCTGCAAGTATCACCAGCAGAACACCGGCAATCAAAACCCTTGCTTTGTCTTTCATTCATCTCACCTCCGAAATCTCCTCCCTGCCTCCGGTGCAGACGCAGGATATGAGTTCCCGCAGTCTTGCACAGGGAGGAGCATTGGGATTCAGCGGTCAGATTTCAGATCATCAGATAACGTTCTCGTTCTCATCCTTCTTTCTGTTCTTCATGAACATACCAACGAAGAATGTGCCTGCTAACAGCATTAATGCGAAAGGTGCTGCTGTGAATGCGATACCTGTTACTGAGATGTCCTTCAGTGTGTTTGTGAATGCGATTGTGTCCTTGGTTTTTGTTTCATCAAGATCAAACTCAGTTGTCATTGCAGCTGTCTGACCCTTTGCAGGAGTAGCTGAATTTAAAGAAAGAGGTGAGGTATTACCCAAAGCAGAAACTGAGTAAGTATCAGGAGTATCATTAAGCTCCGTTACCTTTATCATAGTAGCCTTAGGAAGGCCTGTAATAGAGAATGATTCGCCATGCTTAAGCTTAAGATCATATGTTGTTCCTGATGCAGTAGCTACACTACCATATGTCCATTCACCGTTATCAGCGAGATTAACATCAGTTGGAGTAGAAGCAGTGCTATGCTTGTAATAAAAATCTGCCTCAGAAGTAACTGTTTCATTTGTTAATTCGATCTTAAACGGGAACTCATGATTCTTATCACCGAGAGCACCATCAACGGTCTTTGTAATATCTACATTATATGTGTGGTACTGATCAGAGATTGTGTTACCGTTTTCGTATGTATGTGTTCCATCAGTCTCAGATTCCTTATCAAATCCGGTAACCTTTATAGTCTCTGTTACTCCGGTTTCACTTGAATATGCTATACTATCGTTAGCCTTTAAAAGTACATAACCGTATACTTTAAGATTACCGTCATTATCGTACTTTGTATAGACATCAAGGTATCTTGCCTCATCATAATTAGCATTTCTGTCTATTCCGGCTTTAATCAGATCAGCTGGATCTGTCGTATCAGTAATGACATAGCGGTATACGCCGGCTGTAGGCTTGGGAGACAGACTTGCATTGTTAAAGGCAGCCTCGTTGATAGAAATTGTAAGATCCTTATCTACTGTCTTAGCATTTGCCACAGTAACTGTATCGGCTTCCGGAGTCGACTCGTTTGGATGCGCTGTATCATCACCAAACTTAAGAGTTGCTGTTGTACCAGCGGTACCGGAAGTACCAAGAATAGTTACTCCGCCTGCAACACCTGCACGTACTGCTACAGTAACAGTTGCATTACCATCATCTGCATCTTCGGTCAGACCGGTGATAGTAGTTCCATCATTTACGTTAGCAGGGGCAACGGTATATGTGTAATCAACATTTGGTTCAAAGATATTTAATGCATCTTCATTGAAGATAACAATATCCTTTTTGATAGTAAATGTAAGATCACTTGCATTTGCAACAGCGTGAAGCACTTTAGCATTATCAGGTCCCTGATTACCACTGTTTGGGGTATTTGCAGCAAAAACATTTAAAGCAGATGCAGCCATAGCTGACACCATTATAGCAGATGAAGCTGTTGAGAGCATTCTTTTAATCATAGTCTTTTTCATAATTTCATTTCCTTTCATAAATAAATTCGGATTAAGTTTATATTCAGATAAAATTTTGTGTCCAGTAAAGCCACTTATGGAGGCTCACCTCTTGGATGATGGATATTCTTGTTTCGGTCAGAGCGGATTCGTTTCATAGTACTTCCCCTCCTTCCTATTACATATGAATATCGGTATAATTCCTTTAAACAACATAGCTGCTATCTTATTTATAAGCGTAACAGCATTATCGCTAATTACCGGAACATATGGCGGCGGATCTGATGCAGGCTCAATTTCGTAAACTATGGGATCACCGGAGAATGCATCCCTCATTTTACTTTCCTTGTATCTGCGATCTGAATGATCGGCTGTTTCGCCGGATCTGAATTTCAATTTTCCTGTTTTACGTATGAATAACAAGCTAATTCCTGTAAACGACATCGCTGCTTTACCTATTCCATGCGGAACAGCAATATCGCTTATTGCCGAATCATAAGGCGGCGGATTCGATGCAGGCTCAATTTCGTAAATAGCGGGTTCAACTGAGATAATCTCAAACTTTTCACTTGTCTTTGATCTGCACTCAGAATTATTATCAATTTCGCCGGATATGAATTCTGTTTTTCCCTTTTTACGTATGAATAACAGCATAATTCCTGCAAGAAGAATAATCGCCATCATTATCTCATACGGTTCAGAAACATCACCTATTCCTGTAACGGCAGGCGTTGTTGTCTCGTGATAAATAATATAAACTGTTGGTTCGCCTGAGAAAACCTGCCACTCACCGTCTGCGGTAAGCCTGTACATTATCTGATGATCATGTATGCCAAGTCTTAACTCAAGGTCATCTGAAACGGTGTCAAGTCCGGAGATGTAACCTACACCTGGCTTTCCTGCACCTATTTTTTCATATTTAAGTGAAGTCTGCGTTAAGCCATCAAGATCGGGCGGTACACGGTAAAGACCGTTTCCTGAGCCATTGCTTACTACTAATTCGCCGTCGACATCCAGCACATTATTCTGTTTCAGCGTCTGTCCCAGTATCTTGTCAAGTATTTCACCTTTTCTCTTGAATGGTTCAGTAATTTCCTTAAGTTTTCCGTCAGCCTCCTCTATAACATATTTTATTTTGGGCTTTTTGTAGTAAATGAAGTAGATCTCGTTATCTTCCAGCAGCTTGTCCTTATCGTTATCAAGGTAGAAATCGTAGATATTGTTATGATTCTCATCGATAACTTCATAATCAAGTTCTGTGATAGGATCGTAGCTGACATTTACTTCGCCGTTTTCAGCGGGCTTGCCTGCTGCGATACCTGCAAATACATACTCGTCCCTTGCATCCACTTTAAGAAGATTAGTTGCCATGCCACCTGATTCTAGATTCCAGATATCATCGAGAGACATATTGTGCGTATAAACAGCTGAAACGTCAGTTCTGATATCATTATCAGCATTCGTGATCTTGCCTGCGCCTGCTATAGCTGCATGGATCACCTTAGCAACAGGTTCACGTTTGTTGGTGTATGTAACTGTTACTTCTTTTGGAGTATTGTCTGTGGTGAATGTGTAAGTAAGATCTTCGAATGATCCGTGATCCTTGGTTATTTCTGTTGAAAATAATGGATCTGCTGTCTGGATTATTTCGACTTTTTGAGTAATGGTGGTAGTAATTTCATCTGTATAATAATTGTAAGGCCTATTTCTATTATTATTATAGTATCCTGTTTCATTTACTGTATTTGTAGAATTAGTACTCGAACTAAAAAGGGTTATTGATTCAGACATGGAATCCGTTAAAGATAAACTATACTGTGGCAATATTGTAGTAGAGACTTCAGGAACTAATGTTTCAGGGCCACGATAAGTACTATAGTAGTAATATTTTCTAATTGTTTGTGTTGTTGTAGTCTCAGTAATTTTAACGGTATAAGTAAACTCCTTACTCATATCCCCAGCAAGTCCTATTGTTTTCTCGTTGAGGTTAACGATAGTCGGCTGCGAATCATAATAAACAACATAGAGTGCAATGTCATAGCCAGCATCGTTCCATGTATTACCTCCGTCAACGGAATACTTATATCCACGCCATGTGTTCATGACTCGCAGATCAGGACGTGAAGCATCTGAGCTGGAAGCCTGAGTAATGGTATGAAGCTGTGAAGCATTAGTCGCATTCGGGTCACCGATAGCAAAGGAATAGAAATCATTGCTATTGGTTTTGTTTGCCCAGTCACGTGGCAATGTCACATAATTTTTCATTTCGTAAGGTGTCTGATGTATTTCTGCTTCTTTTGCATTATCCGGAACCTGACTGTTTAATGTTGTATCTGTCAGACCACCTGAAGGTGCCATATCCTTGTAGTAGATTGGAACGGTCGAAGGATCTTTATAGTAGACAATGTAGACTTCTTCATCGTTGCCAAGTTGTTTGTCCTCTCCTTGCGGCTTGTCTGCCGAAGCACTATAATGTACCCATACATTCGTATCGGTCGGATTGTAGTAGAGATAATCTATCTTTTTATCCTCACTGATACTATTAGGTGCTGTTTTTTTGTCACATACACAGGCAAAAGCAAAGCTGTAAGAATTGCCCTCGTCATCATGTGGATTAACATACACTCTGGCATAAGTGTCATCACTGATATCAACTATATCATTTTTGATAGGAATTTCAGGCTTAATTCGCCATTCCAAATCCTTTATAACAAGCGTTTTATCAGATGCATCTACAGCGTGAACAGGAACTTTGATCTCACCTGTCCAGAAGCCATACAGCGTCATTTCACCTGTAACCGGCTGACCAAATTCATAAGGCTGAGCATTGTCATTATATCTATCAGTAGTCCAGTAACGGAATGTGTTGTTTACGTCCTGAACGTTTGCAGGAAGAGATGGTACGCCTACCGGAGCTTCAAGTTTGGAATTGAGGTATATTTCGGTATAATACATTCCATTTTCAGACTTATACTTAGGCTCAACCCAGCCCGAACCCCAGCTTGCTCTATCCTTATTCTTGTCAAACCAGACTCTGATCTTCCATTCAGCATACAGTGTCACGGGTTCTTGGGTATCAACATAAAGATTCGGATCGGCACTGATACTGCCTTTATCAAAGTGTGTACCGCTTCCGTCGGGTTCTGTATTCCAGCCGCAGAACTCATAAGATCCGTAGCTGAATCCTGCACCGCTGCTGAGTCTTATGGGTGAATTGTCATAGAGGTCGGTGATAGTTGCCTGAGTATCTGTGCATGATGTTCTTGGATGCATATCATTAGCATCAAGAGGCAACAGTGTTTCACCGTAATCCACTGCGTTACTGTCAATAGTACCGCCGTTTGCGTCGTAAATGATAGTAGCTGTCTTGACTTCACGGTATACCGCATCGAGGAAGATTCGGCTCTTCTTGTTGCCATTTGAATCAACGACATCATCAGCAAAGGCAGAATTGAACTCGAATGCCTCTCCGGGATAGTATATCCTGTCTGAAGGGTCTTTTCTGATCTTCCAGCCAATGAAGTTATATCCGTCAGGCGGAATAGCTGTTCTTCCGACAACTACGCTTGAATGATCGGCATAATCCGCTTCATCGAGCAATTTGAATACATCTACTTCGTTACTGTCAGCTGAATCGAGTTCACCTTGAATGCCATCAACAACAGTATTGTATGTGATGTAGTATGTACCGACACGCTTCCAGTGAAGTCTGAATTTCAGGTTGCCACGGATAGGTTCGCCGAACTTATAAAGCGTTTCTTCGCCTGTGACTGGATTGACCTCATAGCAGCCGGCAAACCTGTAAGCACCTTGCATATACTTATATCTGGTAAAGTCAACAGCATTATCAAGGTCATCGGAGTAATAGGAGGTTCTGCTTAAGTCTTTTTCCCTATCCTCCTTTTCACTGCCCAGACCATAGGCAGCTCTGTCGAGAACGTGATAGAAATAAGTGCCTCTCGGGTCTTCGATATAGTTTCTGGTTACGTTGTCATAGGATTCTACTTTTTCTCCATATTCAAGCCAGAACCATGTTGACGCTGTCTCAGGAAGTACGCCTCCGTTAGGGTCAAGTTCAACCAGGTATTCTTCTATTTCCCAGCCAGCAAAAAGTTGTATATTATAAGACGGCATTCTTTCATATACCTGATAATTTATTTCTTGTTCAACACCATTTTCATCAATATAATGTATATCTTCATATGATGGTTCTGAAAAGAACACTTTAGTCGTACAAGCAGCATCAGTATACCAACCTTTAAACTTGTATCCTAAAGGCGGTTCAGGAGTATCAATAATATAATCGGATACACGCTCGTTAAACAGCACACTTCTATCCTCAATTAATGTATCAGTATTAGCGCCGCTATTATTTTTTGTGTTTCTGAATTCAATATGAGATGTAGCTCGATCATAATAAAGATAATTTTTTTTATCAGAACCTATGTTAGCTTCATTCTGATTATTATTATGAGTACCAAATGTAGGATAAGCATTAGTACGACTACGTATATAACCTTCTATAGGATGATACTCTTCGTCATATGTCAAAAAATTAAAATTATGATTGACCGTTTTGTACAGTTCATAAGTTTTTCCGTTAAAAGTACGAGTCTCACCTGTATACATATACGGAAGATCCGGATTGATCTCTGCGTAATAATAAATGGTTTTATCTGTTCCACGCCAACGGCCATTAAACGTAACATCAGCATCCGGCATCTTCTCTATTGTTGCCATTGCATAGTTGTAAACCTGAGTATTCGTTGCAGTCCAGTCATATCCGTTATATGAACTACCATTGTCACCGATAATAGGAAAATATTTAACCAGATTTGCACCATACAATTCTTGAATTGTCTTTACTGTTCTACTATCATATCTAAATGTAAAAGTATGAACATTTCTGTCATAGTAAACATTTACAACTGAGGAACCATCGCCCTTTACTTCAACATTAGTATCACAGTTAGAATAATGGAATCCTTCATAGCCAGTTGTTCCGGCTTTATTCTTATACTGAGCATCCGGCTGACTTATAACTGAACCTGTGATTGAAGAAACAGGAAAGCTCTCAGCAAAGTCATAATGCTTATCATCTGAATTTGCTTCATCTGTAGCCTTCTGACGCCAGATAACTACCGTGTATGTAGTATTAGACTCGTTCCAGTGAGCGTAAAGAGTAGTATCTTCTTTAATAATAAGCTTACGATCAGACGAAACCGCCAGATTTGTGCCTGATATATTACCTACAGCAGGATCTATATTTCCGTCAGCATCAGTTATCTTTGTGCCGCCGATTGCGTCGGTGAACCAGCCGTCGAAAACATAGCCGGGACGTGTCATTTCATCCTTGCCGGGGAGCTTTGCTGTTCCATCCTCTAAAAAGTAATACTTAGGCGAAATGTATGTAGCACCTGAGCCTGTTTCACCTGATACGAAAGACAGCCAGCGGATATTGGAAAATACAGGATAGAGGTGTGTATTTGCGTTTATTGTTATCGGGTTTTCCTCAATAACGATGGGGTCGCCTTCGTCATCTGTTGTACTTCCGGGATGAGTACATTCCTGCTTTGACCAGCCACGGAATAACATCTGCGGCGATTTGTTCTGATTCTGATCATCTTCGCTTGAGCTGTCATCATAGGTAACTGTTATATCGTCTATTTGTATACTTGCTTCATTATTGCTGCCGGTAAGCTCGCCTCGTCTTGTTGCAGCTATCGGCCATGAATCGTTAGCAGCGTTATACTGCTCGTGGAAAATAACGTATGCGCAGTTTGCGAAAACCGCACCGAGTTTTACTGGTTCTGTTTCTGTCTCTGTAATAGGCGGTATATTATCGAAATCAAACTTATTGGTAGGATTATTATTATTGTCCAATACATACCAACCCATAAAGGTTGAAGTGGCACTGCCTCTCACTGAAGGCAGCTGAGGGATAGTCAATTTCTCGCCGTTTTTTATAGTCTGGCGCCAGATCTTGACTTCTTCGCCTGATGAATCCTGAGCTGAATTTGTAGAGTAGTAATACTTTACGTAAGTACCGCTCTCATCAGGAGTATAGAATTCATAGGTACGAACCGGGCCTTCATCCGTAATGTAATAAACCGAGAATCCTGATGCGATGAAGCTGATAGTATCACCGTCTATTGTAAAATCCTTGATCTCGGTAACGCTTCCGTCATCACTGATATGCCAGAGTGTGAGTGGTTTTTCAGCAGCACTTGCTTCTCCTATAGCGGAATTGGTAATAGAAACGTTTATAGGATTAGCGCTGTCAGGCTGATACTCTTTGCCCTTGTTCATGATAGCGATATCATACGAACAAATAGTTTCAGCGGGAACTGTATTATCTGTCCGGCTGACAACCAGATCAGACTCTACAGGCATCATACCGTCAAGAGCGACTTTTTCTGTCATATCCTCACTGGGATATGCGCTTTTTGTCTGATACTCAAGAAGTTCAGTATCTTCCGTGATAACCTGCTCATCGGCACCTTTTGCAACGATAATCGAGTCAAGAGGCATACTTGAAAGCATGATCACCATACTAACCAGAAATACTGTGATCCTTGACATGATATTTTTCATGCTTGACGTACTGTTTCTCAATCCACTCACCTCCTTTTTTGAAAAATGGCAATAAACTCAAATTTAATTTTCTGTTTCGGGTATTCTGTGATTTTCGTCATATTCATCATCGGGTCTTATTCCACGGTAGCGGAAACAGATGAAATCAACTGCAAGAGCAGCAGCCTCTGTAACTACCATGATCCATGTATACTTGTCACTGATGACCACTCGCTTTGTGATATCCTCAGTGAAAATGAATATCAGCACTGCGGCGACAGCGATCAGAAGTTCGATTATGATTCCTGCCCGCATCTTCCATACAAAGCTTCTAAGATCATCGTAAAGATCTTTTATTCGTTCATCTGTGTCCTTCTTGTCTTTCAGCTCCTTTGCCTTGCGGCGGGAGAAGCCTATCTGTCTGTACTTTTTCCTCAGTGAAAGCAAAGGAAGAAGAGTGAGTACAGTCAGAATCATCGAAACAAGATTCAGAAACGCCCAGTGTGCGCTGCCTGAATAATGTCCGACTGCCTTCAGTGCTTTCCTAATACCGCTTACAGCGGCATCATCTTCATTTGTTCCGGAATAATCGGCGTAAATATCATTAGCCGGATCATGGGGTTCAAGTGATGCAAAAAGCACTATTCTTCCATTGGTAACAGCATCTGTACAAGTAGATAGTCCAACGATACTGATCCCTTTACTTTCATCCGGGAACTCCGAAATGTTGATTGCGTGTTCGCTTATATATTTCTTCAGTTCCGGGTAATGCACATCAGCTCCCGATTCTGTATTATATACCGTTCCGTTATACGATTCGGTCGATATACAAGCGAATACCCTGAGATCAAATGTACCGTTCTCAGTCTGAAGCATTCCCAATCGATGAGAATCAAAATAATCCTTATCACGATACTTGTCTATATCTCCGAACATGGCACCGTTATCCATATGGTGACCATAGATAATGTTATACCAGTCATCGAATCCGCTGCTGTTTTCTGCTGAGAGGTAAATTGAACCTGTCAGTGTGGAATTACCGTAGATATCCTTGTTAAGATATTCCAGATCATCCTCGCCCTGTACTACCGGATAGTTGATATGCGTACCAAACATTTCAAGCCACCCGACTGTATCGCTGTTTATCGTTTTCAGTTCGGTAAATCCGAGCGTCTTTTCGCTGCCGTCTTCGTCATAGCTTTGCACCGGACGATACTGAAGAAGATCATAGGATGTAAAGGCTGACTTTCCCGTGTAGAAAATGTCATACAGCACGTACATTCCATACATGAAAAGGAGCGAAGCTGCCAACAGGACAAAAACCATAAGTATGCGGTTTGCGATCGAAGCCGCTTTATTGAGAGTTTTCAATTCATCACCCCACTGTTGTCACAGATCATTTCGTCTTATTGCGGTGATGACCTTGCCTTTGATTTCGGATTTTGAAACGCTTCCGTAATATCGGCTGTCCTCGCCTCCGGTACGATGATCGCAGAGAATAAAATACTCATTCTCGCCAAGTTTTACCGGATAGTCAACAAATCCCTCATATCTGGGAGTGGAAGTGAAAACATTGGTTTCTATCATTGCACTGCCGTTTATTATCAGGGCCTCACCATCGGAAATATCGACCGTATCCCCGGGCCCTGCAACTATCCTCCCTATATACCGGGTATTGTTCTTAGTCAGAACAACCACATCCTGAGCATGAAGTTCACGGCTCAGGCGATAATAAAGCAGGATATCATTCGCCTTGATATTAGGAGACATATCGCCATTCGGCGCCTGTGCCATTCCTAAAATGAAGCCAAACATCAGCCATATCACTGTCACGATGATAAGACAGTTCAGCAGAAACACCTGAATCGGAGTCATAGGAGAGCGGTGTTTATTTTTGTTCTCAGACTGCTGATTATTTTTATCGTTTTCTCTCTTATTAATATTATTAGCTGCTCTCACTGATTTCGCCTCACTTAAATTATACCATTTGTAAATCGTGTTTCAAATATAACATTTTGAAAACCGTGCTAAAAAAGCATCCGGCATTTTATTAAATTGTATTAACTAAATTTTGTGCCATAACATACATTCCACAGCATTATTGCACCGTTTTCACATTTTGGACGTTTTTTAAATGCTTATTTTAGCTTGTTTAACAAGTGAACCTCTTGTTGTTTGTTGGCATTATAACACACAAACTGTTACAGAACCGTTAACTAAATGCCGCCAGCTTAAATTATCGATGTAGAAAACGCAGAGAAATTATACTATTTGTTTTGTGCAATTTCAATCAAAAAAATAAAAATTCCGCCGGATCAGAATAAGATCCGGCGGAACATTTCACCTATTTATTAATTTTTTGTTAACGAGGAATTTCACGAAAAAATCCCCTTATCTGCCTTGTAAAGAACGCCTTAATACCATTGATACTGCTCGATTATGTCCGAAGGATTACCCTCGCATTCGATAAATTCCATATTTATCCCTATCTTGCCGTACTTTTTTACGATGATATTTTCAGCTCCGATATCTTTCAGACAGTTCCTGATGTTCATTACCAGCTGTCTGAGATTGCCCTGTTTTTCAACATTTCCATCCCAGAGAATCCCCAGCAGTTCGCCGTTTGTGCAGTAAGCACCTTCTTTGTATACAAGATAAGCGAACAGCTCTATAGCCATGCCTCGCCCGAAATCAAAGGGCTTTCCATCCGCAAACAGCGCAAACGGACTGCACTGAACCTTTAGAGGGCTTCTTACAGGCTCAAGAGGGAACCGCAGTTCTTTCAGTTCGTGGATGATATCCTCCTCGCAGACCGGCTTTGTAAGAAATCCGCTGGGATGCATTCCCACAGCATCAAAAACGTACTCGGGATGCCCCGTAATGTAGATGATATTCAGCTTCTTGTACTTCTCTTTCAGCATAGGTGTAGCATCGACACCGTTTATCCCCGGCATTTCTATATCGAGGAAAAGTATCTGAACATCGTCATTTATGAGATCAAGCGCCTCCTTGATCCCCGATGCACTCATGTGAGTTCCTTTCGGATCGATCCTGTTCAGCATAAAGAGCATCAGCTCCGTGGATTCTTTCTGATCGTCAACCGATAATGTGATCATATTTTACTCCTTATTCTTCATCTATGATTATCTTTGCAGTAGTACCGTGTTCACCGCTGATAATCTCCAATTCTCCGTTTCTCATGGATCTCAGCCTGGAACGGACATTTTCTATGCCTATCCCCTTTCTCTTCTGCTGCTGTTGAGTCATGCTGCTTTTTCCCGAGCCGTCATCTGCGACCTCAACAATAATTTTTCCGCTGTTTTTGCGTGAGCTGATATGTACTGTTCCGCCCTGATCATAGGTGCCTATACCATGCCGTACAGCATTTTCCACAAGGGGCTGTACAGAAAGTGCAGGGACAAGGAACTGATCGCATTCGATATCATATTCGACCCTGAGCCGTTCTCCGTATTTTTCTCTTTCGAGGTCAAGATAAGCCTCAACATTGTCCATTTCTTTTTCAAAAGTTATCAGATTTGAAGCATTCATTGCATCAAAATGAGTGCGGAGATACTTTGAGAATTTTGTAATACTCTCATATATCTCGGGATATTTAATACATCTCGCCCGTATCGCCATGAGGGAATTATTGATGAAATGAGGCTGTATCTGCGCCATCAGGTAATCATTTTTGCTTCGTTCAGCTTCCAGCTTTGCCTGATAAAGCTGATCCTTCATGTTTTCCTGATACTCCGATGAGATGTATCTGAAATACACAAGGAGTCCGAGGGCACATATCTCATCGGTATAGCCAATGACCAGATTGATCAATTCAAAAAGCACCGTCATAAACGTAATAGCAGCGATAAACAGCAGTACCAGACCACGCTGACGTATGCCGTCCTTCAGCATCCGTATTCCCGAAACCGAGATCACTATCTCATAGAAAAGCATCAGGAGTACGGGAACAAAATTCAGCGGACCGCCAAAGTACCCGTGATCGGCATGGTAACCGTATACGATATCAATACCGAACGCATTTATAGCCAGCAGTACGGTATTTATCAGCAGAGGGAGCACAAAAATGAAACGCTTTTTTATCCTGAGCGATACCAGTGCCACAAGCAGAAGGATCGATGGATAAATCGCATAAACCAGTGCGGATTTCACATACAGTATCCACACGGGTTTATCGTACATATCACACCATTTCTCAATCTGATCAAGCACGGCGATCCCCATCGTCATTGCCATTGCAAGGGTGAATAATTTTGTCTCTTTCCGACAAATACTGCGGTTTGTTCTGATAAGCAGCGCAAACGCTATAAGCAGCATTATCGTTACATAATTTTCCGATAATATATTTTTTATAAATTCCATATCTTCATCCGATCTCCGTTTTTTTCTCTGCAAGAATTATCCTTGCATCTGTTCCATGTTCGTCGGAAATAATGTCAAAATGCCCGGCAGAAGCGGACATAAGTCTCGCTCTTACATTGTCATAACCAATACGTTTTCTCTCTGATTGTCGTTTCGTGATGTTGCTTTTTCCTATTCCTACGTCAATGATATTAATAACAGTCCCGCTGTCCTGCCTGTGAACCCGGATATAAACTGTACCGCCGCCGTCAAATGTTGCAATGCCGTGCCTAACAGCATTCTCAACAAGAGGCTGCACTGAAAATGACGGCACAAGAAAACTGTCATATTCAATATCATATTCCACGTTAAGCCTGTCGCCGAAATTCTCGCTTTCAAGAGCAAGATACGCCTCTACGCTCTCCATTTCCTGTTCAAACGATATCATTTTTGAATCACCCAGAGCACTGAAATGCGCTCTCATGTAACGTGAGAAGTTCGTTACATAATCATACAGCTCAGCATCGTCACGGCATCGTGAACGAAGTGACATGAGATAATTATTGATAAAATGCGGCTGTATCTGTGCAAGAAGAATGACATTCTTGCTTTGTTCCAGTGCAAGCATTTTTTCGGCAAGCTCCGTCTTTGCACGTTCAAGTTCACGGTATCTCTGCACCGCTGCGTAAGTACGGTTTTTCTCATAAAACATGAAGATAATGAACGCCGCAATAGTTGCAGCAATGTTATTGAAGCTGATCCACGCATTCGTGACAATATTGAGGAATACACCAAACAACGGGATGATCACTGAAACACATATTATCCGTCGCAGGAAAATGTCCGTTTTACAGCGTTTCGTTATGTAAACGAAAATGATGAACAAAAACGAAGCGATAGTTACCGCACTCCATATAAAAAAGCAAGGTCCACGCTGGTAGAAATTTTTCTCATCAAAGGAATAAAGAAGTCCTGTAAACGGCGTGATAACCAGCAGAACGAGCAGCCCCGCATGAAGTACCTGCATAAAAACCGCCGCTTTTCTCAGGCCTTCCATGCCTTTCCTGACAGCTATATGTTTTTTTATCAGCTGAATCAGGAAAAATGTCAGGAATCCTCCCGAAAGGTAGTATAGAAAATCCGATATCCCGGCAACCAGCGCTCCTGCTTTCGTCGCCGAACCATCTGCGATAATTCCCAGAATATTGAAGAAATTATACAGCAGTATAGCGTTGTAGAATATTACGATGTCTTTAGTATACGTGATATCAAAGTGGTATACTTTATCTTTATCTGAAAACTTCATTTTCATACTCAGCGAAAAGATCATGATCATCATGAACATCTCGCTCCATATCTCTACCACGACCTGAATAAACTGCTGTATACCGATACGCTCCACTAACTCCTGCATATCATTCCCCCTTTGATCCCCGAAAAAGTACCGGATGCGATATTAAAAATTACAATACAAGTATAAAATATATTATATCATAAAAAAAGACATTTGTCACTAATAAATCATGTAAAAAATATCTTTTTTTGAGGTTTATTTCTGATACAAAGGACAAATTTGTAAACAGACAGTAAATTTACTGTAAATTTTCTGTGTCGGAACTATCCGTTCACCGTCCTCCATAATGTTCAAGATCTTCGATCCAATGCATTTTTACTCCATTGACTATAATAATTGCACCACATGAAGACTCAGCTATTTATGACCTTCTCACACTGCTCAATATCACAGTATTAACAAATAATGAATCAACTGTAAATTTTCTGTATTTTCAGCCGATCAGCCATACCATTCTCCCTGAATTAATGGTATAATATTTTTTATAACTATATATATTATTTGTATGTCGTTGAAGGAGATGTTACTAAATGAAGAAAAAGCAGCATTCGCTTTCTGCCAAAACCATTAACTCAACTGTTATAAGCTGTATAATTTTCGGACTTATCATCCAGATAGTGGCGCTGAGCTTTTTTGCTGTATCAATAACCAAGCAGTACATTCAGACTGCCGATACTACCGTCAGACAGGTAAGGATGTCGGTAAAACACAGCGTAGATTCAGCGGATTATTTTGATCAGGTTATTGATACTTACCGCAGCCTCAGCAATGAGCAGCGTGAGATGGTCGGGTCTGCGGAATACCGTCAATTCTTCTCCGGGATCGATACAGAATCAAAAGGCGGCGTCTACGATGTGCTGCTTCATATGCTGGAAGGCACTCTGAGCTTTCACACTCAGAATGATATCTCCGATGTCTATTTGGCAATGTATGACAGGGAAACCAGCGCTATGGTCTATTTAATCGACCACGACAAGGAAACTAACCGCCTTATGCCGGGCGACTGGGAATCGGTCAGCGCTAAGGGCATGATGAAATTCCTGAACGGAAAAGATGACGAGATCATCTATGATATCGGCTGGACAAGAAATTACGGCCTGCTTTGTACCGTGGGAGTGCCTGTAGAAAATGATCAGGGCAAAACGAACGCTTTTGTACTGGCTGATATCTCACTTGATAATATATTGGTGGGGATGCGTGAATTCGGTATCCGCCTTGCGGTGTCCACTATAGCTATAACGATACTTATAGCATGGCTTCAGACCAAGAGGATCAAAAGAGCTCTTGTTGCTCCTATTATAAAGATCACCGAAGCATCCCGGCAATTCGCTTCCGGCAGAACCGACGGCAAGCGCTGCTTCGCTGATCTCAACATAAATTCAGGCGACGAGATCGAAGATCTTGCCAAAACAATGGAGGCAATGGAGAACAATCTCTATGAATACGGTGATAATCTCCTGAAGATAACTAAAGAAAAAGAGCGTATCGGAACTGAACTTGAACTGGCAAGAAAAATACAGTCAAATATGCTGCCGAATATTTTTCCTCCCTTCCCCGATCGTCCCGAATTTGACATTTTTGCCAGCATGATACCTGCAAAGGAAGTGGGCGGAGATTTCTACGATTTCTTCCTCATCGACAGTGATCATCTCGGCATGGTAATGGCTGACGTATCAGGCAAGGGAATACCTGCTGCACTGTTCATGATGGTTGCGAAGATACTTATTTACAACTTCGCTATGCAAGGCAGTTCACCTGCAAAGGTGCTGGAACAGACAAACTCCGTGATATGCCAGAATAACAGCGAAGAAATGTTCGTGACAGTATGGTTCGGTGTGCTTGAAATTTCCACAGGCAAGGTCACATCCGCCAACGCAGGCCACGAATATCCCGTTATCAAAAAGGCTGACGGAAGCTATGAACTTCTCAGGGACAAGCACGGTTTCGTTATCGGCGGCATGGACGGTATCAAGTACAAGGAATACGAGATACAGCTGGAAAAAGGCGGCGGACTTTTCCTTTACACCGACGGTGTACCAGAAGCTACCAACAGCAGCAACGAGCTTTTCGGTCTCGGCAGAATGCTTGACGCCATGAACGGCTCAGACTGTAAAGATCCCGAAGAACTGCTGGAAACTGTCAAAAAAGCCGTTGACAGTTTCGTCGGTGATGCAGAACAGTTTGATGATCTTACCATGCTCGGACTGTCGATCCGCTGAAAAAAACTGAGATTTTTTTCAAAACCTCTTGACAAAAGCCGCTCTTTGTGATATAATACATAACATAAGCTATGAGGAAGCCAAGCAGAGTGTTGCCAATGTCTTCAGAGAGCCGACGGATGGTGAGAGTCGGTGATATGCAGTGCTATGTATCCCTTCTGAGCCGGAACGCTGAAAGTGTTCAGTAAGTGTTCCCGTGAGTCTGCGTCAAGGAATAGGGTTTGACAGAACCTGAAGTGGTGTTACGCAATAGCGGCACAATTTGAGTGGTACCGCGGGTAATCAGAAATTGATACTCGTCTCAAAGTTTTTTCTTTGAGACGAGTTTTTTGTTTTTATAGCAAAGGACAAATCAAGTCATTAAAATCATGTAAAGGAGAGTTTTTTATGAGCGAAAATCTAAATTATCAGAACGCCGAAAACAGGATCAAAGAGGTCGCACAGCGAATTGCTTTACTCCGTGAAGATCTTGGCATCTCTGTCGAAGAAATGGCCGCAGTTACAGATTATTCCGTAGATGAATACAAGAAGCTCGAATCAGGCGAGCAGGATTTCAGTTTCACTTTCATCTATAAGTGCGCTAACAGATTCAATGTCGAGATAACAGAACTCATGGAAGGAAGCAGCCCTGAGCTCAGCGGCTATACTGTTACCCGCAAGGGCGAAGGTGTTCCGATAGTCCGCAGAAAGGGCTTCACCTACAACCGTCTTGCTGCAAGATTCAAGAATAAGTCCGTCGAGCCTTTCCATGTTGTTATCCCCTACTCCGAGGACGCTCTTTCACAGCCACTGCATATGGCAAGCCATGCAGGTCAGGAAATGGATATCGTTATCAAGGGCACACTGAGAATGACTGTAGGCTCACACACTGAGATCCTCCACGAAGGCGACTGTATCTACTATGACAGCTCCATGCCTCACGATGAAGTTGCTCTCGGCGGCGAGGACTGCGAGATCTACGCTTTTGTTATGCCTCCCAAGGGCGCTACAGGTATGTCCGAATACCACGAACACGTTGCCGAGCACCATATCACAAACGTTGACAAGGCAGGTCTTCTCCACCCTGTTGCTGAAAAGTTCGTGAAGTGCGAGACTAACGACGAAGGTATACTCAGTGCAGTTAATTTTGAAAATCAGGATAAATTCAACTTCGCTTATGATATCGTTGACGCACTGGCTGAGAAGTGTCCCGATAAGACTGCTATGATCTATGTGGACGTAAACCACAATGAGCGCAGGTTCACTTTCAAGGACATCAAGAAGTACTCATGTCAGACAGCCAACTACTTTAAATCTCTCGGCATCAAGAAGGGTGACCGTGTAATGCTCGTTCTGAAGCGCCACTATCAGTTCTGGTTCTCTATTATCGCTCTCCACCGCATCGGCGCTCTCGTTATCCCTGCTTCAAATATGCTCAAGAAGCACGACTTTGAATACCGTTTCAATTCTGCCAATGTTTCAGCTATCGTTTGCTCAGCTGACGGCGATATCGCAAATGAAGTCGATCTTGCCTGTGCAGACTCTCCTTCTCTCAAAACCAAGATCCTCGTTAACGGTCAGCGTGACGGCTGGCACGACTTCAACGCTGAACTTTCAGCATACAGCACTCATTTCGAGCGCACAGCCGAAACTCCATGCGGAACCGATCCGATGCTCATTTTCTTCAGCTCAGGTACATCAGGCAATCCTAAGCTGGTTCTCCACAGCTATCAGTACCCTCTCGGCCACTATGTGACTGCACGTTACTGGCAGAATGCAGATCCTAACGGCCTCCACTTCACTATCTCTGATACAGGCTGGGGCAAGGCTCTCTGGGGCAAGCTCTACGGACAGTGGATGTGTGAAGCTGCTGTATTCGTTTACGACTTTGATCGTTTCCACGCCGATGATATCCTTCCTATGTTCAAGAAGTACAATATCACTTCATTCTGTGCGCCTCCGACCATGTACCGCTTCTTCATAAAGGAAGACCTTTCAAAGTTCGATCTTTCTTCACTGAAATACGCCTGCATCGCAGGTGAAGCCCTTAATCCCGAGGTATTCCATCAGTTCTACCGTGCAACAGGCATCAAGCTCATGGAAGGCTTCGGTCAGACTGAGACAACTCTTTCTATCGCTAATGTTGTCGGCATGGAGCCAAAGCCCGGCAGCATGGGTAAGCCGAATCCACAGTATGACGTTCAGGTCCTCCTCCCCGACGGCACTCCGGCCGGCGTTGGTGAAACAGGTGAGATCTGCATAAAGCTCAAGGGTGAAAAGTCAGAAGGCTATGGCGTTCCCGGACTTGCACTCTGCTACTACGGCGACGATGAAAACACCGCCGAGACTTGGCGTGACGGATTCTACCACACAGGCGATACCGCATGGGTCGACGAGGACGGCTACTTCTGGTATGTCGGAAGAGTCGACGACGTTATCAAGTCATCCGGCTACCGTATCGGACCATTCGAGATCGAAAGCGTTCTCATGGAACTCCCCTACGTTCTGGAATGCGCAGTTACAGGCGTTCCTGATGAGATCCGTGGCCAGGTAGTAAAGGCAACTATCGTCCTCACAAAGGATAAAACTCCGTCTGACGAACTGGTACAGGAGATCAAGGACTACGTAAAGCACGGCACCGCTCCTTACAAGTACCCTCGTGTAGTTGAATTCGTTGACGAACTTCCTAAGACAGTGGGCAGCGGAAAGATCCGCCGTGCCGCTATCCGTGAAATGGATAAAGCAAAATATCAGAAATAAGCGATATATTAAAAAGCATTGCCATTAACCGTTGTACTCATATAGAAGATTTATACGGCATTTATCG
>ACOK01000113.1 GCA_000174895.1 Ruminococcus flavefaciens FD-1
ATATAAACTGCTATACGAGTACCACAGTTAGGGATGCACTTTTAGTTTGACCTGATTTGAAATATATGGTATAATTGTCACATATCAAATCAGAGAGGACGAAATAGCCATGGCGGAGATAATAGAGATAACTGACCTTGAAATGCCCGAATTAAAGCCTTACACTGACACATCCGAGCTTGAACTGAAAAATGCAGATACTCCTATGTTTATAGCGGAAAGCCCGAAAGTCATCCGAACTGCACTCGGATCGGGATATGAGCCGATCTCACTTCTGACCGAGAGAAAATACATAGACGGACAGGCAAAAGATATCATAGAAAAATGCGGAGATATTCCCGTGTATACAGCGTCCTCACAGCAGCTGACCGCTCTCACCGGATACAAGCTGACTCAGGGAGTGCTGTGTGCGATGAAGCGAAAAAGGCTTCCGAAAGCCGAGTACATTCTTGCAAAGTCTGTGAGAGTGGCAGTTCTTGAAGATGTGATGAATCAGACCAACATAGGAGCCGTTTTCCGCAGTGCGGCGGCGCTGGGATTCGATGCAGTACTTCTCACACCGTCAAGCAGCGATCCACTGTTCAGGCGTTCGGTTCGTGTCAGCATGGGAACTGTTTTTCAGCTGCCGTGGACTTATCTGGAAAATGGTTCACCAGACTACATTGGTGAACTGCGAAATGCAGGCTTTGTTACAGCTGCAATGGCACTTCGCAGAGACACCATAAAAATAAACGACCCTCGTCTTGCGTCCGTGGACCGACTGGCGGTCTTACTCGGAACAGAAGGCGAAGGTCTGAAAGATGAGACTATCGATTCTTGCGACTATACCATAAAGATACCCATGTCACACGGTGTAGATTCGCTGAATGTTGCGGCAGCAAGCGCTGTTGCATTCTGGCAGCTGGGAAAGCACGATTAGTTCTTTACAACTGGTACCCATATCTCAAATTTGTAATCGGGAGCGGATGGATCACCTGACGGATAAACTTCAATATCCATTTCATAAGTGGGAGTATATCCCGAACTCGGGAAAAATGATGCACACATCTCCCTCCACTGCTGCTGAACAGTTTCGGGACAGGTGCCCTGACACTCAACAGCAAGCCATGTTCTTGCAGGAATATGGCTGATGCGGAACCCCTCGGGAGCGACTGTATCCTCAGCGCATATAGCGGCTATGGAGTACTCAAAAGTATCCTCGTCATATGTTTCTTTGCCGTTTCCGTAGCAGATGCCGTAGATAAACTCCCTGTCCGAAGCCATACCGACAAGCTGAGCGATAGTGCCGTCAGCTCCGGCTTTTGCCCATACATCAGGAACGGTGCTTGATACAACATCGTTCTCATCAAGTCTGTGTACCTCAGCTTTCTCAATGACAGTAAATGCTGGTTTTTCGATTATTCTGTAGTTCATGGTTTTTCCGCCTTTCAAAGATAACTCTACCGTAAGACGTGAAAATGATCTGAGCGACGAAGCGTTCTTCCTTGCCTCTGAGGGACTTACGCCGTGAAACAGCGTAAACGCACGGGTAAAGCTTTCGGGAGTACTGTATCCGTACTTCATTGCAATGTCAATGACCTTGATATCAGTGGATATCAGCTCACTGCCGGCAAGAGCGAGCCTTCTGTTCCTGATATACTCGCCAAGGGTCATATCGCAGAGAAGACTGAATATTTTCTGAAAATAATAGGAAGAGCAGCAAGCTTGTGCAGCTATTGAATTATTATCCAGTTCTTCAGTAATGTTGTTTTCGATGTAGTTGATTGCATTTTGTATTCCTTCAGCCCAGTTCATGTTCAAATCTCCTTTCGGTATGACATTATTATAGCAGACCTCAGATGAAAAATCCTGACATTTTCTGCTTTCGTATGTAAGACTGATCCTGAATAATTATATTACAGAAATGAGAAATAGTCAATAAATAGTTATCTGATGCTAATTTCGCTTGTATTTTTTCTGATACTGTGTTATAATAGATATAATGTGCAGTCAGAATGGGCGGTAAATATTGTTAAACAATTAACACAACACCGATCGGCTGCCTTGATCAGATATAAATTACCAGACATAAAGGAGCTGAAAATATGCTTGAACTGACAAATATTTCTTTCAATGTCGATTCAGATGACGGAAAAAATGAAATAATCCGTGACCTGAGTCTTACTGTAAAGGATAATAAATTTATAGTCATCACAGGCCCTAACGGAGGAGGCAAGTCCACTCTCGCCAAGATCATCGCAGGTATCGTTAAGAATACCGATGGAAGGATCATTTTTGACGGTGAGGATATTACCGATAAAAGTATCACCGAAAGAGCAAAAATGGGTATCGGCTTTGCATTCCAGCAGCCTGTACGCTTCAAGGGACTTACAGTCCATGATCTTCTTAGGATCGCATCCAATAAGGAACTGAGCATTTCCGAAGCCTGCCAGTACCTTTCAGAGGTCGGACTCTGCGCCAAGGACTACATCAACCGTGAGGTCAATGCTTCACTTTCAGGCGGTGAGCTGAAAAGAATCGAGATAGCTACTGTGCTTGCCCGTGATGTAAAACTTGCACTTTTCGATGAGCCCGAAGCAGGAATCGACCTGTGGAGCTTCAATAATCTGATAAGAATATTCGAGAAAATGCGAAACAGCAGCAAGAACAGAACTATCATTGTTATATCTCATCAGGAACGTATTCTCAATATTGCCGATGAGATAATCGTTCTTGGTGAAGGCAAGGTCCTCAAGCAGGGCAGCAAGGACGAGATACTCCCCGAAATAATCGGTAAGGATTACGCTCTCAACGCCTGCGAGAGATTGTCATAAGGAGGAACGGACATGAAAGAAATGGATGCAGTACAGAAGCGCCTTCTTAAAGAAGTGGCAGATCTCCACGATATTCCCGAGGGAGCTTATAATTTCCGTGCAAACGGCGAATCAGTGGACAGGCGTTCTACAAAGAACATTGAGATCGAGTCCAAAACTGACAAGAGCGGTATAGATATCCGCATAAAATCCGGAACAAAGAATGAAAGCGTTCACATTCCTGTCGTGCTCAGCGCAAGCGGTCTGAAGGAGACTGTGTACAACGATTTCTTCATCGGTGATGACTGCGATGTACTCATAGTTGCAGGCTGCGGTATCGACAACTGCGGAACACAGGACTCCGAACATGACGGAATCCACAGATTCTTCGTAGGCAAGAATTCAAAGATCCGCTATGTTGAGAAGCATTACGGCTCAGGAGACGGAAGCGGTAAGCGTATCCTCAATCCTGTAACAGAGCTTTACCTTGACGAGGGAAGTACAGCTGAGCTCGAAATGGTGCAGATAAAGGGTGTTGACTCCACTCAGCGTACCACCAGGGCAGAGCTGAAAAAAGACGCAAAACTCCTTGTCCATGAGAGACTTATGACTCACGGCGAACAGAATGCTGCAAGCGTGTACCAAGTTGACCTTAACGAAGAAGGCTCCAGCGCTGATGTTGTATCACGAAGCGTTGCAAAAGATAACAGCTACCAGAAGCTTGACCTCTGCGTAAAAGGCAATGCGCCATGCAGCGGACATACCGAGTGTGATTCTATCATTATGGATAACGGAAGGATACTTGCTGTGCCGTCACTTGAAGCAAATAATATCGATGCAGCACTTGTTCACGAAGCTGCCATAGGTAAAATTGCAGGAGACCAGCTTATTAAGCTCATGACATTAGGTCTTACCGAGGCCGAAGCCGAAGAGCAGATAATCAACGGATTCCTTAAATAATAATTATCGTGGACAGCCTTTACTATGGGCTGTCCACGATTTTATATTACATTTTATTGGTATCTTTTATTCAGAAGATCACCGATAAATCCTTCCAGAACTTTTGCTTCTTCCTCGTTGATCTTATACCATGTGCCGTCATTAGCTTTCAGATAATCATATCCATGCAGATTAACAGTAACGCTCTCATTATTCTCATACACTATTCGGAAGTCACAGCTTTTGAGTGATGTGAACTGTATTGAAGATGTGTCGGGGATATCCTGACCGGCAGGCGTGAGAGTAAGATTTCTCAGCTGAGTAATTATTGCTTCTGCATCGGTATCTGTGAATTCAGGCGCTATCGCAATCGGTGCAGGAAGTGCAACGACCTTCTTGACATTTTCATCCAACAGTCCGAGAGGATCAGATGAAACTGGAACTACATTTTCCTCAAGATGAAGCAGCTTCTTCTGAATTGCCAGTGCGTCTGAATTTGTAATGCCGTTTCCGTCAGAGTCGGCATTTTTTACGCCCTGACCTGTAATTCCATCCTCGCCTCTGAGACCATACTTATCGGGATTTGCGATGAACTGCATTATCATTACAGAGTCGGAAATGTCCATCACACCGTCAATATTAGCATCTCCGCCGAGACCATCCACGTAAACAGACTCATGGCAGAAATACATTTCAGGTTTCATCATTGCAAGGCAAGTAGATATAGCACAGACATCTATTGACGGAACTTTTTCCTTGAATTTAACGATATCCCTGTAAATATCCACAGGATCAGAATCACGGCCTCCGAACACAACAAAGTAAACATGAGCTTCAGTGCTCCAGTTATCGCTATGTTTAAGTGCAAGTGCAGGAAATTCAGCAAGGAATTCATCAGTAAGCTTTTCACCGTCGTAGAAAAAGCCCTCAATGCTCACATAGTTGGCGGTATCTTCGTAAATTCCGTAATCCAAATCAATGGACAGAACATCAGGATCGTTTTTGAGGGTATCCACATACTTGTCAATATTTTCAGCTGCGCCATGCCTGATGATAATGTACTGACCATCAATTACAACTAACGGAGATTTTGCAAGTTCCTCAAATGCAGGTTTGGATTCAGTGCCTGCCTTGATCTTGGCAACAGCTGCTGAAAACCGCTTATCGATTTTATGAAGTTTGCCTTTTTCATCCATAGTGCTGCCCAGTCCGGTCGAAAGACTTACGTATTCACCGCCATTGATATCGTCTAACACATCATCCACTGTGAGGCACTTGTATTTCGGGATTTCTTCCTTAGAAAAGTTTTCTACAGAATCATAATAATCCTGCAAATCGATCGGTGTTTTGGTCATATCACCGCCTGCAAAGACTGAATTCGGGATCATAGCAGCTGTCATTGCAGCTGTGAGTACGAATGAGATATACATTTTTTTCATAGTAAGACCTCCTTTGGATTTTTTCTTTCACTATTTAGTACCATTTGAGAAAGATTTTTCTCACCATTTCTCATAAAAATTTTTATTGACAGATAATCTGTGATATTTTATAATTATAGTGAGAAAAACGAGGAGTTCACCGGTACTAAATAATAAAGAGGAATTACCTGTTAAAAAGGAGGATCATATGGACAGCGGTACTAAAAATTACCGCCGTTTTCTCGATGGGGATAAAGACGCATTTACCGACCTTATCCGTGAATACTGGGATGGTCTTGCGTTGTATCTGAGTAAATTCGTTGAAAGCTTCGCAGTTGCCGAAGAAATAGCTGAAGAAGCTTTCCTTAAAATATATGTGGATAAGCCTGGATTCTCGGGAAAAAGCACGTTCAAGACGTGGCTTTATGCGATAGGGCGAAATACAGCCAATCACTATGTGCGGAAAAAATCAAATCTTTCCGAGCCGTCCATAGATGATTTCTATGACATTTCAGACGGTGATGATATCGAGAAAAGGCACATTAGATCAGACCAAAAAAGAATAGTACATCAGGCGATGGAAAAGCTGAATGACGAATACCGAAAGGTTCTGTATCTGGTATATTTTGAGGGCTTCAACACCTCGGAAACGGCTGACATAATGAAAAAATCGGAGCGGCAGGTCTATAATCTCGTGTACCGCTCCAAGGAAAAGCTTAGACAAATACTCATTGAGGAGGGCTTTGAATATGAGGACATATGAGGAGATCTCTGCAAGAATAATGCAGAAAGGCGACAGAATAATCGAAAACCGCCGCATAAGAAATACCAAAATACGCCAGACATCCTTTGCCGTATCAGGAATGTGTGCCGCAGTAATAACAGGCGTAGGCATATGGCGTCTCAACGTAAAGGATAAACTTCCGCAGCATGACAGCAGTTCATACGTTATCGAGGAAAAGGACGTTACAACTGCAAAAACTGCAACTGCTTCCGACACCAAAACAGGAAGCACCGTATCGCATACAAGAACAGCATCAGCTGTGAAAACGACCAAAACAACAGCTGTAACAGCAACCACATCAGCGATAACAAGCGCTTCTTCACCGGATACAACCGCATCTGAAAATGAATCAGCAACCGAAAAACCGACTTCTGCGCAGCAAACAACAACTCACACTGAAAGAAATATTACGCAGACTGTTCATACGACTGTAACCAGCACTACGCCTTCAGCAACCGTTTCTAATTCCAATGTTGTTGGCAGTGAACCCGTAACGCAGCCACATACAGCCCCAACAACACATCAGCAGCAAACAGCAATCGAAATATCTCCGGTAACTATTCCATCCAATCCTGTTACACCGGTTACAATTCCGGTTGTGGAGACTTTGACTACAACTATCCCATGCGAGGCAATTGAAGAAACAGGCCCTGTAACCGCAACTACTACCATAGAAACAGCATCAGAAATCGAAAAACATATAATAGGACCGCTCGCAATACAAAAAAGCCATAATATCATTGAATTCGGCGGCGAGCAGTATATTTACACAACAGAACATATCAAACTTTCCGAACTCCCCGAAGGAACCGAGAGTATCGGAGAAGGCACTGTTTACGGAAGTGACGCATTAACAAAATACTTTATCAGATATACGGTTTACCCGGCTGAAGATGGAAAGATATTTATCCGATTCGGAAAGAACAACAGAATTGACATATATATCAAACAATAAAATCTAAAAAGACAAAACAGCCCGCAGCTGAAAAGCTATGGGCTGTTATGCATTTATGAAAATGGTGAATTCCATTTCTTCTGTTTCGGGAAGTCTTCGTACATAGACGCTTCCTCCGAGAGCAGCAGCTATCTTCTGGGAGATAAAAAGTCCGATTCCGCTTCCTTCGGTATTTCTGGAATTAGAACCTCGCCAGAAGCTTCCGAAAACAAACGGGAGTTCCGATTCGGGGAGAAGCTGACCTTTATTGCGGACAGATATGCTTGTACCGTCATCCTGTCTTCTCATGGCCACTGAAATTCCCTGACCGTTGCCGTATTTTACAGCATTCTCTATAAGCTGGGAAATAATACGGAATAGTCCGTATTTGTCGCTTTCGATCATCGGATCGCCCGAACAGCTGACATCAAAGGGGATCATGCTGATCTTCATTCTGCCTGCAAATTCGCTGAGAGTAAGTTCACACAGTTCTCTCAGGTAGAATTTGCTGATCTCGGGGATGTAGGCATTAACAGATTCGGAAGCTGTGCCGATAAGTTCGGCTGTAAGGGCTTCTATTTTTTTTGTGTTGTTGCGTATCTTCTGAGCGATATCAACATGATCGGAGTACAGCCCCGTTTCAATGGCGTCAGCATACAGGCTGATATTTGTAACGGGAGTTTTTACACCGTGGGCGATAGAAGCGATCAGAGTCTGACGCTGATATTCAAGCTTTTCATTCTGACGCCGTTCAGTCTGAAGTACATCCGTAAGCATATTCATGCCCCAGATGAATTTTCCGAAATACTTATTCCGTGATTCGGGAAGCTTTTCTGCTGTCGGTATCTTAGCGATATGTGCAGGATAGTCTGCCAGTTTCTTGAATGGAGCAAGAATACGGAAATGAATGTAAAGCAATACTCCGCAGATCAGCATCCAGAACGCAATTATTACACAGCATAAAACAATTCTTATCTTCAGGTAATAGGAATTCTTGCAGGTGTAAAGAACAACTCCGAGGAGCTCGTCATTTCCGTTTCTTACCGTACATACAGAAGTATCACTGTCAGAGGATGAAATAAACTGCTTAGCATCGGCTTTTATCGGGATAAATTCTATTTTGTCAGGAACATCTGCACCGTAGATCCTGCGCCATTCCGGAAGTTTTTCAGAGATCAGCTCAGACGGATCTTCCGGGTGTTCACTGAGAATTTCGGAAAGCTCAAGATTTATGGAATTTATAGTAATATTTCTCTCGTCTGATCTGCTGCTTACAGTTTTACTCAGCCAGATATTGAAAGCAATGAGAACGGCAATGACAACCGCAGTTATAAAGGCGAGAGAACGAAACATCACATTCAATTTCCGCCTCCGAATCTGTATCCGGCTTTCCAGACGGTCTGGATTATCTTAGGCTCATTTGGATCATCCTCGATCTTTTCCCGGAGCCAGCGTATATGAACGCTGACAGTACTCGGCTCGGAAAAGCAGTCGAACCCCCAGACCGTGTCGAACAGCTTGTTTTTATCCATTATTTCGCCCTGATGCTCCATCATGGTCCTCAGAAGCTCATACTCTTTAACGTTCAGCTTAATTACAGTACCGTTCTTGCGGACAACGTGATTCTGCATATCCAGAGTAATACCGCATCCCGAGATCTCGTGATTCTCAGGCTTAACGACAGCTCTTTTCATCAGCGCTCTTATCTTTGCAAGGAGTACAGGAATGGAAAAAGGCTTTGTGATGTAATCGTCAGCACCTGTGCCGTATCCTGTAAGCTTGCTCTGATCGTCATCTCTTGCACTCATCATAAGCACAGGAGTATCGTATTTTTTTCGGAGTTCGGAACAGAAAGTGTAGCCATCCTTTTTCGGAAGCATAACATCCAGCAGAATAAGACGGTATGTCTCATTCCCGAGAGCAGCAATTCCCGATTCAGCGTCGCCGAACAGATCCACAGAAAGCTCAGCCCTGCAAAGGAAATCCCTCACAAGCGTTCCAAGTTCGGGATCATCCTCTATCATAAGTATATCTTTCACGGCATCACCTCCAATAATTACTATTTAATTATACCATGTAAGCCGGAATTTATCAAGTAGCTGTCAGAAAGAACCGAGATCAATAAAATCAGGCATATTCTTAACGCCTTCTTCTCTGACAAGATCAGCCTGAAACGTTCCGGAAGCATGATCCACGATGAGCATAAACTGCATTTTATTATCACGGATTATATTCGTGTGCGAATCTATAGTTTCTGATGTGAGGATATTCTTTACCGATGTAATATTCAGGGGATCGCTTCCGGAAAATATGTCATTGTACTTTCTCCACGTTAAATATCTGATATTTAATGTGTTTTTATCAAGTGTGATCCTATCCGTTTCTCCATTAGAAACAAAGCTGATTACATTAAAAAAGCAATCGGGGCAGTCGTATGGCAAAGCCCCAAACAGATCTGTATCCTTATCCCTGAGAACAGATTTTCCTTTTTCACTGCTGAGTTCGGCAGAAAAAACATTGTCTCTGTCCGACAGAAAAACACTGAACAAATAATCGGGATCATACACTTCCTTAACAAGATATTCACCTGTTTTCTCAGCAGTATCGCACTTTTCCAGAGCTTCTCTGATAACGAATGAACGTGGTATACCGCAGGGATGATCATATTTGACCTCACGGTCAGCATTAATTATCGAGGCAAGAACGCCTTTATCCGTAACGGCAGTTTTTACACCGAGCATTCCCAGATACGAAACGGAATTTACAGTACGATTATCTCCTATAAGCCTTAACACACAGTGATCGGATAATAATAAATCGCTTTTTCTGCAAAATGAAACAGCAGTAACAGCGGATATCTGACTGCCTGTTTCAGATCTGTTTCCACCGACTGAAACAGCACTGCCGTTGTAATCCAGAAAAATGTCATAGTACAGCTGAAAAATAACCGCTTCATCTGAGGATAAAACCCCGTCATTCAGCGAAATACCGTCAGTTTTGCTGAATACGGAAGCAAAGCCCTCCACCTCATCGCCGTAATCCGGAGGAAGGGATGAGCGCATCTTATCTGCGAGTTCAAGCAGTACGGCATTTCTCTTGCTTTTCTTTACAAGAACCATAGATGCGATCATTGTATCACTAATGATCTGTTCAGCCTTTTTCTCAAAATCATGGTCCGCTTTAAGAAGAGTTTCGGCATAGGCTCTTCCTGCACCGAAATGATCGCCCGAGCGAAGATCAAGGAATACATCGTAATAGTCGTTCTTCTTTTGTATGGTACATATACCGTCTTCAGAAGTGAAAACCTCGATCGTCTTCTCTGAAACGGGTGGGATATTACTGTAATCATTATTGGTAAAACGATTATCAACAGGTTCAAGGGCAGAGCTTTCCTGTTGTGGGAACACGAAAGTATCATAGGTCTCGGCTTCACATGAAGTAAGAGCGCAAAGCAATGAAACAGCTGTAAACAATATTTTTTTCATATCGTTACCACCCCAGTTCACTAAGCCAGTGATGAAGCTTTCTCTCTCTGGAAGCTATTTCCTCAACGTCCTCAAGTTTGCCAAGAACCAATTCACCCTGTATTCCGCCATCCATGAGATAAACGACTCTGTTGCTGAACGAAGCGACTCTTTCGCTGTGGGTGACCATAAGGATAGTTGTACCATCCCTGTTAGCAGTATTAAGCTCACGCATAACATCGCCCGAAGCCTTTGAATTGAGTGCACCTGTAGGCTCGTCGGCAAAAATGATCTTCGGAGAATTAATAAGCGCACGGCAGAGACAGGCTCTCTGAAGCTGACCGCCCGATACCTCAGTAAGCTCTTTTGAAGCTGTATCGATAATTTCCAGCCTCCTCATAAGTTCTTCAGCACGGCGGTCAACTTCCTTCTTGTTCATACCTGCCTGATAGCCGGGGAGTATGATATTATCCATGATGCAGAGATTTTTCATCATATACATCTGCTGGAAGATGAACCCCATTTTTCTCAGCCTGAGTTCGGTGAGTTCATTTCTTGTCATTGAGCTCAGGCTTCTTCCCTCGAATTCGACAATTCCCGAAGATGCCTGATCCATTCCACTCACGGTATAGAGGAGAGTGGATTTACCGCTTCCGCTTGGTCCCATAACCGTTACAAATTCACCCTCTTCAATATCGAGGTCAATATTGCAAAGAACATTATTGCTGTTGGAGCGAATGATATATGTCTTGCAGAGATCTCTTACTTTAAGCAATTGGTTCATATATTACCTCACATTTCTTCATTTATGTTTCTGAGATCGATATTCTTTATTTTTCTCAGTATCAAAAGGGATGGGATAAGAATAGCTGCCGAAAAAATAAGCGGAATTATCACAAAGGTAAAAATCGGCATGGATACAAACCTGAAACCTGTCAGATTAACTATGCGTTCAGTAAGTATCCTCACAAACTGAAGACCGAGTGTGGATGTAAGAATTATTCCGAGAACTACAGAAACCGATGCAAGAACAACTATCTTCAGCAGCTGCCATCTTCTTATGGTCTTGTCATTGAATCCGAGATTCATAAGCAGTGAGATATCCTGTTTGTCTTCTGTGAGGAAAATGTTCAGATAAAGTATCGTTATGAGAATGCTTATCACCACAACAGCGATACAGAAAGAATACATTATCAGATCAATGACAGATATGTAAATATCGAGAAAAAAATCGATGAATTCATCTGTGTCCATTACGCATTCATCGCCAAAAATATCCCTGATCTGATCAAGTACAGCTTCCTTGTCATCTGAATCAATAATAGTCGAAGAGTAGGATGATCTGTAATCATCGCCCTCGTAAGGAACATAATCAGGAGATGTGATCACTATCGGATAGCCTGCCTCCATAGAATCGAAAAGTCCGGTAACAACAAGCTGTTCTTTTTTTACAAAGATCTCATTTTCACCAATATCCAGCTCTATTATTGAGCCCGGGGAAATATTCATTCTCTTTGCACTGTAGCAGGACATTGCGACCTCATTTTTCAGAACAGGGGCTCTTCCGCAGCTGTATTGCAGATCTTTTGCATCCTTCATATAATAATAGATCAGCATATCATACTTCTGGCCTTCACTTCCTGTAACCGTAGCAATATCATCATCGTACAATTCGTAATGAGCCGGAATATTGTTTTCCTTCAGCGTCATATTGATTTCCTGATCTAATGATAGATTTTCATAATCAGCTTTTTCATCAAGTCTGAGATAAATATCCTCATCCATTTTATTAAAGTCCAAGTCAAAATCAATGTGAGTATATAACCCGTATTTCATAAAGTTCTCACTGACGATGGAATGCCTGAAAGTCACTGTCAGCAGCATAATACTAACGCATAGGGTATATGTAAGGACGAGAAAAATGTAACGTCTGAAGTTTGACGTGATATCAGCCAGTGCAAGGTAAAGCGAAACCGGTACAGCCTTGTTTTTGTGCAGTCTGGGAGACATAGACGGGGAATAGCGCTCTCCGAGAGTTTCGCCATGGATAGCAGTCATAATGGAAATCGAATTCATCTTTTTCATAGTGAGCAGCGAGAAAAGGATGATGCCGGCAATAATACTCATAACAGCAGATATGCCGACTGCCAGAAAAACAAATACAGAAGGCATGGGATAGTAGCTGAACAGGATATTCACAAATATTTTTGCAGCGGGATATCCGGCTGCAATACCGATGCCGCCTCCGATCACAGAGAATGCGATATATTTTGCACAGAAAAGCCATCGGAACTTAATGGAATCCACACCAACCGCACGCATTATACCTATCTCTTTTTCCTGTTCCTTTAATTCGGTAATAACCGTAAAACGAATTGTAAGGAAAATGAGAATTATCATAAAAACGCTCAGGAGAGACATGAACACTGATACCAGATCAGCTATAATGCTATCGTCGCTTAATTCATCTGTAGTTCGGTATATTCCGAGTTTCAAGCTGCTGTCTTTATTCAGATCATTATACCAAAGATAACACTGATTGATCAAGTCAGGTCTGACATTAAGATAAATGCAATGAAATGTCCTGAAAAAGTTATCTTTCAATATCTCATAATCAGAGTCTGAAACAATGATCCTGCAAAAAACAGAGGTGTGTTCTTTGTAGAAGTGACCGATAGTAAATTCATAAATGTAGCCAAGTTCATTAGAGATCCTGATTTTGTCGCCTTCCTTCGCCCCCAACTCAGCAGCAAATCTTGACGACACGGCAACTTCACCGTTCTTGACGTAAAAAGGTTTATCATCTCTGTCGTAAACCAGATCACGTTTCAGTGACTGACGCATAAAACAAAAATTGGTATTCAGTTTTTCAGCATCTTTATCAGTATTGAAGTCTGTGATATCGATCTGATAATCATTTAACCTGATATTCTCCATCAGATCGTAGGAAATAACATCTTCTTTATTATCTAAATAGTTCTTGATTCTCTCGCCCTCAGAATCTGCGATCTCATCAGGTACATTGTAAAACAGAATAACATCCGAAGACTTGTACAGTTTTTTTGATTCAGCAGAACCAGTAAAACATATGTAAAGCACAGCAGATGTAATAAAAACAAGGACCGAAGCGATAAAAATAAAAATAAAAAGAATAGTATTAAGACCTTTTTTGGACATAAGATCTTTTTTTAGCATACGAAAGAACATTTTGATCTCCTAAAGATAGAATTAGTATAATACCATTATATCACATCTTGTATTAAAAAGTCTTTAAAAAATCAAAATATACAAAAAAAGAAGACCCTGTACCAGATAAATGCGGTACAAGATCTTCTTCATTATTATTTATTGCTTAGTTGTTCTCAGGGAGGGACGAGATAAGACCAAGCATAAACTTCTGAATAGCCAGTGCGTCACTATTTGTTACACCGTCACCCACGTTTGAGCAGTCTGCATTAGCTCTGCCCTGATCGGAGATCTGGTACTTTGATGGATTTGAAAGTGACTGCATTATCAGAACAGCGTCTGAGATATCAACCTTACCGTCGCAGTTAGCGTCGCCAGTGAGGTTTGCATTTACATCCTGCTGAGATGATGTAGTAGTAGTTTCAACAGGAGCAGTCTCAGTTACTGTTGTAGGCTCCGGAGTAGTTGTAGGCTCGGGAGTTGTAGTGGGTTCAGGAGTAGTTGTAGGCTCAGGTGTTGTAGTTGGCTGTGTAGTAGTTGTAGTAGTGGTGGTAGTAGTTGTAGTAGTTGTTGTGGTAGTAGTAGTTGTTGTTGTAGTGGTGGTAGTTGTTGTAGTTGTAGTGGTTGTGGTAGCAACAGGGCCCTGAATCTGTGTACCGGCCTTGGCTACGATAGCTTCATCGATATAGAAGTTATCTGTGCCCTCCTCAGTCTCAATATAGAGAACATAGTCTGAACCGTCCGGGAGCTTATAGTTTGGATTTGCAAGGTGAACATATTCGCCGTTTGACTGAGCAGAAGCGATATGAGCATACTTTGTCTCACCGCTTGTATCAGTATACTGGAGTGAGAGGAATACATTAGCGCTTGTATCTTCAAGCATAGTAGCTGCTACACTGAAGCTGTAAGAATTTCCGCCCTTGAATGTGTTGGAATCGAGAGACTTCTGAACACCGTTCCATGCCTTTTCACGATTCTGAACGAGGAGTCCGTTTGTATCCTTGTAAGGTCTGCGGCCGCTGAGAGTGAGCTCGGAAGCACCTCTTGCCTCCCAGTTATCAGTACCATTTTCAAATGTATCGTGGTAGTAGTAACCGTTTGAATCAGGTGTGATAGGATCACTGCTTACAGGCGGATTATCATCAACAGGGAGGCTGCTGCCGTCGCCTGCGAGAGTTACAACGTATGTAGAAACGCTGTTAGCAGGGAGCTGTGAGAAGAACTTGGAACCGTTTGCTTCCATGCCTGCAGTCTTTGCAAGGTTCTCGCTGCCTGTAGTTCTGTAGCGGTCAACGTTCTTGATAGTTCTGCCGCTGATGTTGAATTCCTGAGTTATCTCTGAGCTTCCCTTATTGATAGCAACGATCTCGACCTGAGTATCGCTGTGCTTGTAAGCAGAAACGAAGATGTTGCTGCTGGGCTGCTCTGTACAATCGATACGGTAATCACCGGGACGAACATACTTTGAGAACTGAGCCATCATGTAACCACGCTTTGTGATAGCGCCGTTGGAGCCGTTCTGATCGATAAGGCTGTACTGTCTCTTGATGTACCACCATGTATAAACGCTCATGTTGCCGACAACGAGGCCGTTATGGATGTTTTCAGCAACATCAAGAGCTTCAGGCCAGCGGTTGGCTGAGTTAGCGTCTGAGTTTGGTACATAAACCTCAGTCATCCAGATCTCTCTGCCGCTGTTTTCAAGAGCAGGGAAGTCCATCTTGTTTCTTGGAGTGCCGTAGAAATGAGTACCGAAAACATCTGTATTAGCGTTAGCCTTGGAGTTGTTCAGTATCTTTGTGTAGTAGTCTCTGCCGTTGCCCCATGCACCGTACTGGAAAGTTTCAGGTGACATAAGTTTTGTGCTTGTGATCTGATCGCCGTAGTTAGCAATAAAATCGGTAGTCTCGTCAGGCGACCAGTAAGTCCACTCCTTTGAGAAGTCAGGCTCATTCTGAACTGAGATAGAGTAAAGGTTAACACCATTGCTCTTCATGTAGTTACCGAAATCATTCAGATGCTTAGCATATGCACCGTAATTTCTCTTAGGCAGATGAAGTTTACCGTTATTTCCGCCTGATTCAGCCAGATTTGACGGTGGCTCCCAAGGTGTGGCGAAGATCGTAGCGCCCTGCTTTGCAGCGTACTGAGCAGTAGGAAGAGCAAGCTTCCACTGAGCGCTGTTAGGGTTAACGTAAACACGAAGAACAGTAAGACCGAGCTGACCATCGCCGTTGCCGAAAGCTCTTGCCTTTTCAGCATCGGATAAGGTGTAGCCCTGCCACTCCTGCATATCGATACCGCCGAAGCCTCTGATACGCTGATAGGTCTTATTTGTGTTGACGGTAACTGCACTTGCAGCTTCAACTGAAGTTATCGTCGGCATAGTGCTTGAAACAGACAGCATCATAGCTGCTGCAACAACACCCGAAACTACTGATTTAACTTTAGTTCCTATTTTCATTTTAATACCTCCCTGAATAGTTGTGTAAGTGTTGTACATACACTTTTATGTGCGATTAATGAAGTTGTATTGACTTCTTGTATATATTATAATATAAAAAACTGATGCAGTAAACCCACAATATAAATATAAGGTGGACAATATGAAGTTTTAAAATACCCTAAGGATAATACATAGTGCAATTATTATATTGAATATTACAATTTGTTGAATAATATTGCTTTTTGTATTTTTCTCCATTTTTATACTCGCTGACATAATAGCAGAATCAATTTCAGAGTTTATGTATACAAAAAATATTTATATTATCGTAAAATCTATGTACACTATTGACAAATGCGTTGAAGATGTTGTATAATTAATATGAAATGATAATGTACGTATAACTTGAAATGGGGGTATAGACATGAGAGATTTTCTCAAAAAAGCACTGTCACTTCTCTGCTCAGCAGCATTAACAGTTACCGTATCAGGTGCATTTTCTGCATCTGCCGATTGGGAACACATCGGTTACATGGGTGACCTGAACCGTGATAAGGATGTTACACTTGCAGATCTTGTTATTATGAGCCGTCATCTTCACGGAGTCGAACCGCTTAGCAATGCAAACAGCTATCACGTAAAAAAATCATTTATAGGTATTCACGGAGCTGACGGATTCCAGGCAGGGGAGTACTTCGTAACCGCTGACATCAATCAGGACGGCCAGGTGGATGTTTTCGATATGATCCAGCTTCGCAAAAACATTATTTCACAGGACAATCCGTGGATCTGGCAGTGGGAGAGTGAACAGAATCTTCCCGAAGATCCGCTTGAAGATTACGGCGAATTCATAGGTGCTCCCGTAGATGATGTAGAAAAATACCTGCCGTCTCACGGCGATGCGAAACTTCTTATTATTTATGCAGATTTTGAAGACTGCAAATACGAATATAATCCTTCCCCTGAAGACATAGAGAGAATAGCATTCGGTCCCGAAGACGAATCCAGCAATATGTATCCGTTTGAAAGCGCCACTGCATTCTACGCCAGATCATCAAAAGGATCTATGCATCTCAGCGGAAATGCATTTCCGTATACTGCAAAGGAATCGGTAAAGAATTATCACCTGGTTCCCGGCCAGAAAAAGCTTGTCACAGAAGCGCTTGCCGAGCTCGACGCTAAAGTTGACTTCCATGATTACGATGGAGATAACGACGGCTTTATCGATACAGTCCTGCTTATCGTACCAAAAGAAGCAGGGGATGAAACATGGTGGCCGGCAGCAGTTCCGTTCTCAAACGATGCATATAAGTATGACGGTTTGCAGATCGGACATATGATCACAGGCAACTGCCAGATAAACAGCGCAACAGACTACCGTGACTTTACAAACACCATTCTGCACGAAATGGGGCATTGTATGGGACTTCCCGACTATTATCTCTACGATGTGGAAGGCGATCATGATGGACTTCACGGAACAGCCGGAAGCGAAATGATGGATGATTCAGGCGGAGATTTCAGCTGCGTTTCAAAGCTTCAGCTTGGCTGGTACAGAAAAGATCAGGTAATGATCTTTGAACCGACAGAGGAACTTAATAATTATACGCTTTATAACGCTCAGTCAGACAGAGGCAATACGCTGATAATCCCCTGCGGCGAATTAGATGACAGGTATCACTGCGAGTGCATCATGCTTGAATATACAACAAAAGACGCCAACAACAGTTCGCCTCCGTGGTATGTACAGATAGGCGAGGGAGTAAGGGCATACCACGCCGACATGACTCTACATGACAACGGATGGTGGGTCTCCTATAAATATGCCAGCGGCTCGGAATTTACAAACAACTATAACGGACGCCGATTCATCAGGCTGATCAACGACTACAAAGGCGACAATATATTTAAACCGTTTGATTTTCTCAGCTATTTTACCGAAGGATTCGCCTGGTATGACGAAAACGATGAAGCAACCAAAGATGTGAAAATGGAGATAATGGTAGGAAATATGGATGGTGAAAGCTGTACATTAACTATTCAATCAAAGTGGGAATAAAGAACGGAATCTTCATTATTAAAAAAAGACCTTCGATCTGCTTTATACGGCGATCGAAGGTCTTTTCATATTCAATTATCAGAAATAATCTTTCTGTGCTTTTCTGTAAAAGGAAGCTGAAGCACTTTCCAGAGTTGTTTTATCATAGATATAATCAGTGCAGGCTGCAAAGAAATCATCGATAAGATCACCGTTTTCAAGAACAGGCGAAAGCTGAGCGATGACATTTTGCTCCATTTTATCGGAAGCAGCATACTGAATTCCCCCAAGCATACCTTCACTTTCAAGAGTTTCTCTTGCAGAATGGCTAAGAGGGATTCCCTTTTCGATACCCTGAAGTTCAGCCATTTCCTTGCTGTTGAGAAGAAAATCAAGAAGCATACCGGCTTCCTGAGGATGAGCGGTATTTTTGCTTATGGCATACATTGTCGCAGGCTTGGCATACCATCCCTCACCGGCACTTTTGCCGTCTATAGAAGTCTGATCAGCAGCAATAATAGTTGAGCCTTTGCTTATTGTGTCAGCAAAATAGCTTTCCGCATCGCTTACCCATGCAACCGCACCTGCATACTCTTCCTGATCCAATTTGATACGCTCATAATGCTCAACAAGAGGCATTACCTTATTTTCTACAAGCTGTTTGTAAAATTCCATCATGACAGAAAAATCGCCTGAAGTGAAATTCAGACTTCCGTCTTCATTCAGTATCCTTCTTCCCTGAGTCTGCTCGGCATAAGCAATGAGATAAAGCCACATTGACTTGTTCGATGCACTCAGCGGATAGATACCGTCTTTCTTCATTGCGGATGCAGCAGCAAACAGTTCATCCCATGTACGAGGAACTTTAAGTCCGTACTGCTGATAAAGATCCTTGTTGATGTAGACAGACTGCGCATTCATGGCGATAGGAAGAGCATTGAGTGAGCCGTTCCTGATGCCGTAATTCAGCTGATCGTTAGTGAAATTAGTAAGATCGATCTTATCACCAAGCTGATAAAGATCATAGTAGCCGGAGCCGTCGGATGAATACTCAGAGAGCCAGCCATAGTTTATCTGCATTACATCGGCTTCTGTATCGGAATTCATCCAGACCTTGTTTCGTGTCTCGTAACCCGACCATTCAGAATAACTGCACTTGACACTTATCTCCGGGTGCATATCCTCGAAAATGTCGATAGCCTGAAGTGTGTATTTATTTCTTGCATCATTGCCCCACCATGAGAACTCGATCTCGACCTGACTTTTCTGGCTGGTCATAGTAGTTTTATTTGTACATCCTGCCGAAAATGCAAGGGAAATACAAGCGAGAAAAGCAGCTGTTTTTTTGAATAATCTCATAACATCGCCTCCGTTCTCATATAAGAGCAGACAAGCTGCTGTTGGAATTCACGGCACGGCTGAGAGCCTTATAAGCGTTATTATAGATGCTGCTGTAATCTCCGGAGCCGACAGCTGTACCCACACTTACGGTTATATCGAAGCTTCCCATTGTGTTAGTGTACTCAGTCTGCTTAAACATCTCGCAAAGATCTTCTGCACGGCTTTTTGTAAGGAGAAGAAATCCGTCCTGATCCATATCCACATTTTTGATAAGCACAGAAAAAGCATTATCGCTCACTCTTCCGATGCATTCCACATCAGTGAATACCTCTCCGATATTTTCAACAAGTCTTGCCACCTGAACTTCAGCGACCTCAGGATCAAACTTTTCAAGGATATCACCGTAATTATTGATAGCAGCGATAACTACAGCATAACTCTGATTGTTGTCTTTTTTCATGAGATTATCGGCTTTATCACGGAAAAAGCGGCGTCCGAGAACATTCTCAAAACCGTCTTCGCTGATCTCTTTTGAAAGGCTTGAAGTTACGGTACCGACAGGATCGGCCATTCTTCTGATGAATACAGCACCTGCAACAGCAGCAGCTATAGCAGCAAGTGCAGCAGCAATGTAAATATATTTTCTTATGTCAACAGTCTCTTTCAGAATTACATCCTCAGGAATCGAACAGACAATGAACCAGTCATCATTTACGCCGTTGACAGTGGAGAGATTCTCACTGCCGTTAATGACCATCATATCCTTATCCCTGACATCCGAAAGGATTCTTTCCGGAACAGTCTGACCGCAGATATCACCCTTTACCGATGAATAGATCATATTGTAATTACTGTCGGTAAGGCGTATCTCCATGTCACTGAGATTCTCGGGATTCTCAAAAACCGAATCCAGTTCCTCGGTGTAGAATGAAATAACCAGAACCGCATTCTCATGCATTCTCTTTACATAGTAAATACGGTCATAATCGCCGTTGTAGCCTGTATTCCATCCATCATGAGTACGGTCACGGTCCACCATTGCTGAAAGGTCGGTATAAAGCTTGTCGCCGAAAAGCTTTATTGTACCGTTAGATATCTTGCCGACGGTGCTGTTGTTTGCGTAAACGATACCATAATCGACAAAATTCTCCATAAGGCAAAGATTGCCGAGGTCGGCAGCTATCTGCTTCTCGGTATTGATAGCTTCGTATTCATCATTTGAAGCATCGGAAGCATCATAGCTGTAGGCGTTATCTACTGAATAAGCGAGAGTACCTATCGTCTCCATTCTGCTGAGGTAGCTCTCAAGATTAAGTTTGAGCTGGACGTTGAGCGTGGATGTCATTGAACCAACTTTGGCCTTGGTCAGTTCGTCATACCTTGAAACAGTAAAAGCTGTAATGGCAATAATAGCCGCCATGACGATAACAGCAAAACCGATTATCATCAGTTTGCTCATTTTTCTGATCTTTTCAAGGCCCTGTGCCTGAATCTGATCTCTTGTCATTTTTTCCTCCTATGTTAATATCCCATTATTCTCACTTGAAAGTGAGTTTATCTATACTGATAGACTGTACAAATATAATACAGCTCCAACGGCGAAACAGGAGCAGAAGAATTTGTACAGACATATCCACAATAACAGAACTCATTATAGCATAACTTAATTAAGAATACAAGTAATAATGAACAATAAGTGAATAAAACGCTCATATTTGTTAAATTTCCACTAAAGTGCGGCTTATTTCATAGATGAAATTTGCTAATTGTATAGCAGAAGCAAAATGTTACTCTCGGTAAAATTCAAGAGCAAGAAAAATGCCGCACGAATGCGGCAACTTTCATAAATGATTTTATCAGATCTTGTCAGCAATATCAAGGATCATCCTCTCGGTCTTTTCCCATCCGAGGCATGGATCTGTGATCGACTTGCCATAGATGTGCTCATCGATCTTCTGAGAACCGTCTTCGATATAGCTCTCGATCATGAAGCCCTTGACCAGCTTGCGGATATCTTCATTGTATCGGCAGCTGCTGAGAACTTCGTTAACGATACGTGGCTGCTCGAAAGGATGCTTTCCGGAATTGCAGTGGTTTGTATCGATGATGACAGCAGGATTGCTGAATCCCTTAGTCTCATAGAATGTATGGAGAAGCTGAAGTGTCTCATAATGATAGTTAGGCATACTCTGGCTGTGGTGGTTCTCATAGCCTCTGAGAATAGCGTGAGCAAGGGGATTACCATTTGTCTCGACCTCCCAGCCTCTGTAAAGGAAAGTATGGCCTGACTGAGCAGCTTCGATGGAATTCATAAGAACGTTGAGGCTTCCGCTTACAGGATTCTTCATACCGACAGGAACATTGAGACCGCTGGCAGTAAGTCTGTGCTGCTGATTTTCAGTTGAACGGGCGCCCACAGCAACATAGCCGAGAAGGTCATTGAGGTAACGGTGGTTCTCAGGATAGAGCATCTCGTCAGCGCAGGTGAAACCTGTCTCCTGGATAGCACGGAGGTGCATCTTACGGATTGCGACGATACCCTTGTACATATCAGGCTTCTGGCTTGGGTCGGGCTGATGAAGCATACCCTTGTAGCCCTTGCCGGTGGTTCTTGGCTTATTTGTGTAGATACGTGGGACAATGAATATCTTGTCATTGACCTTTTCCTGAACTTCTCTCAGACGGTTGATGTAATCGATAACGCTGTCCTCATTATCAGCAGAACAAGGTCCGATGATAAGCATGAGTCTGTTGTCTTCACTTCTGATGATCTTAGCGATCTGCTCGTTTCTTGCCTCAATTACTTTATTAAGCTCTTCTGAAACAGGATATTCGCTCTTGACTTCCGCAGGGATAGGAAGCTTGCATTTAAAATTCATGTTCATAATGATTTATCCTTTCTCATGAAATATGTCATTGATTATTATAGCACATTCATTTCCATAAATCAACAAAAAGTTTCAGAATTGCAGATATCATGGGGAAGATACGTTTTTATCCCTGAAATTACAGCTTCATGATCTAAAATTACTGTACAAAAATCATACACCGAAAAGGAGCTTATCGTAAGCAGGGAAGGGCCAGTAAGATTCGGCAGTTACAATTTCAGCCTTGTCAGCTGAAACTCTGAGTTTATCCATAGCAGGAAGAACAGTGTCTCTTATAAATTCGGAAGCGTCAACGATAACTTCGATAGTTCTGAATTCAGCAACAGCTTTTTCAAGAGCGGAAGTTGATTCGTCCATTTCATCAATGAGCTCCGAAAGCTGAGTTACCAGATTTGTTTCATACTTGCAGGCAGCCTTTGAAACGCTCTTCTTGACAGCAACGGCAGAAGCAGTATCAGCTGCGAATTTAGCAACAGCAGGGATAATTTCCTTGCGTGCCATATCTATCATTGTAACAGCTTCTATATTTACAGTCTTGATGTAATTTTCCAGCATGATGTCACGGCGTGAGAATATCTCAGCTTCAGTGAAGATACCGTGAGAAGTGAGCATATCCACATTCTTCTTATCGCAGATATGAGGCATAGCGTCAGCAGTCGTTTTCAGATTCATAAGGCCACGCTTTTCAGCCTCAGCGATCCAAGCATCGTCATAGCCGTTGCCATTGAAGATGATACGCTTGTGCGCCTTGATAGTCTTACGGATGAGATCATGGAGAGATTTATTGAAGTCCTTGGCATTTTCAAGCTTATCAGCAAACTGTCTCAGGACTTCGGCAACAGCTGCATTAAGATGAATATTAGCACAGGAGATACTATTTGATGAACCCAGCATACGGAACTCAAACTTATTGCCTGTGAAAGCAAACGGGGAAGTACGGTTACGGTCGGTAGTATCCTTGCTGAACTGCGGAAGCACGTCAACTCCAAGCTTCATTTTTTCCTTTGCAGTTCCGCCGTATGGGACATCCTTCTCGATCGCATCAAGAACAGCTGTAAGTTCGTCACCGAGGAAGATAGAGATAACAGCAGGGGGAGCTTCATTTGCACCAAGGCGATGGTCGTTACCGGCGGTAGCTACGGAAAGTCTCAGCAGATCCTGATAATCGTCCACAGCCTTGATAACAGCTGCAAGAAACAGCAGGAACTGAGCGTTCTCAGCAGGTGTCTCGCCCGGGGAGAGAAGATTCTCACCCTGATCTGTGGAGATAGACCAGTTATTATGCTTGCCTGAGCCGTTTACACCTGCAAAAGGCTTTTCATGAAGGAGGCAGACAAGACCATGACGGAGAGCAACTTTCTGCATAACTTCCATAGTCAGCTGATTATGATCAGCAGCAATGTTAGTGGTATCATAAATAGGTGCAAGCTCATGCTGTGCAGGAGCAACTTCATTATGTTTGGTCTTTGCAAGGATGCCAAGCTTCCAGAGTTCACGGTCAAGATCCGCCATATATTCAGCAACTCTCGGCTTGATCGAACCAAAGTAGTGATCGTCCATTTCCTGTCCCTTCGGAGGCATAGCACCGAATAGAGTGCGTCCTGTCATCATCAGGTCTTTTCTCTGCTTCCACAACTCACGATCCACAAGGAAAGTATTCCTGTTCGGGGCCGACAGATGTTTTGATGCTCTTGACTTTTGTATTGCCGAACAGTTTTAAAATTCGCAGAGCCTGCTTGTTGATAGCCTCCATTGAGCGAAGAAGCGGAACTTTCTTATCGAGGGCTTCACCTGTATATGAACAGAAAGCAGTGGGAATATAGAGCGTTCCGTCCTTGACAAAAGCGTATGAAGTAGGATCCCACGCCGTGTAGCCTCTTGCCTCAAAAGTAGCACGGAGACCGCCTGATGGGAATGATGAGGCATCAGGTTCGCCCTTGACCAGTTCCTTTCCAGAGAATTCCATGATAACACGTCCATCAGGGGCAGGGGAGATGAAGCTGTCGTGCTTTTCGGCAGTAACGCCTGTCATTGGCTGGAACCAGTGAGTGTAATGAGTAGCACCAAGCTCGATTGCCCAGTCCTTCATTGCGGCAGCTACAGCATTTGCAACGGAAATATCAAGAGGAGTACCTCTGTCGATAGTCCTTTTCAGTGATTTGTAAACCTTCTCGGAAAGTGTGGCTTTCATGATCCTGTCATCGAATACCATTGATCCGAAATAATCTGTTACCTTTTCCATAATTATCCTCCTTATTTTTCAAGTGATGCTTTTATAAAATCCGCAAAAAGTTTATGCGGTTTGTTTGGTCTTGATTTGAATTCGGGGTGGAACTGAACTCCCACAAACCATGGATGATCGGTCAGTTCCACTATCTCCACCAGCTTTTCATCAGGCGAAAGACCTGCTATGAGAAGTCCGTTTGATGTAAGTACTTTACGGTATGCGTTATTGAACTCATAGCGATGGCGGTGACGCTCATAGATAAGTTCGTCGCCGTAGATACTACGGCATTTTGAAGTTTCAGACAGCTTGCAGGGATACAGTCCCAGACGCATAGTTCCGCCTTTCTGATCGATGTTTCTCTGCTCATCCATGATATCTATGACGGGGTATGAAGTTTCACCGAATTCAGAAGAATTTGCATTATCAAGTCCGCATACATTTCTTGCATATTCGATAACCGACATCTGCATACCGAGACATATGCCAAAGAAAGGAACCTTATTTTCACGGGCGTATCTGATAGATTCTATCATTCCTTCAATACCACGGTGGCCAAAACCTCCGGGAACGATGATACCGTTACAGTCAGCAAATACTTCTTTTGCGTTTTCAGCGGAGACGTTTTCGGAGTCTATCCACTTTATATCCACCGCAGCATCGTTGACGATACCACCGTGACGGAGTGCTTCTGCGACTGAGAGATAAGCGTCATGGAGCTCCACATATTTGCCGACCAGACCGATCGTTACGTTTTTGTGAGCGTTTTCCGCACGATGAACCATTTCCGTCCATTCGTTCAGGTCGGGTTCATTGTCCGCTATGCCGAGATGGCGGCAGACAGAATGTGCAAGACCTTCATCCTCCAGCCAGAGCGGAACTTCATACAGAGACGGAGCTGTAAGATTCTGTATTACATCCTCTTTGCGGATATTACAGAACAGTGCGATCTTTTCAGCCATATCATCGGGGATTCGCTTTTCCGTGCGGCATACGATTATATCAGGCTGTATACCGATGGAAAGCAGTTCCTTGGTGGAGTGCTGTGTAGGCTTGGATTTCAGTTCCTCCGAACCAGCAATATAGGGAACAAGTGTAACGTGTATATAGCACACATTTTCACGTCCCTGTTCGGTGCCTACCTGTCTTATTGCTTCAAGAAAGGGAGTGGATTCGATATCTCCGACAGTACCGCCGATCTCGGTTATAACGATATCAGCATTTGCCTCATTTGCAGCACTGTAGACTCTGTCCTTTATTTCGTTTGTGATGTGGGGGATGACCTGAACTGTACCGCCCAGATAATCGCCACGGCGTTCTTTAGTGATAACGTTCCAGTAGATCTTGCCTGTGGTAACATTTGAATGAACCGACAGATTCTCATCAACGAAGCGTTCATAGTGCCCCAGGTCAAGGTAAGTCTCAGCACCGTCATCGGTAACGAAAACTTCACCATGCTGGAAAGGGGACATAGTTCCCGGGTCCACATTGATATAAGGATCGAATTTCTGAATGGTCACCTTATAGCCACGCTGTTTGAGAAGCCTTCCAAGAGAGGCAGCTGTAATGCCTTTGCCAAGTCCTGAAACAACTCCGCCTGTTACGAAAATGAATTTTGACATTTCTGATTCTCCCTTTTAAGGATTTGTTCTCAGCGGACAAATCCTATATTATATATTGAAAGAAGCAGGAAAGCCGACGATATAAATCGGGCAGAAATATTCAGCTTTCCTGACTTCTTATCAGCTTAGGATCTTTCCCACTCCTCAGAATCATGGAGTGCGTTATAGCCTTCTTCACCTGTACGGATCTTTATGACGTTCTCGATATCATAGATGAACATCTTACCGTCGCCGTAGTTGCCTGTATAGAGAGCTGACTTTGCAGCTGCAACGACTTTTTCTACCGGAACGGCGCATACAGCGATCTCAGCTTTGACTTTCGGGAGCAGATTCATTTCCACGGTTGTACCACGGTAGTAGTTGCGCTGACCGTTCTGCATACCGCAGCCGAGAACGTTCGTTACTGTGATACCCTTAACATCAATGGATTCCATAGCTTCAATGAACTGCTGGAGTTTCTGCTGCTTGAACACAACAACAATATTAGTCATCTTCAGTCTGCCGTCAGGAGCGGGAGCGGAGTAATTCTCTACAACGACTGCCTGATCAACAGGTACCTTCGGAGCTTCGGGAGTACCGACTTTCTTGACGCTCTTTGCATCGTCCTTAGTGTAGCCGTGCATTGAGATATCACCCATTGAAGGAGCAAAATCAGCGTAAGATGAGATAAGGCCATGCTCTGTGATATCCAGACCGAGGATCTCTTCCTGCTCTGAAGCACGGAGACCGATAGTCTTTTTAATTGCAAAGAATACTATTACCATTGAAACCGCTGTAAATACTGCGATTGCTGCGAATCCTGTGAGCTGTCTGCCCAGGAGTCCGAATCCGCCGCCATAGAAGAGACCTGCAAGCTGATTTCCGTCCTGATCTGCAAGTGCATAACCAGGAACCTCAGGATTTGCAAGGAGTCCGACTGCTATTGTTCCCCAGATACCGTTCATCATGTGAACTGCTACTGCACCAACAGGATCGTCGACGTGGAGTTTGTAATCAAGGAACCATACGCCGAAGCAAACAAGTAAACCTGAAACAATACCAACTATTGTAGCACCAAAGCAGTCAGTTACATCACAGGGAGCAGTGATACCAACAAGTCCAGCCAATGAAGCGTTAAGACACATTGAAACATCAGGCTTGCCATATTTTAACCATGTGAATATCATACAAGTTACTGTTGCGATTGCAGGAGCAACTGTTGTTGTGAGGAATACCGAACCGAGTTGATCGATTGAAGTACAAGCTGCACCGTTGAATCCGTACCAGCCGAACCAGAGGATGAAACATCCGAGAGCACCGATTGTAAGGTTATGACCCGGAATAGCATTTACCTTTACTTCGCCGTCCTTGGTCTTGTGGAATTTACCTATTCTTGGTCCGAGGATAGCAGCACCAATAAGAGCTGAGATACCGCCTACCATGTGGATATGTGCTGAACCTGCGAAATCGTGGAATCCCCACTGAGCCAACCAGCCGCCGCCCCAGCCCCAGTGTGCTTCGATAGGATAAACAATCGCACTGATGATTGCTGAGTATACGCAGTAGGATAAGAACTTAGTACGTTCAGCCATTGCACCTGAAACTATAGTAGCAGTTGTAGCACAGAATACAAGATTGAATACGAAGTTAGACCAATCGAATGAGCCGTAGGAAGTGAAAATGTCAAAACCGGGCTGTCCGATTATTCCGATCAGATCTTCACCGAAGAGAAGTCCAAAGCCTATAAGAATGAAGACAACTGTACCGATACAGAAGTCCATAAGGTTCTTCATTATGATATTGCCGGCATTCTTTGCACGGGTAAAGCCTGTCTCCACCATTGCGAAGCCAGCCTGCATAAAGAAAACAAGTGCAGCGCCAATAAGGAACCATACACCAAAGACGACGCCGTTAGTTTCGTCCAGAGCCTGTTGTAAAATTGTCTGAGAGTCCATAGAAATACCTCCTTGATAAGTTACAGCAAAAAAACAAAGGGGTGCAGAAGTCCTGAGACTTCATACACCCCATTGTGTATGGAATTTAGCGCTATAAACCAAAAAAGAGAGCTACGGATTCCATATCCGCAGCTCCCTTGCTGTTTACAATGCCATTATATTCCCTTTCCGCAGATTTGTCAAGCGTTTTTTTGAAATTTGACGAAACAGACATTTTAGCATAACTGTTAGAGCAAAATAACTGTACAAATCCAACGAAACGCAAAAAACGAGAAAAAACCTATTGACATTTCTGCTTTGTAGTGCTAAAATAATTTCAGAAACAAGGACGTTTGTGCAGACTATCTGTCTGCCCGGACGTCCATTTTTTATTTCATCGGTGCAGATCAAAGGCGCTCTGCATCGGAAAGGCAAGTGAATAATATGGACAATTTCAGAAGTGAAGCTCCATATCAGGAGCAGGGACTTTACAGTCCACGTTTTGAACACGACAACTGCGGCATAGGTGCTGTGGTGAATATCAACGGAGAGCAGTCACGCTACGTGGTTGACAGTGCTCTCACAATAGTAGAAAAGCTTGAACATCGTGCAGGCAAAGACGCCGAAGGAAAAACAGGCGATGGCGTTGGTATTCTCGTTCAGATGCCTTACAGCTTCTTTGAAAAAGAGACTGCAAAGCTCGGATACGATATCGGAGAAAAAGGCGATTTCGGTGTGGGAATGTTTTTCTTTCCGCAGAATGAAATGAAGCGCAGACAGGCAATGAAGCTGTTTGAGCTTATAACCGAAAAAAACGGCGCAGAGCTGATCTGCTGGAGGGAAGTCCCCGTATCATCGGAAATTCTCGGACAGAAAGCGCTTGAAAGTATGCCTTACATAATGCAGGCATTTGTGAAGCGTCCCGAGGGATGTCCCCGGGGATTGGATTTCGACCGCAGACTTTTCATAGTAAGACGTGAATTTGAGCAGTCAGATGAGAATACATATGTATGTTCACTTTCAAGCCGTACTATTGTATATAAGGGAATGTTTCTGGTCGACGAACTGAGACGTTTCTACGCCGACCTCCGCAGTGAAAACTTCACTTCTGCGATAGCAATGGTACATTCACGTTTCTCAACAAATACTAATCCAAGCTGGCAGAAGGCCCATCCGAACCGCTTCATAGTACACAACGGAGAGATAAACACCATAACAGGCAACGCCGACAAAATGCTTGCACGTGAAGAAAGCATGACCTGCGAAGCGCTGAAAAATGATATGTACAAGATACTGCCTGCCATAAATGTGAATGGCTCTGACTCAGCAAGACTTGACAATGCTCTTGAATTTATGGTAATGTCAGGAATGCCGCTTCCTCTGGCAGTTATGATAACAATTCCCGAGCCCTGGAAAAACGATAAGACCATATCACGTTCAAAATATGATCTTTATCAGTACTACGCAACAATGATGGAGCCATGGGACGGTCCTGCATCCATTATTTTCTCAGACGGCGATGTTATGGGCGCTGTACTGGACAGAAACGGACTCCGCCCATCACGTTACTGCATCACAAATGACGGATATCTCATTCTTTCATCAGAAACGGGATGTATCGATATCACGCCGGATAAGATCGTGAAAAAAGACCGTCTTCGTCCGGGAAAGATGCTCCTTGCAGATACAAAGCAGGGCCGCATAATCGAGGATGACGAGATAAAATCTTCTTATGCGCTCCGTCAGCCCTACGGTGAATGGCTGGACGCAAATCTTGTGAGGCTGCATGATCTGCATATCCCGAACAAGGGAGTTCAGACCTATTCCGATGAAGAGCTTTCAAAGCTTCAGAAAGCCTTCGGTTACTCATATGAGGATATCCGAACCAGTATTCTTCCGATGGCAGAAAAAGGAGCTGAGCCAATCGCATCCATGGGAAGTGACATTCCGCTTCCGCCTCTTGACAAGAATATGCCGCCTCTTTTCAGTTACTTCCGTCAGCTTTTCGCACAGGTGACAAATCCGCCTTTTGACGCTATACGAGAGGAAATAGTCACAGATACCAGCGTATACATCGGCAAGGACGGAAATCTCCTTGTGGAGCGTCCCGACAATTGTCATGTGCTGAAAATAGAGAACCCCATACTCACCGAAACTGATATGCTAAAGATAAAATCGCTTAATGCCGACGGACTTAAAAGTGAAGTCATCCCGATCACTTATTACATCGGCACTCCGCTTGAAAAGGCGATAGAGAGACTTTTCATTGAAGCAGATAAGGCGTACCGTGACGGTGCATCCATCCTCATTCTTTCAGATCGTGGAGTCGACGAATTCCATTGTCCTATCCCGTCACTTCTTGCTGTTTCGGCATTGCAGCAGCATCTTGTTTCTACCAAAAAGCGTACAGCTGTAGCAATGATCCTCGAATCCGCTGAGCCGAGAGAAGTCCACCATTTCGCTGCACTTCTCGGATACGGCGCCTGTGCGGTAAATCCATATCTTGCACATGAAACAATACGCTCGCTCATAAATGAAGGCACACTTGACAAGGACTTCTACGCTGCTGAAGATGACTATAACTACGCAATTCTTCACGGTATAGTAAAGATATCCTCCAAGATGGGAATTTCAACGATACAGTCATATCAGGGCAGTAAGCTTTTTGAAGCTGTTGGTGTTTCACAGGAACTTATCAGCAAGTATTTTTCGGGAACTGTAAGCCGTATCGGCGGCATAGGTCTTGATGATATCAGCCGACGCACAGAAAAACTTCATACATCTGCATTTGATCCGCTCGGACTGGCCGTAAACAATAATATCGGCAGCGCAGGAAGTCATAAACTCCGCAGCGGCAAGAACGATCATCTCTACACTCCCGAAACGATACATCTTCTTCAGCAGGCTGCATGGACAGGGAATTATGATACCTTCAAAAAGTATTCTCAGTGCATCGAAAAGGAGGACAATGAACTGACGCTCAGAAGTCTCCTTGATATAAAATTTGATGAAAACGGCGGGATCCCGCTGGAGGAAGTCGAGTCCGCCGAGAGTATCTGCAAGCGATTCAAAACAGGAGCAATGTCATACGGTTCAATTTCACAGGAAGCACACGAATGTATGGCTGTGGCAATGAATCGTATCGGCGGAAAGTCCAACAGCGGTGAAGGCGGAGAAAGTCCCGACAGACTTACATCTGACCGCTGCTCAGCAATAAAACAGGTTGCCTCCGGACGTTTCGGTGTTACAAGCGAATACCTCGTTTCAGCACAGGAGATACAGATAAAAATGGCACAGGGAGCAAAGCCGGGCGAGGGAGGACATCTTCCATCGGGAAAGGTCTATCCATGGATCGCAAAGACCCGTCATTCAACAGCAGGTGTAGGACTCATCTCACCGCCGCCGCATCATGATATATACTCTATCGAAGACCTTGCACAACTGATCTACGATCTTAAAAATGCTAATGACAAAGCAAGGATCTCAGTAAAGCTTGTTTCAGAGGCAGGAGTAGGAACAGTTGCAGCCGGTGTAGCAAAGGCAGGCGCACAGGTAATCCTTATCTCAGGGTATGACGGTGGTACTGGTGCTGCACCGAGAAGCTCCATTTACAATGCAGGTCTGCCGTGGGAACTCGGACTTGCCGAGGCACATCAGACGCTTATGCTCAACGGCCTCCGTTCAAGAGTACGCATCGAGACAGACGGCAAGCTTATGACAGGCCGTGATGTTCTTATTGCCGCACTTCTTGGCGCAGAGGAATTCGGCTTTGCAACTGCACCGCTTGTAACTATGGGATGCGTGATGATGAGAGTCTGCAACCTTGACACCTGCCCGATGGGAATTGCCACACAGAATCCGGAACTGAGGAAGCGTTTCAGAGGCAAGCCTGAGTATATCGTGAATTTCATGCACTTCATTGCTGAAGAACTTCGTGAATACATGGCTAAACTCGGTATCCGAACAGTTGATGAACTTGTGGGACGCACTGATCTTCTGATACCCAAAAGCGATACTCATGGAATTGATTTTTCATCAATTCTCGGAGGAGCCGCAAATAACGACAAATCTCATTTTGATATAAACGATGTGTACGATTTTGAACTTGACAAGACAGTTGACAGACGTGTTATAATAAAGAAGCTGGGTAACGCACTGAAAAGCGGTTCAGCTAAGACTATTTCCATTGATGTTGTGAATACCGACCGTTCAGTGGGAACGCTCACAGGAGCAGAGATAACCCGTATCCACGGCGAAAGCGGACTTGCTGACAATACATTTACTGTTAAATGCAGCGGAAGCGGAGGACAGTCTTTCGGCGCATTCATACCAAAAGGACTAACTCTTGAACTTTGCGGTGACAGTAATGACTATTTCGGCAAGGGACTTTCCGGCGGCAGACTTGTACTCTATCCGCCTGAGGAGTCAGCATTCAGAGCAGATGAGAATATAATCGTGGGAAATGTAGCACTTTACGGAGCAACATCCGGCAAAGCATTCATAAACGGCGTAGCAGGAGAACGCTTTTGTGTCAGAAATTCAGGTGCTGTTGCGGTCTGTGAAGGAACAGGCGATCACGGCTGTGAATATATGACAGGCGGCCGTGCAGTTATTCTCGGACGCACAGGCAAAAACTTTGCCGCCGGAATGTCGGGCGGTATCGCATACGTCCTTGACGAGGAACACGACCTCTATACACGCCTTAACAAATCACTCGTGTCACTTGAAGCTGTTACGGATGAAGATGATATAGCTGAACTGAAAGCTATCATCGAAGAACACGCAGATGCTACAGGCTCAGAAAAAGCAAAGGCAATTCTTTCGGATTTTGCAAAGTATGTGACCTTCTTCAAGAAGATAATCCCTCACGATTTTGCAAAGATACAGAGCACATTGAAGTCTCTTGAGAAATCGGGAGTATCACATGAACAAGCTGAAATAGAAGCCTTTGAGCTTATCAGAAAGGAGGCGTGAGCCATGGGAAAAACTACAGGATTTCTTGAATTTACAAGAAATGAAACATCTGCCAGAGAGCCGCTTGAACGTATAAGGGATTTCAATGAATTCCACATACCGCTTACGGAAGAACAGCGCCGTGAACAGGCAGCAAGATGCATGGACTGCGGAGTACCGTTCTGTCAGAACGGAAAAATGCTCTGCGGAATGATCTCAGGCTGTCCTATTAACAACCTTATCCCGGAGTGGAACGATCTGCTTTATCATGGTCAGAAAGAACAGGCTCTCGGACGTCTGCTGATGACAAATAATTTTCCTGAATTCACATCAAGGGTTTGCCCTGCGCTGTGCGAAAAAGCCTGCACCTGCGGTTTCAATGATTCACCGGTTACCGTAAGGGAAAATGAAAAATCCATCATTGAGTACGGATTTGAAAACGGACTTATAGCTCCGTCTATCCCAAAGGTACGCAGCGGAAAGAAAATAGCCGTTATCGGTTCGGGGCCGTCGGGACTTGCAGCAGCTGATACTCTCAATAAAAGAGGACACAGCGTAACTGTTTTCGAGCGCTCAGACCGTGCAGGCGGATTGTTGATGTACGGCATTCCGAATATGAAGCTGGAAAAGCACATTATCGAGCGCCGTACAGACCTTATGGAAGCCGAAGGTGTTGAGTTCATAACAAACGCAAACGTGGGAGAAAATGTATCTGCTGATGAAATACTGAAAGATTTCGACGCTGTTGTACTTGCCTGCGGCTCATCAAATCCGAGAGATATAAAGGCTGAGGGGCGTGATGCACAGGGAATTTACTTTGCAGTCGATTTTCTCAGAGCCACAACGAAAAGCCTTCTTGATTCAGAGATGACCGATGGAAAGTTCATCTCAGCAAAGGATAAGAATGTTGTCATCATAGGCGGCGGTGACACAGGAAATGACTGTGTCGGAACATCCGTCCGTCACGGCTGCAAGTCAGTGACACAGCTTGAGATGATGCCGAAACTTCCTGACGAAAGAGCTGAGAACAATCCCTGGCCCGAGTGGCCGAAAGTCTGCAAGACTGACTACGGTCAGGAGGAAGCAATAGCTGTATTCGGCCATGACCCACGAATATATACTACTACAGTAAAAGAATTCATCAAGGACGAAAAAGGTGCTCTTTCCGCAATAAAGACAATAAAACTGGATTTCGTGACCGACGAGGCAAGCGGACGCAGGATCCCGAAGGAAATAGATGGAAGCGAAGAGATCATCCCTTGCGAAATATGCCTTATCGCCGCAGGTTTTCTTGGATGTCAGAGCTACGTTGCCGAAGCTTTCGGAGTTGAACTGGATGGACGTACAAATGTGAAAACGGCTGTAAACAGCCATGCGACCAATGTCCCGAAAGTGTTCACAGCAGGCGATATGCATATAGGACAATCTCTCGTAGTAAGAGCTATCCGTGAGGGCAGAGACGCTGCCGCAGAAGTGGACAAGTACCTGATGGGATACACAAATATTTAACGGAGGGAAAAATGATATATTCAGAAAATGAAATATTACAGTATATTGATGAGAATGATGTAAAATTCGTGAAGCTGACATTCTGCGATCTACAGGGCAGGCTGAAAAATATCTCCATACTTTCATCCGAACTTGCAGTTACTTTCGAGAACGGAGTAAGAATAGCAGCGAAAAAAATATCAGGATTTGAAGCCGCAAACGGTAAGGACCTCTTTCTTTTCCCCGATGCAAAAACAATGATGGTACTGCCATGGAGACCGCAGCAGGGAAGAGTTATCAGAATGTTCTGCTACATCCGCTACAAAGACGGCTCACCGTTTGAAGGCGATGGAAGATACTTCCTGAAAAAAGCTATGAAAGCCGCAGTATCGGCCGGATATTGCTTCCGTTTCGGTACATCCTGTGAGTTCACGCTGTTCAGGAATGACGAAAACGGCATTCCCACAAAAATACCTCATGACAACGCAGGCTACTGCGATATAGCTCCGGATGACAAGGGGGAGAATATCCGACGTGACGTGTGTCTGACTCTTGAACAGATGGGCATCCATCCGGTATCATCAAGGCATGAAAGCGGCTGCGGTCAGCATGAGATCGACTTCAACGCCTCATCAGCACTGAAAGCTGCGGATACTTTTCTCAGCTTCAAGTCAGCAGTAAAATCCGTGGCTGAGACCCACGGCGTACACGCAAGCTTCATGCCAAAGCCCCTGAGAAGCGACTGCGGAAACGGTATGCATATCAGCTTCAATATCTTTCCCGACAGCGATTTCATGGAAGATAAATCATCCTCATTCGGTGACGAACTCAAAAATGCAGCAGCAGGAATAATGAAGCATATCCGTGAATTTACACTTTTTACCAATTCCACTGTAAATTCATACAGCAGACTGGGAGAATTTACAGCCCCGAGAGATATTCTCTGGGCATCCGATGAAGGCTCACAGCTGATTAGAATGGATCCCGACAGCAATGATGCTCCCGTAGAGCTGAGAGCTGCTGACTGCGTGTGCAATCCATATTACGTATTCGGACTTATGATATATGCATCTCTGGAAGGTATATCTGAAAAATCTGAACTCCCAGCGGAAAAAGAGAGCATCGGCAGGCTTCCTTCCACTCTTGACGAAGCCATCTCCTGTACGGAAAGCTCTGAATTCATAAAGAGATACTTTCCCGAAAATATACTGGAGGCGATCATCTCTAACAGCAGCCGGGAATGGAAGGATTTCTCAACCGCTTATGACAGGGAAGCATTTGAAGATGAAAAGTATTTTTACAGTTTATAACGGAGGTCAGCTTTGGAAAAAGTACTTGTAATATCAAGCAACAAAAGCGCCTCTGAAGCACTGACAAGCTTTATCCGTGATTCATTCCAGTGTACCCCGAAGCTGGTGGAATCCGCATATCAGGCGAAGACCTATATTGATTCAGACCCGTCTGTTGAACTGGCAGTAATCAATTCGCCGCTGATGGATGAATCCGGATTTGAGCTTGCGGAATACATCATTGATAAAACAGCTGCTAACTGTATCTACATGATAAAGGAAGAGAATATAGAAAAAGTCAGCAGCCGTGCAGAAAAATCAGGCATACTTATAGTGGGAAAGCCTTTCAGCAAGACCCTGCTGTATCAGCTGATAAAAACGCTGGATATAGCCATAAACCGCTCACTGAAACTGTACGCAGAAAATCTTCGGCTTGAGGAAAAGATCCGTGAGATACAGACAGTTGACAAGGCGAAATTCCTGCTTATGCAATACAAGGGCATGACTGAAGATGAAGCTCATTCCTACGTTGAGCAGTACGCCATGAACAAGCGTAAAAAGAAAAGCATTGCTGCCCTTGAACTTATTGATAAAATAAACGAGCAGTATTTGTAAGAGGTGTGAAAATGTTTGACTCAATACATGAGGAATGCGGAGTATTCGGCATTTATGAAAAAGGCTGTGCCGATCCTGCCTCCTCTGCATATTTCGGACTGTATGCTCTGCAGCATCGTGGACAGGAAAGCTGTGGAATAGCAGTCTGCGATGACGGAATTTTCAGACATAAACGTGCTGACGGACTGGTTTCAGAGGTATTCAGCCGTGAAGAACTTGACAAGCTCGGCAAAGGCAATATGGCAGTGGGACACGTCCGCTATTCAACTACAGGCGGACACAATCCCAACAATATACAGCCTCTTGTCATCCGTCATATAAAGGGAAATATGGCTCTTGTGCATAACGGAAATCTTGTAAATGCAGCTGAGCTGAGGCGGAATTTCGAGCTATCGGGAGCTATTTTCCACGGGACCTCCGATACCGAAGCCATAGCATATGAGATAGTGCGTGAACGTCTTAACTGTCACTCTACCGAGGAGGCAGTCGAACGTGCAATGCCACGGCTGAAAGGCGCATATTCATGCATTCTCATGACCGCTACAAAGCTTATCGCATTCCGTGACCCTGACGGATTCCGTCCGCTTTGCATAGGCAAGACTCACGACGGAGCCTATGCAGCAGCCTCGGAATCATGTGCGCTTGAAACTGTCGGAGCCGAATTCATACGTGATATCGAAGCAGGGGAGATAGTAGTCATCAGCAAAGACGGACTGCGTTCCATTACCACAAACTGCTCATCAAAGCGTAATATCTGCATATTTGAATATATTTATTTTGCACGTCCCGACTCTGTCATCGAAGGAGTATCAGTACATCATGCAAGACTGAAAGCAGGCGAACTTCTTGCCAGATACAGCCCTGTAGATGCTGATATAGTAATTGGTGTACCTGATTCAGGACTTGATGCAGCTCTTGGATATGCCAATGAAAGCGGCATCCCATACGGCATCGGGTTCATTAAAAATAAGTATATCGGCAGGAGCTTCATCCAGCCTCAGCAGGAACAGCGTGAAAATGCCGTAAAAATCAAGCTGAATGCAGTCCGTGAAACAGTTGCCGGTAAACGTGTCATAATGATAGACGATTCCATAGTACGTGGCACCACCAGTGCAAGGATTGTAAAACTCCTTCGGGATGCAGGCGCAAAGGAAGTCCATGTGCGCATATCATCACCGCCGTTTGTACATTCATGCTATTTCGGCACAGACGTAGATTCCGAAGAAAACCTGATAGCAGGCAAGTGCCATTCAACTAAGGAAATAGCTGATTTCATCGGTGCAGATTCACTTGCATATCTCCCTGTTGAGGCGCTGGGACAGCTTATCGATGGAAAAAGCGGATACTGCTGCGGATGCTTCACAGGCAATTACCCGGTAGATGTAACAGGTGCAGGCAGCAAGAATAAATTTGATGAAAAAATACACCGTTAATATTAAGGCAACACCGCACAAAGCCGTCAGGCGGGCTTTGTACGGTGTTGCCTTAAAGCTCAGGTTTCGGCCTGAGCTTTTTTGTAGAGAGTAAGGAATTACAAATACTTATATTGAACACAGCAATATGCTTGACAGCTATATACTTTCATGGTAAAATGTTACTGAATGGAGGTCAGATAATGGATATTCGTGTACTGAAATATTTTCTCGCTGTGGCAAGAGAACAGAGCTTTTCTGTTGCAGCCGAACGCCTTTTTCTGTCACAGCCAACGCTGTCACGCCAGATCAAGGAACTTGAAGACGAACTTGGAACACAGCTTCTTATCCGCAGCAGCAAGGGCGTCACACTAACCGAGGAAGGCATGATACTCCGTGCAAGAGCAGAGGAGATCACAGAGCTTCTGGACAAGACTGAGCAGGAGGTGCGCAAAAGCGGGGAACAGGTCTCCGGAATGGTGTACATAGGCGCAGGAGAGACATACGCCATCAAGCTGATCGCTGATATTGCAAAAAAACTAAATGCCGACTATCCCGATATACAGTACAGCATTTACAGCGCTGATGCAAGTGATGTACTTGAAAAGCTTGACAGAGGGCTGCTTGATTTCGGTATCGTGTTCCAGAATGTGGATACATCCAAATACAACTCCGTTCCACTGCCGCAAAAAGATACCTTTGGTGTGCTGATGCGTAAGGATTCTCCTCTTGCACAAAAGGAGAGCATATCTCTTTCAGACCTTAAAGGACAGCCTCTCATAATTCCGAGACAGCCGAATCATAACTCCATGTTCCTCGATATGCTGGGGATCGACGAGGAAAGCATTCACATCACAGCACAGTATAACCTTTTGTATAACGGTTCGGTTATGGCAAGTGAGGGAATGGGATACTGCATTTGCATTGACAGACTTATCAATGTGACGGGAGACAGCAATATGTGCTTCAAGCCGTTTTCTCCTGCGATAGAAGCAAGCTGTTCGTTTATCTGGAAGCGAAATGCAGTCTTCTCGAGAGCGGCTGAGAAATATCTGTTGGAATTTATTGAAAATATGAAAGCATAAATCAAAACCACCCGTAAAACGGGTGGTTTGAGGAAGCCCTAGAAGGGCTTGATACGGACACTGCCCCTTAAGTGGGCTGAGAAAGGTCTGCCAACTGCATTTCATTCTCAGCTACCCCTTAAGGGGTTTTTACTTCTTCTTATACTTTTCTCCAGTGAATGGGTCTGTTGTTTCAAACAAACTTAACTGGTCTGTCATAATATCTTCTTGCAGCTGGTTCTTTATATACTCTTCAATTTTCTTAGCATTCTTTCCTACTGTATCAACATAATATCCTGTACACCAGAAATGTCTGTTACCGTACTTATACTTCAGATTTGCATGTCGCTCAAATATCATCAATGAGCTTTTTCCTTTCAAGTAGCCCATTATCTGCGATACACTGTACTTCGGCGGAATTGCAAGCAGCATATGTATGTGATCCGGACATGCTTCTGCTTCTATTATTTCTACTCCTTTTTGTTCACATAACCTTCTTAGTATCTTTCCTATATCAGTTTTTATCTGACTATAAATCACCATTCGCCTATACTTCGGTGCAAACACTATATGATACTTGCAATTCCACTTGGAATGTGCTAAACTATTTATATCGTCTCGTTTCATGACGATACCTCCTTTGTTATTTTCAGTTTGGTTGGCAGACCATTACCATTATAACATGGGAGGTTTTCTTTTTCTACTCATAGCTAAAGCTTCTTTGAACCCCTGGCAGAGCCAGGGGTTTTCGGGATACAATAAGCCAGCTCCCTTTCGGGAGCTGATTTTATATAATTAATTTATTAATCAATGCTGCAGTGATTATAACAACCATTACGTTCAGACGCTTTCTTAATTGAATTAACAATCATTTCGCTAAAGGGATTCATAAAATATCCAGAAAGCTTCAAACAGTCTACAACGTCATATCCTTTCTTTATAAAGATACTAAGCTTTACTAATTCCTCATTGCATTCTGATATCTCATCAGTACTACAGCATTCAACATCAAGTAGTGGATATGTTTCTTGATATAGGAGCATGGGGGATAATTCTTGACACTGCAGTATCCCTGAATATTCAGAAGTATTCTTTCTTATAGTAATCACCTTTATGCGCATACCACAGTAACAAAGCCCATTTACAACAGGATCAAGAATATCGGTTATAACAGCAAATGAGTTATCATACTTTCTTTTTATAATGTCTCCTTTTCTCTGCAACCGCCAGAAGACCAGCTTCTATATGCTCCTTATGCCAGGTGATAAGCCATTCAAGGCCAAGTTCCTGACATCGCAGCTGAACTGTGCTCGCCTTTCATTTGCGGAAGCCGATAAGATGCAGGAGTATCTGCATACTATCCCCGGCTCTGTATCAGCGTTGGAGCTTATATACGATACGGATAACAACATTCAGCTCATCATTGATAAAGACCTGATGAAGGATGAATATATCTGTGGACATCCCGGTATCAATACTTCAACTGTACGCTTGCTCCGTGATGACATGATGAGATATGTCCGTGAGACTAAGCACGAACCAACATTTATAGATTTGCCAATAGAATGACATATAAAGCGAGATCCGCACCACTGTTGACTATTTCAGTGGTGCGGAAATGTTTTTGTTCAATATTCAACAATCAATATCGTATCGCCTGAACCTACCATTTACATATTTTCTCTGCTTTAAATGCTTTTTAGTTCAATACTGAAAACGCTGCCCGTACCTACCACGGATTCAGCCCTGCAAATGCCGTTATGCTGGCTGATGATCTGCTTTACGATAGCAAGTCCAAGACCGGAAACGCCCTTACCGCTGCGCTGACGCCTGGTATAGTATCTGTCCCAGATATGTTCAAGCTCATCCGGAGCGATACCTTTGCCGTGATCAGATATCTCAATGATTGCTTTCCCCTTTTCCGTTCTTAGCGAAACACCTGTCCATTTGTCCTCCCCTGCATGGCGCACAGCATTATCCAGCAGATTATATACTGCTCTTTGCAGACGTGCGGCATTTCCCTTGACATGGATGTTATCGGCGATATTGCGTTCAAAGACATAACCTTCCTTTGAATACAGCTTCTCGAAGCTGTCCGCAACAGATGTTACCGTATCGCTGAGAACAACGTCATTCATTACGGTTTCGCTGTCGGACATCTGAAGCTCGGAATACTCAAGTATCTCGTTCACAAGAGCAGTGAGCCTGTCTGCTTCTTCTACGATAACTGCAACGTCCTCCGCACACTGCTTTTCGTCCTCACGGGAAATATCCCTTATCATTTCGGCGTATCCCTTTATCATAGTCAGGGGAGTACGCAGGTCATGGGAGACGTTTGCGAGCAGCTCGTTCTGGAAATCCCTGTTCTTTTTCAGCTTCTCGGAAGTCGTATCAAGAGTAGTATTCAGCTCGTCAAGCTCAGTGCAAAATCCTTCGTTGAAATCCACATTATCATCTTTCTCACCCAGCTTATGCGCTTTTTCATTCAGCTGTGCGACAGGCTTTGAAAAACTCTTTGACATAAATAGTGCAAGAACAAAAGCTATGATTATCGACAACAGTGTAACCCATATAAGCTGTATACGAATGATACGTGCAGTCGAACCTACTGCGTTGAGCGGCGTACTGAGGTAAAGAACAGCCTTATCACTATAGCCGTAATAGTCAATCAGTCTGCCGTAAACATAGCTGTCCTCTTTCTTTATCCCTGTCTCTCCGCTGTCGGAGGAATTGACAGCACTGAGGAATTCATCATAGTTTACCGGCAGTTCCCTGTAATTGTCATACCTTTCAATGTGATCATCTGCCATTTCCATACGGTCACTTCTGAATTTGTGTCCCTTTTTGTACTCATCGGAGCTGTAAAGGATATTTCCGGCAGTATCAGTCACGAAAACAAGTATTGTATTACTGCGGGATACATCGTCGATGTACGACGTGATATCACTGTTCCGGCTTTCTTCACTAATTTTATCAGCGACCTTTACAGTGTTTTTGATTATCATTCCATTATAGAATTTTTGCAGAAAAACCGTCTGCAAAAGCCACAGAACAGTGAATATGACAACAGTAAAAAACATGAAGTAGCTGATCAGTTTTTTACGGAATGAATTTGTTTTACATTTCAAATTTATACCCCACCCCTCGGACTGTTTTTATACTGTCGCGGTAGTCACCAAGCTTGCTGCGGAGAAGCTTTATCTGCCAGTCAACAGTTCTGTCAACGCCGAAACTGTCATAGCCCCATACCTCATTGAGTATCCTGTCACGGGAAAGGACAATTCCCTTATTCTTCACTAATAGCAGCAAGAGTGCGTACTCTTTTGCGGTCAGATCAGCCTTTTCGCCGTTAACAGTGACCGTCAGTCCGAGCGTGTCGATCTCAATTCCGCTGACAGTAAGCTTTCCGCTGTCGGATTTCTGTTCTGCATTTCTGCTGTGACTGAGTATCACCTTAATACGCGCCATAAGTTCCATAGGCGAAAACGGCTTGGTGACATAATCATCAACGCCCACCTCAAAGCCGAAAAGCTTGTCGAATTCCGTGCCTCTTGCTGAAAGCATTATCACAGGAATGTCCTTGAACTCCTTTATCTTTTTGCAGGCTGTGAAGCCGTCTGTATCCGGCATCATAACGTCCATGATTATAACATCGAAATCCTCGCTGCGGCACTTGTCTATGGCTTCTCTTCCGTCAGAAGCGGTAACGATATCGTATCCCTCACGCTGAGCGTAACGGCTTATGAGAGTTACTATATTCGGCTCGTCATCAACTATCAGTATTTTTGGCATGGTACACCTCCGTATTAATACTGTAATTATTATACATGAAAAGCGCCCTTTTGTAAAGAGCGCTTTGTTTCAGTGAGAATGTCTGCCGCCGTGACCTTTCTGCTGCGTGCTGTTGGGATTTGTGAACTCAATACCGAGAGCATCAGCAACTGCTTCCTTTATACCATTGCTGCTGAATGTTGCACCGCTCACCGCGTCAACATCTGTGCTCTGAGACTTGATGATCGAGGAAATCACTCCGTTCTCAGCGCGGCTGAAAAACTGCTCGTCATCACTGTATGAATTAACAGTAATATCAGTTATCACGCCGTTTTCAACGGTTACAGTCACATTTGTTGCTCCTCTGAAACCGTTTCCTGTGCCTGTGTAAACTCCGTCTGCGAATTGTCCTGATGTTTCTGAGGCTATGCTGTTTTCATCAGAAGTTATAGTTTCTTCGGGAGCTTCAGTTCCAGATCCAGTAACTTCTTCGGTCACGGGTTCGGCAGTTTCTGTTGCAGATTCAGTGTGTTTTGTGTGCTTTTTCGTCTGCTCTGCTGTTGGTTCGGTTACTTCGGCAATTTCTTCTCCGAGAGCGTTCTTTACTGCATTGATTATGCCGTTGCTGCTGAAAGTTGCTCCGCTCACTGCATCAACGTCTGTACTCTGAGAACTGATGATTGCAGATATCACGCTGCTTTTTGCTTTCTGGAAGAATTCCTTATCGTCCTTGTATGAATCAACTGTAATATCAGTAATAACGCCGTTTTCAACTATTACAGTGACATCGATATCACCTCGGAATCCTTCACCGCTGCCTTTGTACGTTCCGTCTGCATATATAGTATTAGTGGCATCTTCGGAAGTATTCTGGAACGGCAATTCGCTTACTGCCGCAGTATCGGGAACAGAAGTGAGAACTCCTGCGTAGTAAAGACCAGCCACAGCTGTTGCGGCAACAGTTCCTGATATAGCAGGAAGTGTTTCAGCCGATATATTCTCATTGGGACATACTGAAGTACACTTCATACAGTTTATACATTCACCCGAGCGGACCTCATCGTACTTGTAAAGAGGTACGCCCATTGAGCACTTTGATGTGCATAGCTTGCAGTTTCCGCACTTATCAGGCTTGCGTTTCAGACTGTATATCCTGAAACGTGACACCAGTGAGAACAGCGCTCCGAGCGGACAGAGATACCTGCAAAAGAAGCGTTCAATGAACAGCGAACCTATGATGATAAGAAGCAGAAGTGCTCCGCCGAGGGTTAGGAAATATTTCAGACTGCTCCAGCCGCTGAGAGAACTGTATATGCCGAATACTGCCCAGGGGCTCCATACAGTATCACCTGTGACCGAGAATCCCCATACGCCGACTGCCACAAAGACAAGTACCGCATACTTCAGAAGCTTCAGCCATTTATCAGCCTTTTCAGGAACTTTTATTTTGAAAGGTATCAGCTTACCAATAGAATTCAACAAGTCCTGCATTGCTCCGAAAGAGCAGATAAATCCGCAGAAGAATCTTCCCCAGACAACTGTCATGAGGAATACTCCCAGTATCAGTACTAATCTGCCTGAATTATCAAGCAGAACAAAGCTGCCGTCTGCAATCGATGATATGATCTCTCCGATTGACGAAAATATGGTGATAAACAGGGCGGGTACGGTAATGAAGGCTATAAGCTGAATGACCGCTCTGACTATCTGTATGGAGGATATCTTATTCTTCATATGATCACATCCTTATTATTTCTCTCAGATTTTCAGTGACGTAGACTTTGTTGTCACCTGTAATAAACAGCGCTTCGATATTGTGCTGTTTCAGTAACTCCATGCTTTTTTCTGCTCCCATAATGAAAGCAGCAGTCGCAAGTGCATCAAGCTCTTCTGCGTTGTCTCCAATAAGAGTAACGCCCAGAGATCCCGAATCTGACGGCTTGCCTGTCCGTATATCTGCTATATGATGTATGAAGCTGCCGTCAATGATACAAAATTGCTCATATAGTCCCGATGATACAACGGCTTTTCCGTTTTCGACTTTAATTGAAGCAGCGGACTGCCCATTGGGAGCAAACGGCATTTGTATACCGATATTCCGCTGCTGTCCCATATTGATAATAGTTCCACCGAAATTGATAACAGCATTTTTTATGCCATAGGCGTGAAGTATATTTCTGACTTCGTCCGCAGCATAGCCCTTTGCGATAGCGCCGAGGTCAATCTGCTGTCCCTTGTTTTTCAGCATTACTGTGCGTTTTGTGTAATCAAGGATAATGTCCTTGTAATTTACAAGCTTTTGTGCTTTATTAAGTGAACTTTCGCAGGGAAGCTGTCCGCATCTGATCGCATTTTTCCATAACTGTGACAGCGGTCTTGATGTTATATCGAACAATCCGTCCGTCAACCTTGAATACATTATGGAATGCTTTATGAGCTTGAATGTATCCGTTGATACAGCCACAGGAGCTATGCCCGCACAGCTGTTGATTGAGTATATCTCGCTGTCATGGGAATATGCTGACAGTTTGCGGTCAAGGTCTTTTACTCGTTCTTTTGCGGCTGACAGAGCTTCATCAGCTTCTTCAAATACAGTTATGGTATTGACTGTCCCCATTGCGAAGAATATTTTCTGAGTCTGAACAGTTCCGATCATAATATCACCTTATGCTATCAGAATCGGCTGCCGCGTCCACCGCCGAAGCCGCCGTTCATGTTTCCGTTCATTTCGCCTCTCATACCGCCGCCCATCATGCTCTGCGGTATTTCAGAAACTTCCTGTCCGTTGACGATAATAGTGCCGCCGTTGAATTCAGCATTTCCGTCATAGTCGAAGGCGGACATCTGTGCAGTAACGTTGATGATACCGCCGTTGACGTAGATAGAACCGTTGGAGTCGATGGCATCTGTATCGCCCTGTCCCATAGTTACATTGACATTTCCGCCGTTGAATACGATAGCTGTTTCGTAAGCGTTTGAGCTTGCAGAAGCGTTGATTCCGTCATCACTTGCATTGATATTGATATTGCCCTCGTTGATGACTATGTATGTAGCTTCAAGTCCCTCCGGAGCGGTGATATCAAGAGTTCCGCCGTCTATCTGAAGAACTGCACAAGCCTGTATGCCGTCACTTTCGCCGTTGATAGTGAATGTGCCGCCTGATATAGTGATAGTGCCCTCGGCTTCGTCATTCTCGCAGTGGAAGCCGTCTTTGTTTGTGATGACATTGAATGTTCCGTCGTTAACGGAGATAGAGTCGTTTGCTTCAAAAGCGTCGAGTGCAGAGGTAACATTATATGTGCCGCCTGTTATCTTCATATCGTCCTTTGATGTGATACCGTTGCCGTAGTTTGATGTAACATTGAGAGTGCCCGTACCGTTGAGTACAAGGTCATCCTTTGAGTAAATGACTGCGTCGGTGTTGTTCTCGCCGTCAGCTGTGAACTGTCCGCTGACTGTAAGTGTATTATCGCTGTCGGTAGTGGTTATGAAGACCTTATCTGCTGAGAGAACATATATAGCAGGAAAGTCTTCATTCTCAATGTTTACTCCGTCGAGCACAAGCTGTACCTTTGCAGTATCTTCGGCATTTACTCTGACAGTGCAGTTTTCAGCGCTGCCGCTTATAGTATACACGCCCTCGTCGGTAATGTCAATTGTCTTATTATCGGCAACTGTTATATTCTGTGCTTCACTTGTATCTGCGGTCTGTTCAAGGTCCCGCTGAGTGTATGTAGTTTCCTCTGTTTCGTTTGAAAGCTGTTTTACTTCAATGGCTTCGTCACTTTCGTCAGCAGAATACTCAGTTGACTTTTCTGCTGTGACCGATTCTTTTGTGTCTGATACAGAAGTTGCTGTCTTTGCAGTTGATGAAGTGTTCTGTGATACAGATAGGTCGCCGCATCCTGTCATTGAAGCTAATGCTAATGCCATTATCATTGCTGATGTAATATATGTTTTTTTCATAATAATACTTCCTTTCGCTGGGAGAGTTGTGTTTGTTTCTATGATTGTATTATATCGCATATATTTGAGAAGATAATGGAACGAAAGTGGAATTATCACTTTGAAATGTGGAATCTTTGCTTCCAATCTGTGAAAGATACGTGAAATTGTATTATGGTATTGAATTATGCAAAAAAGTCCTCACAGCCGAGCTATGAGGACTCATCGTTTTTTATTCAGATAAACACATTAACGTGATTATCACACCACTTGAACTCATATTCGATACTGATAACAACATACAGCTCGTCATAGATCACGCTCTGATTAAGGATGAATACATTTGCGGACATCCCAGTATCAATACTTCGACAGTCCGCCTGCTACGAGAGGATATGCTCAAATATGTTCGTGAAGCCAAGCATGAGCCAACATTTATAGATCTTCCAACGGAGTGATATTATGCGTATATTTGCATTGGAGCTTGATAACGACATCAAAGGTATAGAACGCAGAAAAGCATATATCGAGGGGCTTGTTGAGAAACTTCCGAAGCCTGATATCGTAGTTCTGCCCGAGCTTGCCATAAGCAGTTATATGGCAAGTCAGAAGATATGGAAACTTGCAGATGACTGCGGTCGTGACGCAAGCCAGTGGACTGTAAGCATAGCAAAAAAATACAATACCTATATCGGAGCAGGCTATCTCGACAAGGAGAACGGCGACTACTATAACCGCTATATGATCGCAGGTCCTGACGGTGTATGTGGTGTTGTTACCAAGTCTGAGGGCGAATCCCTCTCTGTCAGCCATAAATCCCTCTCTGTCCGCCATATAAGTAAAATAATACGCTTGTTGTCGCCCAGCCGACAAAACCGAAGGCCACATGAGAAAAGGACAGCCGTAAAAAGCTGTCCTTTTGTTTTCATCAAAAAAGGTTGACAAAGAATACAGAATAGGGTAAAATAAGAGCAGTAAAGGAGTTGAGGACGATGCAGAACGTAACAACTGAAAAAGCCATAAAAAATCAGGTCGCTTCCGCAGAAATGGAAGGGATCCATTTCGATAAGAAAGCACTGGAAATAATAAGACAGTACGCAGATAACGAGATATCACATGAAGAACTCGTCAGAATAGTAGCACAATCCGTAAGAGGAAGAAACAATGGCAGTCTACAGTCTTGAGGGAAGTCAGGATAGCTGCTACCCTGACACTACCGTTCTTGTAAATAAGCTCGACATAAGGACACAGGAACTTCTGACAGAAGCCGAATCTGTGCTGGTAACTTCATGTTCTGTAAAACTGGAAAAAACAATGAGGTTCGAGAACGTTGACTTTGACTACTACAAGAATCTTCACAGACAGATGTTTTCCGATCTCTACGACTGGGCAGGCACGGTCAGAAAAATAAACATCTCTAAAAAAGGTACTGTTTTCTGCAACGCTTCGGACATAGAACGCATAGGAACACTAAAGTTTGAGCGTCTGAAAAAACAGAAGTTTCTGAAAGAAATGAAAAATGATGAGTTTCTTGACGAGTTGACAGACCTATACCATGGACTGAATATGCTGCACCCTTTTCGAGAAGGCAACGGAAGGACACTAAGGCTGTTTGTAACACTTCTTGTGAGAAATACAGGCAGAGACATAGACTTCAACAATGCTGACAGCGACTTGCTGACAATAGCTACCATAAGAGCTGCACAAGGAGATAAATCACTTCTCAGAAGTGTGTTCGGAGAACTGGTGCTGTCGCCATGACGACGCAGCCGACGACAACAACAAGCGTAACAGACAAGAGGATTTTCGTTTGTTTTCGTTCTCTGAAAAGAACACTCAATAAAACTAAAATAAACAAAAACAGCAGTAAACAGCCGAAAAGCTGTTCTAACTGCTGGAACTCGTGTATACGTTAATAGCGTATCGAGGGTCCGATTCCCTTTCTGTCCGCCAGAATGGTAAAAGAAAAAGGTTGAATCGCATATGATAATGCGATTCAACCTTTTTCTTTTTATACAGTCAATTACCGTCATCAATTCGTATGAGAAAGCATCATCCATAGTCAAAATAGACAAATCGTGCAGTCGTTTGTTGTTTATCTACACAAATATTTACTGCCGATGAATGTTTTTGATTGAATTCTCTTGACAATTTTGACACTTGATGATATAATTCAATCAACATCAATCATATTCATTCACATCCACTCATAAATGTTCGTTTGATAATGATACTATTAAATATTCAGGACGGTGATAATTTTGCTTGCAGAAGAAAGACATAAAATGATACTTAATGCACTCGAAGGTAAAAATGCCGTTACTCTCAGTGAGCTTTGCTCATTACTCGGCGCTTCTGCATCTACCGTGAGGAGAGATCTTAATCACCTTGCAGAACGCGGACTGCTTATCAAGATACATGGCGGTGCTATGCCCTGCATTGACAAATTCAGCTTTGGAGAACAGAATATTGAAGAAAAATCTCATCTTTATAATGATGAAAAGACTGCTATAGCTAAGTATGCAGCTTCACTGATAGAAGACGGTGATTTCGTATTCATTGACGCCGGAACAACAACTGAAAAAATAATAGACTATATCTCTGCAAAAAACGTCACATTTGTTACCAATGCCTTTGTTCACGCAAAAAAGCTTGCACAAAGAGGCTTCAAAGTTTTCCTCCCAGCCGGTGAGATAAAGCTTACAACAGAAGCGATCGTCGGCGCAGAGTGTGTCAGCAGCCTTCAGGCTTACAACTTCACAAAAAGCTTCATCGGAGCAAACGGAATCTCACTTTCTGCCGGAGTTTCCACTCCCGACAGAAATGAGGCGAGCATAAAGGCTGAGGTGATCAGACACAGCAGGACCGCATATATCCTTTCGGATCATTCCAAATTCGATCAGATTACCTCAGTAACTTTCACGGATCTTAATAAGGTCATAATAATCACTGATAAACTCAGTGATAAAAAATATCTGACAGCTGCAAATATCAAGGAGGTGATGTAGTTGGTATACACTGTAACATTCAACCCTGCCATCGACTATGTTGTACACACAGCTGAAATGAGGCTTGGCGAAGTTAATCGTTCATCATCGGAGGAAATGTACTTCGGCGGCAAAGGGATAAATGTGTCCATAGTTCTGAATGAGCTAGGTACACCGTCCATTGCTCTGGGCTTCACCGCAGGCTTCACAGGCGAGGCTATCGAAAACGGTATCAAGGCAATGGGCATAAAATCAGATTTCGTAAGACTGAAAACCGGCAACTCCCGGATCAATGTCAAGATCAAAGCCGGCGAAGAAACCGAACTCAACGGTCAGGGGCCGCACATAGACGACGAGGCGCTGGAAGCACTTTTCGTAAAGCTGGACAAGCTGTCAGACGGTGATACGCTCGTGCTTGCAGGCAGTATCCCTTCCAGTCTTCCATCGGACATCTATGAGAGGATCATGCAGAGACTTTCGGACAGAAAGATCAGGACAGTTGTTGACGCCACAAATGACCTTCTGCTCAACGTTTTGAAGTACAAGCCCTTCCTCATCAAGCCAAATAATCATGAGCTTGGTGAGATGTTCGGAGTAACCCTTTCGGAAGATGAAGAAATAGAGCGCTATGCCCGAAAACTGAAAGACATGGGAGCTATAAATGTTCTGATCTCAATGGCTGGTGACGGAGCTATGCTTATTGACGAGAACGGTAAATGCCACCGCTGCGGCGTCTGCAAGGGAAAAGTCAGAAACTCGGTCGGTGCAGGAGATTCCATGGTAGCAGGTTTTCTGACCGGAGCTCAGAACGGCGACTATGAATACGCATTAAAGCTCGGTACCGCCGCAGGAGGAGCCACAGCTTTCTCAGACGGACTGGCAGTAAAAACCAAGATCGAAGAGCTGCTCGCTCAGCTCTGATATTACAACAGTAAGGAGGAATAGCTCATGAGAATTGTAGATCTGCTCAGCAAAAATAGCATCAAGCTAAACGCTTCCCCAAAGTCAAAATCCGAAGCTATCGATATGCTCATAGACCTTCAGGTAAAAGGCGGAAATATCGCCGATAAGGAAGATTATAAAAAAGGCATCCTCGCAAGAGAGGAAAAGGGTTCGACCGCTGTTGGCGAAGGAATTGCAATACCACACGCAAAAAGTGAAGCTGTAAAGGCTCCATCACTGGCGGCAATGACAGTTCCGGATGGAGTTGATTACGAAGCCCTTGATGATGAGCCCTCAAATCTGCTGTTTATGATAGCAGCCCCCAATGACGGAGATGTTCATCTTGAAGTTCTGTCCAGACTTATGACTATACTCATGGACGAGGATTTCAGAGACGACCTTATGAAAGCCAAGGACGCTGATGAGTTCCTGAAGGTCATCGACGATATGGAGAAGGAGAAATATCCCGACGAACCTGCTGCTGAAGAAAGATCCGAAAACGGATATAAAGTTCTTGCGGTAACCGCCTGCCCGACGGGTATTGCCCACACCTATATGGCTGCCGAGGCTCTTGAAAAAGCAGGCAAAAAGCTGGGCATCTCCATTAAGGTAGAGACAAACGGCTCAGGTGGTGCAAAGAATATCCTCACTCAGGAGGAGATAGACGCCTGTGACGGAATCATCGTTGCCGCAGACAAGACCGTTTCCATGGCGCGTTTCAACGGCAAAAAAGTCATAAAGACCAAGGTATCAGATGGTATCAAGATCCCCGAGGAGCTTATAAACCGCATCGAAGCAGGAGACGCTCCCGTATATCATCATGAGGGCGAAGCCGACAGCAGCTCATCGAGCACATCTGACAGCGAAGGCTTCGGAAGAAAGCTTTACAAACACCTCATGAACGGCGTTTCAAATATGCTGCCCTTCACTGTTGCAGGAGGCATTTTTATCGCGATAGCCTTCCTGATAGACTCCTTCGGGGGCGCTCCTCAGGACGGTGATTTCGGTTCCCACCTTGCGACTGCGGCATGGTTCAAGACTATCGGAAACTACGCTTTCCAGTTCATGATACCTGTGCTTGCAGGATATATCGGACTCAGCATCGCTGACCGCCCCGGCTTCCTTGTCGGTATGGCAGGAGGTGCAATGGCAGCCGCAGGTGCAACCTTTGCATCTCCGGGAGGAGACGTTCCCTCAGGCTTCCTCGGTGCGCTGCTGGCGGGCTTTATCGGCGGATACTTCACACTTTGCCTGGAAAAGGCGTGCAATAAGCTGCCCAAGGCTCTCAACGGTATCAAGCCCGTACTCATTTATCCTCTCGGAGGACTCGCCATTGTCGGCATCATGATGTGTGCAGTCAACCCTGTAATGGGCATTCTTAACGACGGTCTCTCCAACTTCCTCAACAGCATGGGCGACTCGAGCAAGATCCTCCTTGGCTGCATACTCGGAGGTATGATGGCGATAGACATGGGCGGTCCCTTTAACAAGGCAGCCTATGTATTCGGCGTTGCTGCTATCTCTCAGGGCAACTTCAATATCATGGCAGCAGTAATGTTAGGAGGTATGGTCCCCCCTATCGCTATAGCACTGGCTACCACATTCTTCAAAAACAGATTTACCGAGGAGGAACGCAAGAACGGTCCCGTCAACTACATTATGGGACTCAGCTTCATAACAGAAGGCGCTATCCCCTACGCCGCAGCTGACCCTGCAAGAGTGATCCCCTCCTGTATCGTAGGTGCGGCAACAGCAGGCGGCATATCAATGGCATTCGACTGTACGCTCAGAGCTCCTCACGGCGGTATATTCGTATTCCCTGTGGTAGGACACCCTCTCCAGTATGTTATAGCACTTGCCATCGGCTCAGTAGTTGGAATGTTAATGCTGGCTCTGCTCAAAAAGAAGCATCCTCAGAACGCATAAAACAAATCATTATTATAAGGAGTGAAAATTTATGGTATCAAAAAAGGTAACTATCGTAAACGCAGAAGGTATGCACATGAGACCCGCAGGTATGATCGCAAAGGCTGTCAAGGCTCATTCAGAAAGCGAGGTCATTCTCAAAGCCAATGATAAGGACATCAAGGCTAAAAATGTCATGCAGATCATGGCAGCGGGACTCAAAAAGGGCACCGAAGTGGAAATAGTCGTTAACGGCGGTAACGAGCAGGCAGTTCTTGATGAACTCGCTGCAATGTTCGAGAACGGTTTCGGCGAATAATTCCAAACGAAAATGGGACGGCATCACTGCTGTCCCATACCTTTAAAGGAGGTGCATCAATATGACCATTTTCAAAGGCAAGGGAGTTTACGGTGCTGTAGCTATCGGTAAGATCTCTGTTTTCAAACGAAGGGACACAACTGTAAAGCGAATACACGTCAGGGATACAGCTGCCGAGAAGAAAAGACTGGAAGCCGCAAAGGAAGCGGCAACAGCTCAGCTTCAGGAAATATATGACAAGGCACTCAAGGAGGTCGGTGAGCAGAATGCTCAGATCTTTGAGATACACATGATGATGATCGAAGATGACGATTACAACGAGTCCATCGAAAGTATTATCGACACTCAGTCTGTCAATGCAGAATATGCAGTCTCGGTGACCGCCGATAACTTTTCAGAAATGTTCGCGTCTATGGACGATGCCTATATGCAGGCGCGCTCCGCAGACGTAAAGGATATATCGAATCGCATTATCGCCTGCCTTTCAGACGACGGTTCTCAGGAGAACAGCAGCGACGAAAAAGTGATAATCTGTGCAGACGATCTGGCTCCCAGCGAAACCGTTCTGCTGGACAAGAACAAGGTCCTCGCTTTTGTTACATCTCACGGCTCTTCAAATTCTCACACAGCTATACTGGCAAGGAATATGAATATCCCTGCCGTTATCGGTGCAGGTGATGATTTTCTCTCAGCTGTGTCAGACGGTATGTTTGCCGCAGTTGACGGATATACCGGTGAGGTATTCCTCTCTCCTGACACCGAGGCTCTCGAAAAACTCGAAACGAAGCAGAAAGAGGACGAGGAAAAGAAGAGGCTTCTCCAGGAGTTAAAAGGCAAGGAAAACGTTACGCTCGACGGAACAAGGATCAATATTTTTGCCAATATCGGCGGAGTGGATCATATCGGAACAGTTCTTGCCAACGACGCAGGAGGAATTGGTCTATTCCGAAGTGAATTTCTCTATCTTGAGAGCAGCGATTATCCGACCGAAGAGCAGCAGTTTGCTGCCTACAAAAAGGTGCTTGAAAGCATGGCTGGCAAAAAGGTCATTATACGTACTCTTGACATCGGCGCTGACAAGAAGGTGGATTATTTTGATCTCGCAAAGGAGGACAATCCTGCCCTCGGTTTCAGAGCTATAAGGATCTGTCTCACTCGTCCAGAGATATTCAGGACACAGCTCCGTGCCCTTTACAGGGCTTCCGCATTCGGCAAGCTTGGTATCATGTTCCCTATGATAACAAGTGTATCGGAGGTAGAACAGATCAAAAAAATATGCGCAGAGGTCAGAGAGGAGCTCCGCACTGACGGAGTAGACTTCGATGAAAACGCAGAACTCGGTATAATGATCGAAACTCCCGCAGCAGCTGTCATAAGCGATAAACTTGCTCCTCTTGTTGACTTTTTCAGCGTAGGTACCAATGACCTGACACAATACACTCTCGCCTGTGACAGGCAAAACAGTGCCGTTGAACAGTTCGTTGATACACACCATGAAGCTATTCTCCGGCTCATAGAAATTTCTGCAAAAATGCCCATGCAAATGGTGCGTGGATAGGTATATGCGGCGAACTTGCAGCTGACACAAGTCTTACCGAAACATTCCTGAGAATGGGTATAGACGAGCTTTCAGTTTCGCCTTCCTTTGTACTCAAGGTCAGAGACGCAGTAAGACACACTGATCTCTCCTGATAATTAAACCAAACAAAAAAGCGCCTGTAACTGTGATATGAGTATCGCTGTTACAGGCGCTTTTAATATTAAGGCAGCACCGCACAAAGCACACCTGACGGCTTTGCACTGAATCTGCTTGCATATTTTCCGTCATCTTGCACAGAAATCCCTTGACATACGTAAGTATGCCTGCGAAATTTCTATACAATCTGACGAAAAATCTGTCGGCGCATCTTCAGCACAATCTTTGTGCGGTGCTGCCTTAATTCTTTCGGAGATCAAAACGATTTTAAGTCAGGTGTACTTGAGTCATATCAATCTGCTCCGCAACTGCTACAGCTGCACGTTAAACAGTTCATGCCCCAATTCTTCCTCAAGCTTCTTTATTTCTTTAGACAGCGACGGCTGCGAGATATGCAGGCGCTCGGCCGCCCTTGTCATGTTTTCTTCTCTTGCAATGGCGAGAAAGTAACGTAAGACACGTATTTCCATAGCACACCTCCAATATTTCTATTATCATTATAACCTGTTTTGTTATTCCTGGCAAGAATTACAAGCAATTACATATAGATATTTTACATATCCGAAAAAATGTGATATACTTAAATCACAGAAACACGGAGGTGGTGAAAATGGCAAACGCAGCCGACAAAATGTCGGTCATGACCGACAATCTCAGGGATATGGGCTTGGACGATGAAAGCGTAGTGAAATGCCTGCAAATGGTCGAAAGCGGACAATATCAGGCACTTGACTGTTTTCTGAAAAGCTATCGTCAAACGCTACTTGACAGCGTTCACAAGTATAACGACCGCATCGACTGCCTCGACTATTTCGCCTACACATTAAGGCAACACCGCACAAAGCCCGACTAACGGCTTTGCACTGAATCTGCTTGCATATTTTCCGTCATCTTGCACAGAAATCTCTTGACATACGACAGTATGCCTGCGGATTTCTATACAATCTGACGAAAAATCTGACTGCGCATCTTCAGCACAAGCTTTGTGCGGTGTTGCCTTAAGAAAAAACGGAGGTATCTGAAATGAAAGATGAAATGCTTACTTTAACACAGGAATGGGACAAGACCTTCCCCAAGTCCGACAATGTCGATCATAAGAAAGTGACATTCCATAACCGCTACGGCATCACACTTGCTGCTGATATGTATACTCCGAAAAATCCTTCGGGCAAACTTCCGGCTATTGCCGTGTGCGGACCGTTCGGTGCAGTCAAGGAACAGTGCAGCGGTCTTTACGCACAGACACTTGCAGAGCGTGGATTTCTGACCATTGCATTCGATCCGTCCTTTACAGGTGAAAGCGGAGGACAGCCGAGATACATGGCTTCTCCCGACATCAACACGGAAGACTTTATGGCAGCGGTTGATTTCCTCTCGATTCAGGAAAATGTTGATCCTGAACGCATTGGTATCCTCGGCATCTGCGGCTGGGGCGGTATGGCACTGAATACAGCGGCACTGGATACCCGTATCAAGGCGACTGTTGCATCTACCATGTACGATATGACGAGAGTGAATGCAAAGGGCTACTTTGATGCCGATGACAGCGAGGAAAAGCGGTATGCCATGAAGCAGGCACTGAATGCCCAGCGTATCAGGGATTATGTAAGCGGAGAGTATGAGCTTGGCGGCGGTGTTATTGACCCTTTGCCGGAAGACGCTCCATACTTTGTCAAGGACTACCACGCTTACTACAAGACCGAAAGAGGCTATCACCCACGCTCACTCAATTCAAACGGCGGCTGGAACAAGATCGGCTGTATGTCGTTTATCAATATGCCTATTCTGCAATACAGCAATGAGATACGCTCCGCCGTTATGATAATGCACGGCGACAAGGCACATTCTTTCTACTTTGGAAAAGATGCGTATGAGAATATGATAAACGGAAACAAGTACACCGACAATAAACAGCTTCTTGTGATCGAAGGCGCTTCCCACACCGATCTCTACGACGGCGGAGAGAATAATGCTATCCCATTCGACAAGCTCGAAGCGTTCTACAACGAATATCTCAGATGACCATCTGAGAGAAAGCGGCATTACAAAGGCGGTGAGGAACATTTATGATTAAAGCAAGATTTTTAGCAGTTATTTCTTCTTTTCTGATGTTGACCGGGTGCGGCAGTTACTCAGAGGATAGTTCGGCTGTGACGGTGCAAAGTGTAAGCTCGTCTGTTATGATGCAAAGCGACAGCAACGTTTCATCTGTGGCCTCTGACAAACAAGATGTCACAACCGCCGAACAACATGAAGAAAAGGAAGCTAATGGTATGCAGATAGTTGTAGGAGATAAGCAATTCCCTGTAAATTTGGAAAGCAGCGATACCGTCACAGCTTTAACGGAAATGCTGCCCCTGACGCTTGATATGTCTGAGCTGAACGGCAATGAGAAGTATTATTACCTTGATACATCTCTGCCTTCCTCGCCTGAAAAGTCGGGCATATAAGCGAGGGTGATATAATGCTGTATGGTGATAACTGCCTTGTGGTATTCTATGAGAGCTTTGATACTTCATACAGCTATACAAAGATCGGTCATATATCAGATACTTCGGAGCTTGCTGATGCACTCGGTAAAGACGATGTGACCGTAACGTTTGAAATGAACGGCATCAAAGATACCGCATACACCGTGCAGGATATACGGAATCTCAATGGTTTTCTTCTTGCGAAACCGACAGAGGAAGATTTGCGGGGAAAGCCTTACGATCTCGACAATGACGGTGTATGGAGCGTTTTTGACCTATGCCTGCTGAAACGAAGGATATTGGAGCAGCGTAATATGACAACAGAATTTGATTATGAAAGCAAGACCGTATTGCTCAACAGCGGCTATGAAATGCCCATTCTTGGACTTGGTACATGGACACAGGACGATGATACTGCGGAAAACTCTGTCTATGAAGCGCTGAAAGACGGTTATCGGCTGATCGACACAGCGCAGTATTACGGTAATGAAACAGGTGTTGGCAAGGGCATTCAGAAAGCAATAGACGATGGCATCGTCACCCGTGAGGAGGTATTTGTCACTACAAAGGTAATGCCGTCCAACTATGACAGGGCGTACAAATCTATTGACGATTCGCTTGAACGGCTCGGACTTGATTACATTGACCTGATGCTGATACATCAATCAGGCAGCAATGATACCGAGGTCTACAAAGCTCTGTGTCAGGGTGTAAGGGACGGCAAGCTGCGGTCAATCGGTATTTCTAACTATTATACCCTCGATGAATATGAGCGTGTCACATCGGGCGGTGAGATCAAGCCTGCGGTAGTTCAGAATGAAAATCATCCGTTTTATCAGAACACGCAGTTTCAAAAAGATATTGCCAAATACGGTACGGTGGTAGAATCGTGGTATCCGTTCGGAGGCAGAGGGCATACGCAGGACTTGTTCGGTAATGAAACGATCACGGATATAGCAAAGGCACACGACAAGACATCGGCACAAATAATACTCCGCTGGCACTTGCAGGCAGGATATATTACGATACCGGGTTCACAGAATCCGGATCATATACTTGAGAATTACAGAATCTTTGACTTTGATCTGACCGATGCGGAAATGCAGAGAATGGCAGAACTGCACACAGGACAGCGGTATGAAAACTGGTGAGGTGTGATATGAATATACTTGTATTAAACGGAAGCCCCCGTCAAAATGGGAATACTGCAAAAATGGTCACAGCATTTTGTGAAGGGGCTGAATCATCAAATCATACCGTGAAAACGGTAAATGTCTGTAAGCTGAATGTAAAAGGCTGTCTTGCCTGTGAATACTGCCACAGCAAAGGGAACGGCAAGTGTATACAGAAGGACGATATGCAGGATATATATTCATTGCTTAAAGACACTAATATGCTTGTTCTTGCTTCCCCAATCTACTATCACGGTATTAGTGGGCAACTTAAATGCGTGATCGACAGGTTTTATTCTGCGCTTTATCCTGCTGCACCTCAAAGCTTGACTAAAATAGCAATGTTTTTATCCTCCGGCGACAGAAACCAGTATGACGGAGCAATGTTTTCATACAATGGTGATTTTCTCGGTTATCTGGGATTAAGGGATATGGGAGTGTTTACATCCGCAGGCGGTGTTTCTGATGAGCTGCTTGCAAAGATCAGAAAATTTGGTGAATCGTTATGAGAAGCCGTGCGAACAGCACTATTTCAATAGCCCATGGTCTATTGACAGATCTGAAAACTGTGTCATATAAGTTGTTTTTAGGCTTTTGCAATATTGCAAATAAAAACGATATCCTATTGAAAGATGATTGGAGCCGGTTACCCGGCTCCGTCTCATTTATGTATACTTTCTTTCGTATTCTTTGAGCCTGCGATAAAAGGTGTTGGCACGCAGTCCCATTTCTTTCTGAAACCATACAGCAGTAATAGTACCAGACTTCCACTGCTCATACAGCTGCCCGAACTTCGCCCAATCGATAGCAATGGGCTGTCTGCCTTTGTACCTTCCCTGAGACTTAGCAATGGCGATTCCCTCACGCTGACGCTGCAAGGTCTGTTCACGTTCCAGTTCTGACAGTGCCGCAAATATCGACAGGACGAATCTGCCTTGTGGAGTATTGGTATCGATGTTCTCTTTACTGCTGACGAGGGTAACACCCTTGCGCTGAAGCACATCAATGATATTGAGCAGGTCACGGGTCGAGCGCCCGAGTCTGCTGATGCTCTCGATGTACAGAGTATCGCCCTCCCTGACATAATCCAGCATTGCTTTCAGCTCCGGACGGTCAGCATTTTTACCGGACATTTTCTCAGCGAAGACACGCTCTACCTGATACTGTTTCATGAGGGCTTCCTGTCTGGCGGTCTCCTGATGTTCCGTAAATACACGGATATAGCCGATCTTTCCCATCAACAGTACCCTCCGTAGCACTCTTCATACAAGTTCTCACCGCACATGAACTTCACATCCCTGAGCGCCTCGTTCAACAGATCATGGTCTGCAAGCATATCCTCAATCTCGTCACAGGTGTAACCATATTCCAGCAGTAACTCCACATCAGCGGAGTCAACTCCATAACAACCGCAGTATGCTATAAGCATTTCTTCGTGAAGATTGTAGAACGGAGAATCTTCCGTATCATACCATGCGGCGTATTTTGATCTGTACAGCTTAGGTTCAAACTCTGAACGTGTGATCTCACCGAATCTGTCTATACAGAGTATATCACCCTCGACAGTATCAACTCTCTCGCATGAAAACTTGTGTAATCCCAGGCGGCGTAATGCCGCCTTCATTATGCTTTCTGTACTTGCATATACATACAACCAGATGTCCTTGAAATTGAGCAGGTACATGGGATTGCTTCCCTTAATGATATACAGATCATTGTTCTGATCCAGTACTGTAAATGTGAAGTTGCCTTCAACAGTCTCCGCCATATACTTGAGACTTTCAAAATCCAGTTTGCCCTGCTTCTCAATCAGCTGTACGCCGATGTAGCTGTCTGTGTCTATATAAGTCTCAGGTATAATCTTATCATGGCGAAGCTCTTTATCATTCCATAAGACACCATTATGGGCGAAAGCAAATGAAGTACAACCGGCAGTGCCGGCAAAGGGATGATTGTTAAAATTGAGCTTTTTATCGCCCTGAGTAGCCATTCTGGTATGTCCCATAACAGCTGTAGTGCCTTCCGGCGGATTGAAATGGATCTTGTGAGCAGGCTTTGGTCTCTTGTAAATTATGACCTCACCGTTACGAACATAGCTTATACCTGCTTCATCAGTACCTCTCTCCTCCGCAGCATTAGCCAGTGCCTGCGTAAGTTTTCTCAGTATCTTATGCGGAACAATACCTGCATAATCGGTCCAGCCAAAGAGTGAACACATATCTATTCCTCCTCACTTAAAGATGACAGGTGCATCGGGATGATCCATTTTATCAAGCGCTTTTGCAACTTTTTCGATGCGGTTCACCATATGTGTTGTAGCGAGCACAGTTGCAAGTGTTAAAACTATCCTTACATCTCCACCATATATTTCCGGTAAAGGTAACTTCGGGATCTTCTTTATAATATCAAAATTCTTCATTTTTACATTTCCTCCTGGATATCAATGTTTTCGTTGATGTATAACTTGCGTTCCTTGAGATACTGTATCAGCTCAGGTTCCTTGATGTTGCTGACGAACTCAGACCATGACAGCTTGTGCAGGCCCTCTTCTGAATAGTAGATAGCCGTGTCAATGATAGCATTAACCAGTTCCAGTGTCGCAAGGAAGGTGTTCAACTTTAGAGTTCCTCTGAACATACGGAACTCTATTGTTGCGTAGTTCATAAGGTTAACAGCAGCGTATCTGCCGTTGTTGCCTTTCTTAGCCTTATCCAGTATGGCTCTTGCTGAGTTCTCATAGCCATATCTGCTTGCCCATCTGTTCATGGCATACTCGCTTCTGCGGCTGAACTTAAGCAGTTCATTCCAGTGATGCTCAACAAAGTACAGTATTCTGCTGATTGTCTCATCCTGCTCATCACGGTTATACACCAAGACAGTCTCTGTTGACATGAACATGGAGTCCACAGGTTGAGGTCTGATGAGAACGATAGCCCAGATAAATCGCTTTCTTCATGATCTCATCCCACTGAAAGTCCTTGTGACAGTCAAGAGACATAGGGTACGTTACCAGCTCCATTCCGTCGTCAAGAGAGCCATCACCCTTGATATAGATGTGCTCCTCGTCCTTATTTGCGATAGAAAGAAGCTCATCGGCATTGTCGCTGTCCTTACCAGCTCCGTCAATCTCAAGCTCTACGCCGAAATACCGCTTGCTGTCACCATAGAAGATAGGTTCAGGCTTATACCCGTAGTCATGGATAGAACGGTTTCTGTCAACTTCGGACATGATAACAGTCAGAGCAGTAATCATAGCCGTCAAGATGATATGCGTCGTCCTCATGCAATAATGCATCACAGCATGAACAACGGGTATAGTGGTTGTGATAGCAGTTAGAGCAGAGTGTAGTATACTCGTCTCCGTAACTGTCATCCGTCCATATGACTTCACCACATCTTTCACAGGTGGTTGTATGCTGTTCATAGCATTCCATGCAGACTATCCGACCATTTACTTCTTCATAGTCCTCATCTTCGCCTATAAGTGCTCCGCAGCGGGAGCAGTAAAGGGCATTATCATTGTTTGTATTTTCCATTTTTTCCTCCATAAATGCAGAATGCCAGCCCCGAAGGACTGGCGTAAGTTATCAGTATTCACTTGCAAGCAGCATGGTGCTGTGATCACCGTCGTCAATGACATACAGCTTTTCAGTTATAGGAGTATCTGACGGTATAAGGTACTCCATACGGTATTCAGGTTCTTCTGACATATGAGTGATAGACTGCATTGAACCTACAGGTTTCAGCTCAAATACCTGTAAATAGTCCTTTGGCTCGGGCAGTCTGTCAACGCACTCCCATAAGAACAGCTGCAATTCAAGCGGGATAGCACTGTCAACTCCACAGGTCAGATAGCGGTTAGTTTCTATCATAGGCATTTCTCCTTTCATAAAATGTGATTACCGTTTGGGGCATCAAAGAAATAATATATATATGAAAATTTAAAATAATAGAAAAAATGACTTTTTCAGATATATATTATAAATATGAAGGCAGCCTGATGTGGTTTACAATGTAATTTGCTTGCAGTTATAATAAAGATGTGGTATAATATTAACACACAAAAGAACGTTATATAGCCTTCGCCGCCCATGACGGGCGGCATGACTTTATAAAAAATACAGTGACAACAAGTATCACTGCACAGAGGTGAGATATGATAATAAACACAGGAATGCGGACTGACATTCCCGCATTTTATTCGGAATGGTTTGTAAACAGAATAAGAGCAGGATATGTGATTGTACGTAATTCATACCGTCAGGACTGGATAACCTGCTATGAACTGAATCCTGATGTTGTGGACTGCATTGCTTTCTGCACAAAGAATCCTGCTCCCATGCTGAAATATATGGAGGAGGTAAAACCTTTCAATCAGTATTGGTTCGTAACTATAACTCCCTACGGAAAAGACGCAGAACCCAACGTACCTCCGAAAGAAAAGGTAATCAATGATTTTATATCATTGTCCGAAATTGTTGGTATCAACTGTATCGGCTGGAGATATGATCCTATCTTCATCGACAGCACATATACTATTGAACGTCACATTTCCGACTTTGAAGAGATGTGTAAAAAGCTTTCGGGTTATACAAGAGTATGCGTAATAAGTTTTATTGACCTGTATGAAAAAGTAATACGCAACTTTCCACAGGTAAGAACCGTAAGCCAGAACGAACGTATTACGATCGGAAAGGCTTTTTCAGAGATCGGGAAGCGTTACGGTATAACGATAAAAGCTTGTGCTGAGGGCAATGATCTCGCTCCATATGGAGTAGATTGTAGCGGCTGTATGACACAGGAAACATTTGAAGCTGCTATAGAATGTTCTCTTGAAATACCTAAAAAGAAATCTCAGCGTGCTGAGTGCAGTTGTGTACTTGGTACTGATATAGGTGCTTACGATACCTGTGCTCACCTCTGCCGCTATTGTTATGCTAATACAAGCAGAGATAATGTAATACGAAACATGAGATTGCATGATCCCAATTCTCCGTTCCTTATCGGTAACTTGAATGATGGTGAAGTTATTCATCAGGCGGAACAGATAAGCTGGATAAGCAATCAGTTATCATTCTTCTGAATATGTTTTTATCCTCTCAGATATGGGAGGATTTTTTATGCGGAAAAGTATACTACCATGTAATTTCGTAATACACTTTTCCTATACTTATTTCCTGCAATTATATATATTAACTAATACAATTCTGGTGATCTGATGGGTCATCTTATTGGTTGATTATATATCATTCTATTCTTGTCATCTACGGTGTTACGAAGTCAATAATCATATTACATGGAGGTCATAATAATGGCAAAAGAAAAGACTGTACTTAAACCCTTACGTATTAACGAGAGTGTTGTAAAAGAGATTGAACAAGAAGCAATTGACACCAATACGAACTTCTCTCCAATCGCTAATTACCGACTCAGACATCACGACAGAACTCTTACTCCTGCGATCACGGCGACGATTCAGGACATTGTTAACACTGCCGAAGAACTGGTGGGTATATTTGCGCCGAAAGAAATAGCAGCTTTGCAAAAGAAAGTAGAAAAACTATGGATGTATCTGAAATAATCGGTTACGATAATCCTGAAGATATGGACAGAAAACTTAATATACTAAAAATCATAACACATTCCAAGGGTGGTGACAGATACAGAAATAATGCTATGAATTACTGCCTTGATGATCGCTGTATTGCAAAAAAAGGATATGGTATAAATGCATCTGATCCCAGGATAGCAGCTATGCAGTTCAGGAAGAACGCTGCATTCTGGGGCAAAAGGAACAGTAATCCGTTCATTCAGTATATGCACTCTTATCTGAAAGAAATTGCACCAACTGCTGAACATGCACTGAAACTGACTAATGAGATCATGGAACCATTTTTGGCGGAAAATCTTGCAATTACCGTAGTGCATGAAGAGGACCAGGGAAATTCTCTTTATCATTCACATACATACGTGGATGCCACCAAATTCACAAACGGAAAAATGATTTACTCCAATAATACTGTCAACTATATAATTGCACAAAAGACTGCTAATGTGCTCAGACAAGCTGTTCAACTCATTGTTGAATATGATTCTGGCAAGGAGTGGACATGTCCTATGATCTTTACTCATCAGGATGATGACGACGATGTATGATCTTGAATAAAACAATACAATCGATAGAATTATCATTGCTCTTTCAGAACAGCTTTTGAAGTATTATTATCCCCCGGCCATTGTGCCGGGAAAGCTGTTCTGATTATTTCAACTGGAATGTGTACTGTATAATAATCTGCAATTACATTCGTCTTTGATTGTTATTGTTATTGAACTATGGTTCTTGACAACTATTGCGTCTGACTGTGCTTTTATCTACTACAGAAACGCAAATTGATATGTGTTTTGCGTTTGCCTCTGCATAAGTTTTGCTTGAATTTATCATTTCATTGACTTTCTGAATAGCCTTGTGATATAATGATTTATTATAAAACAGAAGGACAGGCTTATACTATGAAGGAATATACAGCATTATTCTCAAAAGCAATTGAACTGAAAGACAGCTACGAGTTCAAAACTGTCAGTAAATGTATAAATGCTCATACTGATCTTCAATGCGGTGACTGGGATAACTGGGCTGATGATCTTTGGTATCGCTTATGCCCGAAAACACCGTGCAGCTACGAGAAATGCTATGGCTTCATCTGTACCCTGTATCCTGTTGCACTGCTGACAGAATACTGTCCGGAAGAATTAAAACAGATACTTGATGGAAATGGCATACTGCATACTGAACTTGTTGAACCTATGTGTTGTGATGAAGAGATACTTCGGAAGTATGTTCCTCATCGCATTGTATTCGATGAAAGCTTTATGGATAACGGCGATTTCAGTTTTGATGATGAACGATTCTTCTGGATTTGTCAGAAGCTTGATACCGGACATCAGAGCTATATTGATGCAGGCTGCTTTACTATGGCAGAGATACGATGAGTTTACATGACAATCATGGTAAACTCGTTCGGTTGATGCACTTATTTATTCTTGCGATTATAATGAAATATATGCCGCCTTTTTGTGGCGGCATTCGTATAATCGTGATGTTTATAATAACATATTTCTGATAATCTTAAATATCGTCTCCCCGTTATGGGGAGACGGCTGTTGGTTAATTCATAATTATTTATCGATGTACTTGACTTTTTCCGCATCACATGATACAATGTGTATAGTAAAATTTAAGGTATTGATTTGAGTATATTACATCTACGGGTGTAGTATGTCCAAATCAGTACCTTTTTTGTTATGTTAGCAACTTGACAAACCACGTCGGGAGACGGTGAATATAACGCTGTGAAGCACATAAATGGATTCACTCACAATTATAAACCCTTTGTTTTGTTGAGGAGGAATGAATATGGAAGATAATTATGAGTTTTTCGATGACTTCAATTTTGACGATGATAGTGATTTTGGTTTTGAAGAAGATGACATCTTCTTAGATTTGTTGGATGACGAGGATAACGATTTATCAACTTACCAACCGCTTCCACCTAAAAAGCGACTGATAGAAGGTCTAACACTGGAGTATGCAGAGTTCGTTGACAGGACATTCACTGATTTTCAACTTGGACACTTCACCCTCTATAATGTCACTTTCAGAAACTGCACCTTTGAACATATCGACTGCCAGTGCGGGAAGTTCATAGCCTGCACATTTGAGGATTGCAATATTATTTCTTTCTCAGGTGAAGGCTATGGATTCAGAGAATGCGAGTTCACCAGATGCAAGTGGAGCGGAAACGAGTGTATTGACGACTGTTTTTATCACAGTAACTGCAAATACACTGACTGCGAAGAAAGCTATGACCAATGAAAGAAACGGTGTTTGTATGAATAAAAAGGAATTTGAAATGATGAATCAGAAACTCATTGACGGCTACATTGACCGTCAGAAGAATCACTCACATATGCTTTATGAGGATTCTTACCCAGACGCTAAAAAGCACAGAATAGGCTGGGCGCATGAGTGGGTCGGCAGAAATATGTATGAGTCCTTTTTCAGGCGTGATATAATGGAATATGCAAACAGCGATATCAGAATGACAAAGATCAGAAAGTTCGAGCTTATCAATTTCAATATCATTGATATAAAGTTTGAGAGGATGATTGCTGAACACTGCTGTATGATGAACGGCACTTTCAAAAATGTGAAGTTCTTCCGTTTCTGTATAGATGGTAAGCCATCTTATCCTAATGACACAAACGAGTACCACGATCACCGTAATATCGTGATGAATTGCAGGTTTGAGAACTGTGTTTTCATGAATACATATGCCGACCATACGGACTGGATAAACTGTGAGTTTATTGGCTGTACCTTCATCAACAGTGAGCTCTGCTGCGAGGGTTCTGAGTTCAAGGATGGCACCTTCGAGAACAACAAGACCATCTATCTGAGAGCATAAGGAATCAAAGTATTATTTCAAAATATAAACTGCCTGAACAATATATCCAGGCAGTTTACACTTCTTCCATTTATTATTTGATTATTATGATCGGATTCTTCGCAGTATCGAGCCTCTTAAGGGTATACGACATATCATTTTCGGGAACAGCAACACATCCTGCTGTATAGTTACCTGTCATGCAGTGAAGGAATATAGCTGAGCCTTTTCCTGCTATTACAGGTGACATATTGTAGTTGATGACTACTGAATACTTGTATGCCTGCGGATAGTCTATCAGATGCTCTGCACTATTCCATGAAATATTGCTGCTTTCCACCCATTGATTATATAGCGGAGACTCCGTATCATCCACCCAGTAGCAGTTACCGTTTATCTGACGATACTCAATATCAAGTCCGTTCATAGGCTCAGTGCCGAATGCAAAGCCAAGAGAATATATGCCTTGCGGTGTACAGTAATCACCTTCATGACTTTTGTCGGATACACCGTTTTTGCCGACAATACCATTTGTCTCAAGCACGCAGTTCCATGCAGAACCGTTCTTTTCGTACATCGCCGCAACACAAGAACTGCCGCTTGAATCAATGGTTATGACCTGCTGTGAACTGCCGATATCGCTGAATGACAGTTCGTTTTTATCCAGATAACTGCCGAGGTCATTTCAGTAGAAATTGATATTTTTAGCTGCAACCCAGCCATAATAATCACCGTCATCAGAGTCGTATAACTCATACCAATACGATGAACCGTCATAATATTCGCTTACTGCAGTTACGTGCCAGCCATGTGTCAGATCGTGACGTTCATATGTAGCAGAACCGCCGTCTATAAGATATGATCTTGTAAGGCCGTCTACCTTGTTACCGCTTGGTGAATAGATGGTGCCGTATCTGGTACATGAGGTAACTGTTTTATTGTTACTTGAACCACCGGAGCCGGGAACATAGGTTGCGCTTACAGTATCGCCTGCAATTCCGTCGCTGTTGTATGGTGTAACATCTACAACTACTTTACTTACACCTCCAGAAAAAGCTGTAATTTCAAGTTTTCCGGCCGATGAAGTTCCCTCATTAGTAGAGTAGCTTCCACCGGGATCATATTCATATTTTTTATATGAGTAGCTTGAATAATCACCCGAAACCACAAGATATACAGTCACGCCCTGCAATGCAGGTTCTTCAACAAGACTTGCTGTGATTTTTGCTTTAGGAGCAGCCGCTTTAGTAGCTGCCACGCTCGCATTTCCGCCGAGTTTCTTCACAAGATCATCGTTATACAGTCCGTCAATACTGTTATACTTTGAGCTGTCAGAAATACTGAATCCATAATTCTTAAATGATTCAAGAATTTTGGCATAGCAGTTCTTGGTCTCACCGTAGACGTTGCTTACATTATCCATACCTTCGGCAAATTTTTCAGTTCCGTTATAGGATATTTTCCAGTCAGCAGTTCCGCTTCCTGCGTTCGGGAAATTGAGGAATATATCTATCTCAGACATATCGTCCATTGAAAAATAGCCTTGCGAACTTTTGTAGGAATAGTTGTCACGGTAATAAACGTATTTCTTGCCGTTATCGCCGTCAACATTGTACATTTCAAAATTATCAAGAGCCATGAATCCGCCGAAACGATGTGACTTTACTGAATTGCCGTCGCAGTAATACAGCTTGTATGTCATATCCGAAACATCAGGAATTATCATTTCATTTATTCCGTCGCTGTTCAGGTCAGTGAGAAATCCTCTGTGAGGCGGAATGAATTCCATACCATTTATGACTTCAAGGTACTTGCTGTAAACTTCTTCCTTGCTGAGAGCGGCGACAATTTGCGAGGACTTTTTATCCGAAGCCGATTCTTCAGTTGCTTCTTTTTTATCACTTTCAGTAGTAGTATCTTCTGTTTCTGCAACAGTTGTTGTTTTGTCTTCATTGGATTCTGTTGTAACAACTGCTGAAACACTGCTGTCAATTGCAGGCTCACTTTTTCTGCCCTTTAACAAGAACAATACTCCGATAACAGCAATACCTAAGAGCAGAATTACTATAGCTGCTAACAGTATCGCAATTGCATTAGATTTCTTAGGCTCTGAATACCGCTGAAAGTCTGACTGCTGCTGTACAGGCTGCGGAGCATTGTAATTGTACTGAGGTGGAGGCGAATAGTTCTGATACTGCGTCGGTGGTGGAGTATTTTGAGTCTGATATGATGTATCATATGGCTGAGAAGGTGTGTTATAACTTCCTGTGATCTGAGTTTTATCAGTATAATTTGACTGCTGTATCGGAGGCTGTTCATGTGGTTGTTGAGCAGCATATTGTTTTTCAATAGTCGGAGATTCAGGCAATACAACTGTATCTGTATTATCTGATATAACAGGCTCGGTATATGGCTTTGATATGTAAGTATTTTCCAATGCATCTGTTGCTTGTTCTGCCAGAATAGTATCGTCGGAAGTTTCTAAGGTGTCAATGCTACTTGTGTTATCTAAATCAATATAAGTATTCTCTTCTTCGGGTATTTCACTTAAACTTCTATTCTCGCTGATTTTAGCTTTCTCCGTCAAAGAGTCAGCTTTATTTTTTACAGTATTTATTCTTTCTTTTACTACATCAGACTTTGAAAAATCAACAGCGTTTCCTGCTGCGCTTTTTGCAGCATCGCCAACTTTATGTGCAGCGCCCGAAAGCATCCCTAAACCCGACTTTGCTTTATCAGCAAAATTGTTCAGATCAACAGGATTATTATTGTTATGATTTGAATTGGAAGAATTAGTCTCAGGTCTATCATTACTATTGATACCTGTACTCTGGTTTCCCCAGTTATCAGGCAGATTGCTTCCACCCCAGCCCTCAGGAAGCTGATTGTTATTATTATTCCATATATTATTTCTATCATCCATAGTATTCATCCTTTTCATGGTTCATCTACCCCGCCGTTAGGAGGACGGCAGATTCTTATTCTTCTGAATCCTTTTCGGACACCTTTTAAAACGCCATATTTTATGATCGAAATACGCATATATTCAGAGCATGAAGGTGTGAATAGGCAGGCTTTTCGTATGGCAGCAGGTGCATATCTCTGATACAGAAATATCAGAAGAAGTAGTATATTTTTTGTCTGGCTTAAAATGAAAAGAAAAAGAAATATGCACAGGACCGTGAATCCGACTCCCGTTAAAGCTGAAGCGAAATACAGACATATCACCATGATAACCAATGTTGCAATAACATGCAGAAATTCTTTGTGGAGCGTGAATTTCGGCCGTATCACTGCTTTACGTAGATCACTTTTCCTTTTTTGATTAAACGCTTTTAAAATTTCCTTGTCAGTCATAATCAATAATTATTGTTTCCATTATTATTGTTCTGAATATTGTTCATCATACCCTTAGCCTGATCAACGACATGTGAAAAACGCTGCTGAGTGTTCTGGAGTTTATCGATAACAGTACTTTCCTCAGGTTTGATAACAGGATATGTATTACCACAACATGGACAGAATCCGTAAATATTGTTTACTGTATCATCCTTAATATCAAAAAGAGGAAATCCACTGATAATTGCCCAGCATCCGCCAGTTATATAAAGCAATGTTGCATCTTTACAGCCTATCGCCGCACAACCGACAGTTTTCTTCTGCTTGATTGTTTCGCTGATAAGAACAGCTGAATTTGATTTGCAATACGGACAAAACATATCTCTTTCAATGATGACCTGATTATTGTTTTTCATAAATTACCTCCCGTTTACGTTCAGTATTAAAGATTGAATATATAAAATGATTTAGAAGTTTTGTATTTACCCTAAATTATCATAATATTATTTTACTATATTTTTTCAAGATATTCAATCTTTTTTGTTTAAAAAGATTTTTTCTAACAAAAAATCTACGAGTAGTACAATTATCCAAGACGAATATTGTGAGTTTTAACAAATTATAATATAATAAATTGTCTATTATGCATTCAATTATACACAGGGTAAAACAATTATAATATACTTAGTGCAATAATGAAAATCACTGCTGAAGTTATAAATCATAATAAGAGTACGGTGAACAAATCACAGCTGTATATTGTAGATACCATTTTGTCGGATATTGTTCAGCTGATGATGTCTGATATGTTGTAAATCAGATGATCCAGTTACCGGTATAATATGGGCTTTTTTAATCAGAACAAGTGAAAGTATATATAAATCCCGACAGCTGTAAAGATATAAATATAGTCTCCCCGTTATGGGGAGACCAGCTGTGGAATATATTATACATTTTTCTTATTTATATTAAATCAATTTTATATATTATTATACTAAGTCAAAATTAACAAAACATACGTTACACACTTGCATTAATAGTTAAAATGTGCTATAATTTATTATAATTAAGACTATTAAATCGGTTAGTTTTCTATGGAGCGATTATTATGAATAATGGAACACCTTTTGAGTTAATTAATAATGTTACCAAAACTTTAAAGGATGATTTGGCATCTGAAATAAAAAATGGAAGCAAATTGTCTATTGCTGCAGCTTGCTTTTCAATCTATGCATTCCAGGAGCTAAAGTCAGAACTTCAGAATGTTGATGAATTGAGATTTATTTTTACATCTCCTACATTTACTACTGAAAAAGCTCGTAAAGAAAAACGTGAGTTTTATATTCCTCGGCTTAATCGTGAACGGAGTCTGTACGGCACCGAATACGAGGTAAAGCTAAGGAATGAACTGACTCAAAAGGCAATTGCTAAGGAATGCGCTGAGTGGATACGCCAGAAGGTTACCTTTAAATCAAATACTACCAACGAGAATATGATGGGATTCATTAGCCTTGATGATAAATGCTATAGTCCTATCAATGGATTTACGACTGTTGATCTCGGATGTGAAAGAGGAAATAATGCGTATACGATGATACAGAAAAGCTGTACTCCTTTTTCTGATGCTTACCTCTCATTATTTGAAAATCTTTGGAATGATCCTAATAAACTTCAGATCGTGACTGATGAAGTAATTGATAACATAACTGCAGCTTATAATGAAAACGCTCCTGATTTCATATACTTTGTGACACTTTATAATATCTTCAACGAATTTCTTGATGATATTTCTGAGGATAACCTCCCTAATGAAGCAACAGGTTTCAAAGACAGTAAAATCTGGAATCTGCTGTTCAATTATCAGAAAGACGCAGCACTTGCAATAATAAACAAGCTTGAGAAATACAACGGATGTATTCTCGCAGACAGTGTAGGACTTGGTAAGACATTTACAGCCCTTGCTGTAATCAAGTATTATGAAAACCGCAATAAATCAGTTCTTGTACTATGCCCTAAGAAGCTGACAAACAACTGGAATACATATAAAGACAATTACCTAAATAACCCCATAGCTTCTGATCGTCTTCGTTATGATGTGCTATATCATACTGACCTTAATCGAAGATATGGTTTTTCCAATGGACTAGACTTGAGCAGACTAAACTGGAGTAACTACGATCTTGTTGTTATTGATGAATCACATAACTTCCGCAATGGCGGCAAGCTTTCCGGTGATGAAGATGAGAAAGAGAATCGTTATCTGCGACTGCTTAATCAGGTTATAAGGAAGGGAGTTAAGACCAAAGTCCTTATGTTGTCGGCTACCCCTGTTAATAATCGCTTCAATGATTTGAAGAACCAGCTTGCACTTGCATATGAAGGAAATACCGACTATATTGACACTAAGCTCAATACAACACGCTCAATAGATGAAATATTCAAGAATGCTCAGAGAGCGTTTAATACATGGAGTAAATGGGAAGCTTGTGACAGAACAACTGAGAATCTTCTTAAAATGCTCGATTTTGATTTTTTTGAGGTGCTTGATTCTGTTACCATTGCACGTTCCCGCAAGCACATACAGAAGTATTACGATACTTCAGATATAGGTACATTTCCAACAAGACTGAAACCGAAGTCGCTCAGGCCGTGCCTTACTAAAAAGAAGTCAGCCATAAATTATAATGAGATATTTGAACAGCTGACAATGCTGAATCTGAATATCTACCGTCCATCTCACTTCATACAGGCAAGCAAGATGAGCAAATATGAAGAACTTTATGATGCAAATAAAGTGAATATCGGACTAACACAGGCAAACCGTGAGCAAGGAATCCGGCGCTTAATGGCTATAAATCTTATGAAGCGTATGGAAAGTTCCGTTTATTCGTTCAACCTTACACTGAAGCGTATCAAGGAACTTATTTCCACAACTATTACAACCATCGATAATTTTGACCTTCATAAATCACAGGAGATTGAATTTACAGAAATCAGTGATAGTGATTTTGATTCAGAAGATCAGAACAGCGATGAATTATATTCATTTGGTAAAAAAGTTAAGATAAATCTTGCCGACATGGATTATGTTTCATGGCGTAAAGACCTCGCTGCAGATCTTGACATTCTTGAGCTTCTGACATTCATGGTAGAAGATATCGGACCAGAAGATGACTATAAGCTTCAAGAACTATTGAACGAAATAGAGCAGAAAATCGAGAATCCTATAAATCCAGGCAACAAAAAGGTTATAATCTTTACTGCGTTTGCAGATACAGCTGAGTATCTGTATGAGAATGTCAGCAAGTTTATAAAAACCAATTTTGGACTAGATACAGCTATGATTTCAGGCTCGGTTGATGGAAAGACTACTGCCAAGCTGAAAAGAACAGATCTGAATACAGTGCTTACGTTGTTTTCTCCTATTTCTAAGGATAAGGAACTTCTTATGCCTGACGATAATACAAGTATCGATGTATTAATAGCTACCGACTGTATTTCCGAAGGTCAGAATCTTCAGGACTGTGATTATCTTATCAACTATGACATTCATTGGAATCCTGTCCGTATTATACAGCGTTTCGGACGTATCGACCGTATCGGCAGCCGAAACAGCTGCATCCAGCTTGTTAATTTCTGGCCTGACGTCACTCTTGATGATTACATTCAGCTCAAGGCTAAAGTTGAGACAAGAATGAAAATCGTTGATATGACTGCTACTGGTGATGATAATATCCTTAGCGAGGACGAAAAGACTGACCTTGAATATAGAAAAGAACAGCTCAAACGTTTGCAGGAAGAAGTTGTTGATATCGAAGAAATGTCAAGTGGAATATCAATTGTGGATCTTGGACTGAATGAGTTCAGGCTTGACCTTGTGGAGTTCATGAAGAATAATCCTGATATGGACAAAACACCTTTCGGTCTTCATGCAGTGGCTACTTCAAATGATGTTACACCGCCGGGAACGATATTCGTTCTACGCAACAGAACTGAGAACATCAACATCGACAACAGGAACAGGCTGCATCCATTTTATATGGTCTATATCAGCGACGACGGTGAGGTCATATGCGACCACCTGTCGCCAAAGGCAATGCTTGATAAGATGCGCTATGTATGCAAGGGCAAGATTAAGCCTATCCCTGAAGCATACAAGCCTTTCAATAAAGAAACTAAAGACGGAAAGAATATGTCGAAGCTCTCCAAACTTCTGGAGCAGGCTATTGCTTCAATTATTGAAGTCAAGGAAGAAAGCGACATAGACAGTTTCCTCAGCGGAAGTCAGATGAGTTTCCTTGACAGCGATATCAAGGGACTTGACGATTTTGAGCTTATCTGCTTCCTCGTCATAAGATAGGAGTGAGAATATGTTCGGACTTCCCGAAAAGACTGAGCTTAATAAGCAGCTACCCAAGAAAGCGATATACACGAAATTCAGCATGAATAATGCTCAGAAAGAGAAGTTCGAAGCTGATATTTCCCGTATTGTTATAGTCAACGAGATATCTCCGGCAACAGTAAATATTGCCGCAGGTAAGGATGTATCCTCGTTCTATGTGCTGCTGCTCAGTCTGAAACGTACCGATTATGATACAAAAACGATAGAGCTTATCACAAAGCTTATTCCGCAGAAAATGCTGTTGGTGCTTGAATATGAGGGTAAAGCCTGTCTTGCGGTATGGCGGACAAAGCTTATCCGTACTGACTGGCAGCCCCTTGACAGTATCAGCATTGACATAAGCGGTCTTGACATTGATGCGGTATGGGATAATGCTATAATGCAGATAGGCGGTATAACTGTTGCGAAGGGCAATACTCTCGATGAGCAGATAGCTGCCAATACCGAGCGTGAAAAGCTGCTGAAAGAAATTGAAATACTCGAAAAAAAGGCAAGAAAAGAATCTCAGCCCAAGAAGAAATATGAGTTGGTTCAGCAGATAAATTATCTTAAGAAACAATTATAGGAGTATATATGAAAAAACATGATTTACAGCCAACACCTGATAATATAAGAAATACATTTATAAGGGATTCAATAGGCAGAAATAAAGACCTCGTAAACTTTATTAAGATCATTGACTCCATAGATGAAAGCTTCTCCATCGCACTTGATTCATATTGGGGTAGCGGAAAGACGTTTTTCGTCAAGCAAGTCAAAATGATACTTGATACAGTAACTGAAGAGTCATACGGAGAAGTAGAAGGAAAGAATCAGATTTTATCTACTTGGAGAACCTTGTCAAACCAAATGCAGTTAAAGAAACATGTGCCTATTTATTATGATGCATGGGCGAATGACTGCGATGATGATCCTATATATTCTTTAGTATATCAAATGATATTGGATACTGAGAAAAATAAAGGAATAAAAGATAAGATCAGCTTTTCTGATGTTTTATCTGTTGCAGGCAAAATTACAGAAGCAATTGCAGGTTTTGATCCAAATGATATCGCTGATGCATTTAAGAAGGGGGATTTCCTTGAAACATTGCGCGAAAGGAAAGACATAGGCAAACTCATAGAAAAATATATTGATAAACTTCTTCCTGAAGGCTGTGATCGACTTCTGATAATAATAGACGAGCTTGACCGTTGTAATCCTGAGTTTGCAGTAAAGTTGTTGGAGCGTATAAAGCATTATTTCAATAATGATAAAGTGACATTTGTTTTTTCAGTTAATCTTGCAGAGTTACAAATTACAATCAGAAAGTATTATGGAGAAGAATTTAACGCAAGCCGTTATCTTGATAGATTTTTTGATTTACGAGTTGTTCTTCCTCCTCCTGATATGAAAAAATTCTATTCATTAATAAATTTTAGCCAAAATGATCCGACATTTGGCTCTCTTTCAAGTGTAATGGAGTTAGTTTTTAATAAAGAGCATATGCAAATGAGAGAATGCATTAAATTGGTATCACTTATGCGAACTATTAATTTTGAAGAAATTAGACGCTATGCTTGCTATGAACAAGAGAGAGGTTACTCTGAAATCATAATTTATAAAATAATAATTCCCGTAGTATGGGGAAGTATGATTAATAATGTCTTTTTATTCAATAGATTTATGCGCGAAAGAGACTGCTCTATATTAACATATTTTTATAACGATAAAACTACTATTGACACAGTAGACCACACATTATATAGTCTTTACACTGAAGAAGAAATAAATAGTAAAAGACCTGATTATAGCACTAAAAGTGATATTGATCTTCTTCACAAAAAGCTTTCTGATTTTTATAATGCATTGATTAATGCTGATAACGAAGTTAAAGTTGGAAAATGTTTAATTACAGATAGAGAACGTGATATATTTCATAGGACCGTTTCTTTGCTTGCAAATAATACTTTGCTAAAAGAAAACAATGATAATTAGGAGTATAAATATGGACAAACTTAAAATGCACACCCCGAACAAAGCTGACGAGAACTTTGCCAAGCTTGCGGCTATGTTTCCGAACGCTGTGACCGAGACTATCGACGAGAACGGCGAGGTAGTCCGTGCGATAGACAAGGACGTTCTCATGCAGGAGATAAGCACGGCTGTTGTTGACGGTGCTGAGGAGCGCTACCAGTTCACATGGCCTGACAAGAAAAAAGCCGTACTTGCGGCAAATTCACCGATAGCTAAGACTCTCCGCCCGTGCAGGGCGGAGAGCGTTGACTTTGACAATACAGAAAACCTCTATATCGAGGGCGATAACCTTGACGTTCTGAAGCTTCTGCAGGAGACCTATCTCGGCAAGGTAAAGATGATATACATAGATCCGCCCTATAATACGGGCAACGATTTCGTTTACAATGATGATTTTGCGGAGAATACCGAGGATTATCTTGACAGGAGCGGACAGTTCGACGAGGAAGGCAACCGCCTTGTGCTGAATACTGAAAGCAACGGCAGATTCCATACAGACTGGCTGAATATGATATATCCCCGTCTGCGCCTTGCTAAAGACCTGCTGACTGATGACGGCGTTATTTTTATTTCGATAGATGAAAATGAAATTCAAAATATGCGTAAAATATGCGATGAAATATATGGTGAAACTAATTTTATTTCTCAATTAGGATGGCAAAAAGTTTATTCTCCTAAAAATCAAGCAAGATATTTTTCTAATGATTATGAGTTCATTTTATGCTATTGCAGAAATATAGAATTCTTTAAGTTAGGAATGTTACCTCGAACAGCTGAAATGAATGCACGATATAAAAATCCTGATAATGATCCTCGCGGTGATTGGAAGCCAGGAGATTGTGTTGGTAATGGCGTAAGAAAGAATGGATATTATGATGTAATAAGTCCAATCACTGGAAAAGTATTCAATGTTCCAGAAGGAAAGCATTGGGTATATGCACCAGATACAATGAAAAAACTTCTTGAAGATAATCGTATATATTTTGGAAAAGATGGAAATGCTTTTCCAGCAGTTAAACAATTTTTATCTGATGTCGGTGGAAGAAGAGCATCTAACTTGTTGTTATACGAAGATTATGGTCACACCGATATGGCGAAAAAAGATTTGATAAAGCTGTTCTCAGATTTAGTAAAAGTTCCGTTTGATACTCCAAAACCTGTTAAGCTTATTAAAATGCTTAGCATACTTGGTAGTGGAGAAGATGATATAATTCTTGATTTTTTTGCTGGTTCGGCTACAACAGCACAATCAATTTTGGAGTTAAATGCTGAAGAATCAACACATAGAAAATTTGTTTTAGTTCAATTACCTGAACCATTAGAAGATAATGATGAGGCAAATAAAATCGGCTTAAACACAATTAGTGATGTTGGCATGGAAAGAATCCGCAGAGCAGGCGCTAAGATAAAAGAAGAAAACCCGATGACTACCGCCGGCCTCGATACAGGCTTCCGTGTACTCAAGCTTGACAGCACCAATATGAAGGACGTTTACTATAACCCTGACGAGCTTACCATTGAAACGCTTATGGGTACTGTCGATAACATCAAGGAAGACAGAACTCCCGAGGACTTGCTTTTCCAGGTAATGCTCGATCTCGGAGTGCTCCTTTCAAGCAAGATAGAGCAGACCGTTATCGCAGGCAAGACCGTTTATAACGTCGCTGGCGGCTTCCTCATTGCCTGCTTCGACGAGAACGTCACCGAGGAGACTATTACTGCTGTCGCAAAAATGAAGCCGTATTACTTCGTTATACGTGACTCCTCTATGGCAGGCGACTCCGTTGCCGCTAACTTCGACCAGATTTTTGAGGCTTATTCTAAGGATACTGTTAGGAAGGTGATGTGATGAGATTTAACCGAAAAATGCAATCAACAATGATTATTATTTCACTAATATCATTATTGTTTACTATTGGTTTTTCCATATTACAGGCAGAATACCCTTCATGTGTTGTTATTGCAATATTTAATAATGTATCTATATGCATTCTTACAGGCTGCTTTATTGCGTTGATTCAGTCAATAATAGGGTATCGTCAATCGAAGTATGATAGTGTTCAGCAGTTCTATAGAGACTTTGTGTCTCTTGAAGGTGAAATAACCTATTTCCCGTATAATACTGTCGGTTTTGTTGATGCTGTTACTGGACATAAGGAAATACGACAAATTCTTTCTGTATATTCAGATAAAGTGGTACCTTCATATCAAAATATGGATTTTTCTAACAAAAAAGATGAAGTACTTAATGCAGTCAAAAAACTTATGGAATTATATTCAGACCAGTTAAGCTCTCTTAGAGTAGCAGAAAAAGCTTTAGGCGAAGGAATAAAGTTTATGCAAATAGATGAAAGAGGCGCTTCTGCGGAAGAAATCAGAAAAAATGATATTAAACAAATGGAGTTAAATAACAAAATTCAGAAAGCAATAGATGGAATAGCGGATGCATATAATAACGAAGAAATCCATCAAGAATTAAATAAAGCATATGGAGTAATTGAGATGTACCTTTATGGTGAAAAGGTGGTTAAATGAAATTCAATTTTAAGATACAACAGTACCAGACCGATGCAGTCGAGGCTGTTGTGAATATATTCAAAGGTCAGGGACTTCATGAACGTGTGGGCTATATCCGTGATATGGGTACGCTTGAAGATACCGACAAGCAGCTTTCTTTCCTTGCGGAGGATACTGCCGAAGATGACGAACTCCTCGACCTCGAAAACAGCATGGGCTACAAGAATGAAGCCGTACAGCTTACAGATACAGAACTACTGAAAAACATCCACGAAATGCAGACTGCGAATAATATCCGTCTCTCTCCGAATCTTATCAAGGAGCTTGGCAGGTGCAGTCTCGATATCGAAATGGAAACCGGTACGGGAAAGACCTATGTCTATATCAAGACTATGTTCGAGCTGAACAAGCGTTACGGCTGGAGCAAGTTCATTGTTGTTGTGCCGAGTATAGCTATCCGTGAGGGCGTGAAGAAGTCATTTGAGATAACCGTAGATCACTTTATGGAGCACTATGGCAAAAAGGCAAGATTTTTCGTATATAACAGCTCTAACCTCAATCAGCTGGACAACTTCTCGTCAAGTTCCGGTATCAATGTAATGATAATCAACACGCAGGCTTTTGCAGCTTCTCTCAAAGAGGATGGCAAGAGCAAGGATGCTCGTATCATCTACTCGAAGCGTGACGATTTCGGTTCACGCCGTCCTATCGACGTTATCAAGGCTAACCGTCCTATCATAATCCTTGACGAACCGCAGAAGATGGGCGGTGCGGTTACACAGAAGGCTCTGAAGAACTTCAACCCGCTGTTCAGCCTTAATTATTCCGCTACTCACGCAAAACAGCACAACCTTGTGTATGTCCTGGATGCTCTTGACGCATACAATAAGCGCCTCGTCAAGAAGATAGAGGTCAAAGGTATTGAAGTCAGAAATCTGCGTGGTACGGATAAATACCTGTATCTTGAAAGTATAGTTCTGTCAAATAAAAAGCCGCCAATGGCACGTATAGAGATAGAGGTAAAATATAAAGATCACATCAAGCGTGAAACGAAGATTCTCGGTGTTGATGATAATATCTATTATAAATCCAACGAAATGGAGCAGTATAAAGGTTATCTTATCTCTGACATTGATCCTATCCGTGGTATAGTTACTTTCACGAATGGTGAGGTATTGCAGACAGGTGAAGTTACAGGTGACATTTCTGAAAAGGATCTGCGTCGAATTCAGATAAGAGAGACTATTCTTTCTCATTTTGAAAAGGAAGAAAAGCTCTTCAATATGGGTATAAAGACACTCTCCCTGTTCTTCATTGACGAAGTTGCAAAGTATCGTCAGTACGATGAAAACGGCGATGAAATGCTTGGTGAATACGGTGAGATGTTCGAGCAGGAGTATACCAGTATCCTGAACGATAACCTCACTATGTTTGATACCAACTATCAGAAATATCTCCGCACCACCTGTAGTGATGTTGCAAAAGTACATCGTGGTTATTTCAGTATCGATAAAAAGGGCAGGAGCGTTGATAGTTCCGTTAAACGCGGCACCGATATATCAGACGATATCTCAGCCTATGACCTTATCCTCAAAAACAAAGAAAGACTGCTGAGTTTCGATGAACCTACTCGTTTCATATTCTCACATTCTTCCCTTCGTGAAGGATGGGATAATCCAAATGTCTTTCAAATATGCACATTAAAGCATTCTGACAGCCAGACGCTGAAACGCCAGGAAGTAGGACGTGGCCTAAGATTATGCGTAGATCAGTCCGGAAATCGTATGGATAATGATTCGTGCGGTGACAATGTCCATGGCGTAAATATGCTGACTGTTATAGCAAGTGACAGTTATAAAAAATTTGTCGAGGATCTGCAGTCGGATATTAAAACAGTTCTCTATGACAGGCCATCAAAGGCTACAATAGAATACTTCGTAGGCAAGACTGTAATGAACGGCGAAACTTCAGTTGTTATTGATAATAAGCAGGCTAAGGCAATATATAAGTATCTTCTCAAAAATGACTATATTGATGATGAAGATAATGTAACCGACGAATATAGAAATGATCTCGCAAATAATTCTCTTGTAGCTGTTCCTGAAGAATTGAAAATAATTGAAGCAGGTATTCATAAACTTGTACAGGGTGTATTTGACGAGAGCGTATTGAAGGATATGGTATCAGACGGACACGAAACCAAGGTAAAAGATAATTCGCTTAACGATAATTTCTATAAAAAGGAATTCCAAGAATTATGGAAAGCTATTAATCATAAATACGTATATACCGTTGATTTTGACAGTTCTGAACTTGTGAAAAAGGCTATTGATTATATTAACAGCAACCTTTATGTTTCTGAGTTGCAATATACAACAACAACTGGACAGCAGAAAACAGATATAAATCAGTATGAGATAGATAGAAATGATTCTTTTGATAATGCCAAGACGAGAACACAAACTCTTCGCCATGCTCATGTAAGCCAAATACGATATGATCTCATAGGTAAAATTGCGGAAGGCACTGTTCTGACAAGAAATACGGTTTCAGAAATCATAAAAGGCCTACGAGTAGACAAGTTTGCAATGTTCAAGAATAACCCAGAAGAGTTCATATCAAAGATGATTCGCCTTATACGCGAGCAAAAAGCAACTATGATTGTAGATCATATAAGCTATAATCAAATTTATGGCGAATACGATTCTAATATCTTTACTGCTTATAAGAGCAATCAGCGCTTTGATAAGGCATTTAAGGCGCAGAAACACGTTCAGGACTATGTATTTACTGACGGTACTGCTGAAAAGAGCGTAGAACGCAGATTTGCAGAATCTCTTGATTCAGCAGCTGAAGTCTGTGTATACGCCAAACTTCCTAAAGGATTCTATATACCAACGCCATTAGGACATTATTCTCCAGACTGGGCGATAGCATTTAATGAAGGAACAGTAAAGCATATCTATTTTATTGCCGAAACAAAGGGATCAATGTCAAGTATTGATCTAAGACCTATTGAAAAGGCTAAAATAGACTGTGCAAAAGTATTGTTCAACAAGATGGAAACAAATGATGTTCAGTATGAAGTGGTAAAGGATTATAAGGAATTATTGAATATTGTCAGTCAATAAAAATATTTTTTCGATAATCTTATTCTTTTTATGGTCGCCTTTGTGGCGACCATTTTTTAATTATATTACATAATATCAGTATTGAAATCACCTGATTTTTGCAGGCAATTGTACAGCGAGATACGTTAAACAAGTTTTATGAAGAAAAAAGGCAGCCAGAGTTATTTCGTTGGGCTGCCTTAAGTTAGTATAATTTGCTTTTTATGTAAAAATGTGCATATAATGTCGTTGACTTAATCAGGGCTATGTGATATAATAATTTTAAATTATTCACTGTATTGAAAGAGGGAATGATTGTAACACATTTTACATAAAGGAGAGTAGTAATGAAAAAAGCACTTGCACTATTGCTTCCGCTGACATTGCTGGTATCAACTATGTCATGTGCGGAAAAGAACAAAACATCAGAAAAATCCGAGACTGAAACAACAAATGCATCTACATCAGCTGCCGAGCCCACAACAAGTACAGAGTTAGAGTTTGACGGTCCCAAGTATGAGACATACGCAACCATGACTCCCGAGGAGATAGTGGCAGCACTCACTTTGGAGCAGAAAGCGGCACAAATGGTACAGCCTGCGGTCTATAACATCACAGAGGAGGATATGAAAGCCAACGACTACGGCAGTATCCTTTCTACGGTCGGATGTGTCGATTCCGATACATGGGCTGAGACCGTTGACGGCTATCAGCAGGGAGCAATTGAGTCAGAGGCAGGTATTCCCTACATCTATGGTCAGGACGATGTTCACGGCGTGAACTACTGCCGTGACGCTGTATACTTCCCCCACAACATCGGACAGGGCGCTGCAAACGATGAGGAGCTTGCCTATCAGGTAGGCCTTATTACAGCTGACGAAGCAAAGCTCTGCCATATGATGTGGAACTTCTCGCCCTGTGTTGCTCAGTCTGTAGACCCTCGCTGGGGACGTACATACGAGTCCTACGGCTCTGACCTCGAAACTATTACCAAGCTCAGTACAGCCTACACGAAGGGACTTATCGACGGCGGGCTTGTTGCCTGTGCAAAGCACTTTTTCGCAGACGGTAATGTACTGTACGGCACAGGCGAGCCCGGTGATACATATATGCTTATTGACCGTGGCGACTCTCAGCTTACCGATGCGGAGATAGATGAACTTCTCAAAGTGTATCAGGCACAGATAGACACTGGTGTCCAGACAATTATGATAAGCCATTCATCCCTCAACGGCGTGAAGATGCATGAAAACAAGGAGTACATCATGAAGCTCAAAGACGAAATGGGCTTCAAGGGCTTCATCGTCAGCGACTGGGGCTCGATTCAGCATATAACAGGCGATTCCTACAAGGAACAGGTCATAAAGAGTATAAATGCAGGAATTGATATGCTCATGGAGACCGATAATTTTGACGAAGCAAAGCAGATAATTGTGGACGCAGTCGGAAGCGGTGACATTTCCGAGGAACGTGTCAACGATGCTGTTACACGAATAATCAAGGTCAAGAAAGACGCAGGACTCTTTGATGATCCGCTGCTGGAGACTATGACTACCGAAAAGACAGTCACAGGTTCTCTTGAATACCGAAAGGTAGCCGAAAAGCTTGTTGAGGAGAGTCTTGTGCTTCTCAAAAACGAGAATAATGTCCTTCCGCTTAAAAAGGGTACAAAGGTCTATATCACAGGACCAGCGGCAAACAGCTGTCAGGCACAGTGCGGCGGCTGGACTATGGACTGGAACGGCTCTACCTCAAAGGATGTCCCGGGCGTTACCACCATACAGGAAGCCTTTGAGCGTTATGCCGAGGACTACGGCATTGAAGTCATCACGGATAAGGAAGAAGCCGAAAAAGCCGATGTTGTGCTTCTTTGCCTGGGCGAGCAGAACTACGCCGAGTGGAACGGCGATACTGAGGATATGGGATTGTTCGGCAAGCTGGGACTTAACGGCAATTCAGAGGCACGAAAAGAGGCGAAAGACCTCGGCAAGCCAACCGTCACCTGTATCGTTGCGGGCAGAAATGTCCTCATAAACAAGAGACTATACGATGACTGGGACAGCGTTGTTATGTGCTACCTCCCCGGTTCTGAGGGCAAGGGCATATCCGATGTTCTCTGCGGCTGTTCTGACTTTACAGGAAAGCTCCCGTCCCCGTGGTACAGCTCATTAGACCAGATACGCACAGATGAGTGCTGGCTTGAACGTGGTTACGGTCTCAGCTACGGCGATGGCTTCAAACCTGTTGACGAGCCCGAGACTATACTCGATCCGCCTACGGTTGTAGAACCCGATCCTGCCATAGAAGGGACAAACTATACAGCAGGACTGTTCAAGGACGGCGTATATGTCAGTCAATATGCAGGAATCAAGCTGAATGCACCGAGCGGACTGATATATTACACGGTCGATTATGACGAGAAGAAGGAATGGATAGAAGAGGAAACTAATGAGATGTACGCAAAGATCTTGGAATCTCAGGTCTATGACGCTTGTTTTGCAAATGCAAAGGAAGCAATATTTGTGTTCTTTGTAAATACTAATATTCTTTTGCCTGATGTTGAGGATGTTACAGAGGATCAATGTCTTGATTATTGTAGGGAATGGATAGATGGCATCCTTGATGTGGAATGGCAGGAAAGAGCAGATGTCAAGCTCGGAAATCAGGAGTTTTCGAGAGATGTGTGTACTTATGACGAAAACTCTTCTGATTATTATTATATGAAAAAAATTGATAATGATATGATGTGCTGGATATATGTAACTACAAGCGAATCTGATAGAACTCCAGAATACTATGAATCACTGTTCGAGGAGATAAAGTGATGAAGAAACGTAGAGCAATGACCGCAGTTGGCTGTGCATTATGCATAGCCGCTGCGGGTGCTTTTACTGGCTGTTCAGATAATAACAGCTCATAGCCTGCCGAAGTCCTGACCACCGATGTAACGGTAACTGATGAAACGGAACAGACGGAGACTTCAACGCAGGGAGAAGTTATGGTTCAGAATATCCCCATAACCGCAGACAATGCAACGCTGCAAAGCAGAACTGTAATGAAGGACGATGTTCTGTGGCTGGTGCAGAGCGGCTCGGCTGCGGAGTTCACCGTAAGCGGCAGAAATGCCTCCCTTACCCTTGCAGGCAGCAGCGGTATAAATAATTTTGACCCACGCTATGCTGTCTATGTGGACGACAAAATGATATGCGACGAGATCATGACAGATAAGGACGTAACGGTCAGCCTCTGGAAAGATGAGGATAAAACAGCGGCAGTAAAGGTAATGCTTCTCTCAGAAGCCATGTATGGCGGCATTGGTATACGCTCCGTTGAGGTGGAGAGCAGCTCGGCTCAGCCTGTTGTGCCTGCCGAAAAAGCACCGCTGACGATAGAGTTTATCGGAGATTCAATTACCTGCGGATACGGCGTTGAGAGTAAGTCGCCCAGCGACCCATTCACCACTGCTACGGAGAATTTCTCAAAGTCCTATGCCTATCTTGCAGCGAAGTCCCTCGGTGCGGACTACACCACCTGCTGCTACAGCGGCTACGGTATCGTGTCAGGCTACTCAGGCGACGGAATGAAAAACGACAAAGAACTTCTGCCCGACTGCTACGGCAAGTCAAGTATTTATAAGGACTACGGGTCAGACTGGGAATTCTCCGAGGACTGTGACGTTGTGGTCATAAATCTTGGTACTAACGATATGAATTATGTTGCCGCATACCCAAAGGCAAACGGCGATGAATTTGTGGAAGGCTACAAGGCATTTTTACAGACTGTCCGTGAAAAGCGTCCGAATGCTCCTATAATCTGCACTATGGGTACTATGGGCGGCGATGATATATACAAGCTGATTGAACGTGCAATAGCCGAATCAGGCGATGGCAATATCACGTCATACTTCTCACAGACTCATTCAATGCGTGACGGTATGGGGGCTGACGGTCATCCGTCAAAGAAAACACAGCAGAATATTGCCGATGTTCTTGCAGAAAAGATACGGAATACCCTCGGAGAGTAAAAATAAATTAAAAACAGACTCTGCAATTTAAGCGGAGTCTGTTTTTGTTAGAACCTGTCCACATAGGGTGAATGTGCGGATTATCAGGCATAATTTTGTCGGTGACAAGGCAAAAATCCGCCGACGGGCTGTCGCCCTTCAAGGATTTTTAACGCAGTCACCGGCAAAATTTGACGAAAAGACGTGCATGAATTCCTATGTGGACAGGTTCTTATATAAAACGGACGGGGATTGGCGGTTACTTTTTATGCGGCATTGAATGGTTGGCGCTTACGTTTAACTTGCATTTTCAGCTTTAATGTGGTATACTAAAACTACAATCATACTACTATTACGGGAGGACACATGAATTACAAAATAATGCACAAGAACAAGATAATTGCTCTTGCTGATGAAAACGGAATAAATGAAATAATTAATAAATCGCTGTGTCCTGCCTGTTTTGCGATAGGCATGCCGCTTGAGAAATGGCTTGATAACAGAAGTGTTGACATTCATCGTTCTCATTCCCGAAAGCTGTTTAAGGCACTGCGTCTCAGAACGCCTGACGATATCGAACAGGTAATTGACATCGGCCACGGAATATCCATAACCGATAACTGGTGGATACAGAAAGCTGATGAAGAACTTGATTACAGCTCCCTCAAACAGTATAACGAAGAGATCGCAGATATAGCTCTGTTTGGTTCTTCTGCCTCAAACAGCGGAAACACAAAAGGTTACCGTGAACTTGGTACTGTCGGCAGCTATGAAAAGGCGTGGCGATATATAAACGGCAGCTGGTATATGTTCAAACATGGTAACACACAGGAACTAATTAGTGAATACTACTCATATCAGTTCTTGAAAGCTATGGGAGCTGATGTTGCCGAATATGAGATACAGCACTCTACATCAGAAGAAACAGGCATCACATCAACATTTATTATCACAAAGGATTTTACCAACAATGCTGATGTTGACTTTGAGCCTTTTTGTAGTTATTACACCGATCATGACGAGCCTGAGTATATTTTACCAAGACTTGAAGAAAAGCTGATTAAGCCGTATGTAATGATGGTATTCTATGATGCCCTTCTTCACAACGATGACAGGCATAATCAGAATGCAGGTGTACTGAGGAACAGTTCAACAGGCGAAATAATCGGACTTGCTCCATACTTCGACTATAACCTCGGACTTATTGCAACAGGCGTACCGAGAATAGATGATAATAAAGGAAATGTGTTCACAGAAAGTTTTCTTGCTAACGAAGTCTGCTGCAACGTATTAAAAGATGAACTGCCTGACAGAGATACCATTATTAATAGTATATCAACAGCTGAAAGAGAGACCGATAAAGCATTCCCTGACATAAGTCCTAACTACGACCTTATCAAGGATTATATTATCAGAACTTATGATTTTCTTGCTGCTAAACTACATGAACATCAAAGGAGTAGTGACTGAGGTCAATACTTCATATCGCCTGTTGAAGGTTGTTAAGACCATAATTCCGTTCGATGATATATACTCTGTTGAGCTTCTTGCTAAAGGTATTCTTTTTTATTATTCAATGATATTACAAACTGCCGCCCATATGACCCGCCCCCTGTCAAGTAGACAGCCGAAATAACAAAAATATTCTATTATGTTACCAAAAGCAATCTGTACTAATTGTGCAGATTGCTTTTATTTTTTAATACTGTTAGGCAGTTATGCCGCATACGCTTTATGGTATTCTATTGGTGTCAGGCAATTCAGTTTAAGTTGATATCGCTTAGTGTTGTAATAATCTATGTATTCTACTATTGCCGAAATTAAATCTTCTTTAGATGTGAATCTTCGTAAGTAGTACATCTCCGACTTCAGCATTCCCCACCAGCCTTCCATAGGTCCATTATCCAAACAGCGTCCAATACGAGACATACTTTGTATCATACCATGATCTATGAGTCGCTGATGGAATATTTTGCTTGTATACTGAAATCCTCTATCGCTATGTAAAATTGGATGCGCATCAGGGTTCAGCTTTACTGCTTCATCAAATGTGGAGATAACAAGTCCATTGCTATTTGTTCCTCTGATTTTATCCCGTCAAGGATTTACCTGCTCAGATAGCTATTTATAAAACTGAGGATCGGGATTGAAGTACAGCTTATTGATAAATTCCGGAAGTGATCTTGCTATAGGCTCTTTGCCTACAAAGCCCATCTCGTAGGAGTAGCTCTCAAGGTATATCTCCTTGGTGGATCGCCTGAAAAATACTCTGTATGCATAATACAGCGACCAGCCTATAGGAATATAGTCCTCCATGTCCTCGGCATATTTTGCAAGGGCAGGTTCTTCATCAACAGCCTCTCTGCAATCATCATACCATTCTTCGGTCATATCCATCAGCCCGTTTTCGTGCAACAGTACATCGTCATCGCTCTCTCTTTTTTTCTTCATTACAGAAAACAGCGTTAATCCATCGTCGAATTTGTGACAGTCCGTTTCGTTCTGCTGCATACAGTCATAGCAGCCACATACATAGGAATGCCAGTACAGATCAAAATAGTCTTTTATCTCTTGCGGAACATCAAAACCATATTTCTCCTTGAATGGCCGGAAATCCGTCTTGGTAGTTCGGGGAATAAGAAAATTCCTTTTTAGCTCCTCAGCCATTTCCGGTTCGACATCGTCGAATTCCTTTGGCATCCAGAATTGTTTAAGGGCAAGAGACTTTTTGCTGTAATTAATAAGTGCATCTTTCATTTTTACTCTCCTGTTTATTGTGGCAGCATGAAACTATAGGCAACACCGCACAAAGCACGCCTGACGGCTTTGTGCGGTGTTGCCTTAAAGACCGGTTCACTGTCAAGCTAATCATACGCCCCTTTATCTCACACTTATCTTTCGCCGTCACTCGATATGATCATTTCAAATGCCTGTAAATACTCCGGATATTTGCCACTGATCTTCTGGAAATATTGTCGGCAGTATCTGCTGTGCTTTTTCAGAAAATCAAGGTACATATCGACCGGCGGTTCATGGTCGAGACGGTCGCTTCGCAGCACATCTATGGCAATGAGCGCCTTGATCGTATTGGTTACTTTCAAATAGATCTCTTGTTTCCAATGGCTTTCTCCCCATCTCATATGGTCTCTGTCCCGAAGCATGGCGAGGGCCCGGTTATTATATGAGGAGATATGCCGATGCTGAAAGATCGAATCTATGATCTGTCTGTTATAGACCGTATGTCTGAAGCCGCCTTCACACGGAACCTTGCAGGGAGCGAATGGAAATGTCATGATCGTATGGATGTAATTGTTTATCAGTTCTCTGGGCGGGATATACTTTGTGTACATCTGCCCTTTGTAACGGAAGGACACCTTTCTCAGCTCAAAGCAGGACAGCGAAAAAACCGTGTCCTCCGGGCAGAAATCTTCAAAGGTGATCTCTTGCAGATGGTAAGAATATATCGCATATCTGTCCATTTTCACAGGCTTTGTGATCCTGATCTTGTCCCAATCCTCCTCAACAGACCTTGCCGGAAGGAAATCTGCGACCGGTGTGACAACGCAGCTGTCATCATGATCGTCATAGTTGATCTCTACCGGACCGTTGTATGCCCTGTTCTTATTCGGAAAGTAATTGACGACTGTTACGTGCTTCGGGAAAGCGTAATGCTGCTTGCTTTCCTCACTTTCGGGAAGAATCATGAGACTGGGGTTGACAACATAGGCGACCGATTCATTGTCTCTTTCCCGTTCACTGCGAATCGCATTCCGATAGAAACGGACTTTTTTGCACTCAGACAGATCAATGCTGAAGCATCTCAGAGACCAGCGGCAGAATGTGATCGAATCTGCTTTGAATTTTAACGGAGTGCCACATTCCTCACCCGGGCGGCACGGGCCGTTTACATGGAGAACAGTCAGATTGGAAGAATCCGGGTAGGCACATACGACCTGATTTTCTTCGATTAAAGGTGTACAGCGAAAGGCTTCTGCATTGTTGATGCCCGGTGTGAGCGCTTCAACACCGAAGCCTTCCAATCCGGTTCTGCAGAAAGCAAGATCATCCATGTTACAGATACTTTTCGGAAATTCGATATATTTCAGGTTTTTGCACCACATGAAGCATCTTTTTCCGATGTATCTCAAGGTCAGCGGAAGGTGGACCTTTTCCAGAGATTCGCAATAATAAAAAATTTCATCATGCAATGCAGTCAGACCGTCTTCAAATATCACTGTTTTCGCAGTACATTCAAAGAAAGCCAATCGACCGAGTTTGCGGATATTTCCGTGGATAAAGACAGTGTTGCAGGGGAATTTTTCAAAGGTGTGCGCACTGATCTCATCCACAGGCATCCCGTCTATGGTATAAGGGATATTCAGCTGCATCTGCGTTTTTCCTCGATATTTGGTTATCTTCACGTTGTGCCGCTTTTTGCGGAAAGAATAGCCCGCAGCAACAGCCTCCTTCGCAGTCATCTCAATATGCGGTACTGTAACTGATGCCGCAGTAAACAGCTTCGGATAACAGATCTGCGGTTTCTGGAATCCGGCAGGATTCAGACTCATAATATCACCTCCGGGATCATAAAACAAACTGCCCTCCGAAGAAGGCAGTATCATGCAAAATAGCCCGTTGACGGAGTTGAACCGTCGCACAACACGTCTGACGGACGTGATCTCTCACGTTGAGTTATACGGGCATCGGGCGCAAGACGCATCTGCTGAACGGACAGCTGTTTTTATTAAACTACCGACAAGCTTATTATATCATCGATCGGTAAAAATGTCAAGATTCATCACAGATACATTCTGCGTAAGATCAGGCTGAATGAGTTCTGCGTGTCAGCGTACCATTGCAGAAGTATGCAGACATTATTGTGAGATAGAAGCAGAAAGATGTCAGCCATAAAACATTTCCTTTAAAAGCAGAGTGGAGTGATAAAATTTCTCTGCTGTTTATATTGCTATTCAACTGATAATATGCTATGATATTTGTGCAGACTTTACAAACTTGACGAAATTGCAGATTTTTTTCAAATTTTACTTCGCCATTTTCGGAAAAAATGGTACTAATAAGTGTAAGGGCAAGAATAAAGTCTTTGAGAGGAGGATTCCCCACATGGATAACGGTGAAAGTAGCTACCGCCGTTTCCTTGCGGGCGACAATGAGGGGCTGTATGAAATCATCTGTACCTACCAGACCGGTCTGATACTATATCTGAACAGCTATGTTCAGAATATTCATACAGCGGAAGATATGGCGGAAAGTACATTTGTAGAGTTGATGATAAAGCGTCCGAAGTTCTCAGGTAAAAGCTCGTTCAAAACCTGGCTGTATGCAATCGGACGTAATATAACCGCAAAACACCTCCGAAAACTTACAAAACTCAGTGTCGTTCCCTTGGAATCACAGGAATACCTTGCTGATGAAAAGAACGTCGAAAATGACTACATAAAAAGTGAACAGAAGCGTTTGGTTCATCAGGCTTTGCACAGTTTAAAACCGGATTACCGACAGGTTCTGTATCTGATCTATTTTGAAGGATTTACAAAAGAAGAAGCAGCTTTGATCATGAAGAAAAGAGAAAGACAGATAAAGGATTTGCTATTCAACTCCAAGAAAGCATTAAAAGGCGAGCTTGAAAGGAGGGGCTTTGAATATGAAGAATTATGATGAAATGTATCAAAGTGTCCTCTACAAATATGACGAGTATCTGGAAAAGAAAAAGAAGCGTATACGCATGATCAGGCGTACAGTACCGGTATTAGCTTGTTTGTGTCTGACTATAGGGCTGGGTATCGGATATCGGGATCATTTCATAGATCTTATGCATCCGCCTAAACAGCCGGAAATAGTAGATGATATAACTACCGTAACTCCGGATACAACTACAAACAACATAACGATCAGGACAGAGAATACCGCTGAACCAGTGACCACAACACTCCCCGTTCATAGTTCGGTATCAGAGCGAAATACTTCGACCAAAACCGCACATACTCAGGCTGTAACTACTCCTGAGACAGAGACAAGCATGAAAACGGAACAGGTTACAGAAAAGCCGACAGAAACTCCCGTTCCCGTCACAACTGCCGCAGCTGTTCAGACAGCAGCCAACACCGAACCTACAACTGCCTTACCGATACAGACTACGGAGGACGTCACTGTAACTACGGCTGATCATGGGAAAGAAACACCTGTGATCACAACTGATCCCAATATCAGAGAGCTTAGCTTCGGCTATCCGAAAGAGGGCGGCAACGATATGATGTCACCTTCTTCCTCAAAAAAGATCCTGCTGAAGTGTCTGTCATTCTGCGCTAATGGAGAAACACTCATGGTGGATGCGGCTATGGCTGATGTAAGTCTCAGACCTTATCAATATGAATCATCGGGAGACTTTGCGTATGAGGTCTATGTATGCAATCCCATAAACTTCAAGGATATCGGGGATGAAAAGTTCATAGTGAACGGAGAGCACAAAGGCTATAAGAAGGGATTTTCCAAAGAAGATGTTCCGTTATTCGACATTAACGGCGAAGAAAAAAACTATGATCGCTATCACCATGAAACAACCGAGATAGATTTCTCGGATTATGAAGTCGGTGACTCAGGCTGTATCAAGTTTTTCTTCATGGAGGTATATTCAAATGATCCCCTTCACCCTTCGTATATGGGGGCAATTCAGTTTATGTATTTCTATGTTGGCGAAAAAGGAACATCTATCAGCAATCTAAGTGTAGAAGACGCAATGGAGAGTTATCAGCTGGTTACGGCACAATGAACAGGATCAGCTATAAATATACATTCAATAATTATGAGGTGATATTATGAAAAAGAAAGTACTGGCAGCCCTTATCGCTGTAATGAGTTGTACAGGAGCGTTTTCAGTTCCCGTTAATTCATTTGCAGCTTCGGCAGAGAAAACCGCATCCGAGCAAACATCAGAAAAAGGCAGCGTATTACAGGCTTATGCTGACGAAATAAGCGATCTTATGCTCAGAAGCAGAATCGCAGGTTATGCATTTGTCCGTGATGATAAGGTGGTAATTACCTATTCGGCTTATGAAGACAAGATAAAGACATATATTGATGAAAAAGGCTACGATAAGAGTATTTTTGTATACGAAGCCGGTAAGAATGTTGCAACTGAAAAAGAAAGCGCATTAAAACCGGTTGCCGAAGACATAAATGAGTATATGCGCTCCAATGGTATCTCGGGATTTACCTATGTTCAGGAAGTTGACGGTGTTGAGAAGATCTTTATTTCTTACGACGGCTTTTTCGATAAGATAAAGGCATATGTTACAGGAAAAGGAATCGACGAAAACATAGTAGTTTATCAGCAGAGTCATGATGATGTAATTGTTTCGGCTGCTGTCAGCGGTGTTATCAACAACGACGGAACTTTCAATATTGCCGATGTTGATATATCAGGTGTAATGGATCTTTCAGAATTTGAACTGAAGGAAACTGTTGTTTCAGAAAATGTAAATGGCGACGCAAACTGTGACGGTGACGTTAATATGTCAGATGCAGTTATTATAATGCAGTCTCTTGCAAATCCTGCTAAATATGGTGTAAACGGTACAGACGAAAACCATATTACCGAACAGGGAAAAATAAACGGAGATATTGCAGGCAATAACGATGGTATCACAAATGCGGATGCTTTGGCTATTCAGAAGAAACTTCTTGGTATAAAAGATGATATTGAGCAGCCTGCAACCATTCAAACACCTCCGAAGAACAATTCATATTTATTCGACTCTTATGATGATCTTGCCGAAGCATTAACAAAAGCGGATTCATTCAAAACAGCAGATTCAGATAGTTATGGTGAGCTGTTTAACAATACTGTTTCAGCATTTGAAAATAAGGATATCACATTGTATGTTCCTGCACTCAATGGCAAAGAATGTGAATTAATGAACAAGGAAGGATTTTCAAATATCACATTACTGACTTCCGAGCTTTATAATCTGCCTTGGATATGGTATCATTGTAAAGCTGACAATAGTGATATTGATATAAAGCTTGCTTATCACAGCATTATCGAAAACGATGCTCTCAACTCAGCCAAAACATACTATGATATTCTGAAACTGATTGCACCAGAAGCTCCGAATCCTGATAATTATACTGAATTTGAATCATATCAGAAAATATATGAATCAAAAATCAGCCTTGCAAACGACAAAAACGTTGATGCAATGATATCAGAAATAAAAGACAGCAATAAAGTTTATGTTATGTTTAATTATGATGGTATGTTAGTTTCCATCTATGCTGATCAGAATGCATTGACAGAAGAATTTTGGAACAGTTTTTCACTGAACAATTTGATATGGAAGTTGGGAAAAACTGATAATGATAAAAGCATTGATAACTCTGCAATAGCAGGAAAGATATTTGCGTATGAAAAGGAAGGCGCAGGCGGATATTGTACACTTTCATTCAATGAAAATGGACGATTTCTCTATTATCCCGGCAGGCTTAGCAGCTATATGAGCGGCGGAGACTGGAAGATAGATGGAGATACAGTGAGCCTTATAGGTATGGTAGACAAAACCATATACTTGAAGATAACCGATGATACACTGGTTTATATTGCGGAAGGCTCCGATGAGTTTCCATATATGGAAATCAAGGACGGAGAAAAGTTTGCTATATACCGACCTGAGATATCTTCTGATAAGTTCCAGCTAAATTCTCGATATTCAGAATACGGTCTGGGTGATCCAAAGGTCGAATTGAATCTGATTGCGAGTGAACTGCCTGAATTCTGTTATGTAGAGAACGTAAGGCTCTATGATGAAGATGATAATTTCATCGGAATGATGTCACCTGCTATGGATGCCGATATATGGAGCTATCTTGTTGATTGCAATGTAACGGAAGAATGCTCGAAGACATACTATACCCTGACAAAGATACGATGTGGAGCAAAAAACTATCTCGATGATGTTCGTTCTGAAATAACTGTTAATTTCAAAGTTGCTCCTGCACCATGATTTTACTATATCTCATTATATAACAATTAGCGTTAACCGGCATAATCCTAATAATCATGCCTATTAGGATAATACTTCATTGGGGACAAATCAGATGATGCTGTACCTGCATATCAGGTGTCAGCAGCAATGATATTAAAAGCGGCCTCTGAGAGCTTTCCCGGAGGTCGCTTTTTAACATACTCTCTTCATATGAACCTTCCGCAACATTGACGCAAATTCAATAATAATACAAAAGACCTCCCTGCGGACATGAGATCCGTGGGAGGTTTTTATAGTTCAGGATTTATAGCATCTTCACAGCGGCATCAGCAATTTTCCCGGGAACGATACCAAGTTCCGCGAGAACTTCTGACGCATTGTATCTGTCATAAAATTTCTTTTCAAGGCCTAAGCACTTTACTTTCATATCCGAATCACTGTAATATGCAGCGATCTTCTGACCGAATCCGCCATCGACAACGCCGTCTTCAAGAGTGATAACTGCCTTATGGTCAGCTTTGAGAGATTCAAGCAGTTCGGTATCAAGTCCTGTGATATATCTTGGATTTATAAGAGTTGCGTTTATGTTCTTCTCTGCAAGCACATTCACAGCCCCTTTCCAAAGACTTTTAATAGAATTTTGCCCCCATATAGGGCGCACCTGAAAAAATGATAAATTCAAACTTATCTGGTGTGCGCCCTATATGGGGGCAAAATTAATACTGAAAGTTTTAGGAAGGGAGTTTGAGGGAGAACCCTTTTTCAAAAGGGTTTCCCTCAATAGACTCGTGTAAAAACTTCTGTAAGAGTACCGAGGTTAAATGCTCTGCGATTTTTTTATGCCCGACCGATTATGACATATTTCTCGGACGTCCTGCATTATAATGAACATAGGACAGCTTGAGTCCATTACCATGCGGAGGTGCAGCGTGCAGACGATCTATGCTGATGTTCTTATCATACTTAATATTTATGTCAATTTTTTCCTCCTTAGGACAACAGCAAGGATAACACATTCTCCTTTGCGTTCGCTAAGATGTGCCGCTGCCTCCGCCTATGGAAGCATTTTTTCACTGATGATACTTCTGCCGGAAATGCCATGGGGACTGTCTGTACTGATAAAATGTGCAGCGGCTGTGACTATCGTCGTATTTGCATTCGGTTTCAGAGATTTGAAACGAACAGCCATCAATACCGCTGCATTTTTCGCTTCAAATCTTATTCTCGCAGGTGCGGTATATGCGGTTTACTCATGGCTGAGACCGGAATTCATCCACTTCAGGAATACATATTTCTATATCGACTTCTCACTTGTGATACTTGTGCTTTCTACAGCTGCAATGTACGGTATCGTTTTTCTGGTAAATACAATGATAAACAAAGATAAATGCGGCGATTACAATATTATAATCCGCTGCGGAAAAAGGATAACTAAGCTGAAAGGTCTTGCGGATACCGGGAATATACTCACCGATTTCTTCACGGGGCGTTCAGTCATAATCTGTGATACTGCGCAGTATACCCCCATCACAGGAATGGCTTATCTCAGTTCTTGCCTGCCTGCGGGGTTCCGTGTACTGCCCTGCACGACTGTATCAGAAAACGGACTTATCCCCATATTCCGCCCTGACGAAGTTCTCATCGAAAACGCTTGCACAGGCTCGTCAAAAAAAGTTGACGCTCTTATCGGATTCGGAAAGACCTGCGGTGAAGCTGTTTTCAATCCCAAACTGTTGAATTATTAAGGCTTTTTGCCTTGGAAAAGAGGAGATTTCAATGAATATTCTAATCAGTCTGAAAATGCTCATAAAGAGGCTCTTCACGGGCAAGGTTTTCTATGTAAACGGCTCGGACACCCTTCCGCCTCCGCTGACACGTCAGGAGGAAGCTGAAGTATTTATGAAGCTTGAAGCAAATGACCCTGCCGCTCGGAAATACCTGATAGAGCATAATCTGCGGCTTGTGGTGTACATAGCAAAGAAATTCGAGTCCTCGGGAGTCGGCATTGAGGACCTTGTCTCTATCGGCACTATCGGGCTTATCAAGGCTGTAAACACTTTCTGTCCCACTAAGAATATCAAGTTGGCCACTTACGCTTCACGGTGTATCGAGAATGAGATACTTATGTTTCTGCGGAAATCTTCACAGTACCGCAATGAACTTTCCATCGACGAACCGCTTAATATAGACTACGACGGAAATGAACTCCTGCTGTCGGATGTCCTCGGTACGGATGAGGATATCGTGAACAAAGGCATAGAAACAGAAGCAGAAAGAGAGATCCTCCGAAACGCTGTCTCAGAACTGAGCGAGCGTGAACGTGAGATCATGGAAATGCGTTTCGGTCTCGTTGACGGCAAGGAGAAAACCCAGAAAGAAGTTGCTGATTCCATCGGTATTTCGCAGTCTTATATCTCACGCCTCGAAAAGAAGATAATCAAAAAACTTAAAGTAAAAATAGAAAGTGTGACCTGAACTATTGCATCAGTGCAGAATTTGTGATACAATGTATAAAACAAATGTTTCCCATAAAGTGAGGATAACGGAAGCATTATATCGAAGCTTAAAGTATTCTTACCGCGCAGAATGGTATGAATATCTACCGTGGCTGCGTTCACGGCTGTATCTACTGCGATTCACGAAGCTCCTGCTACAATTTTGACCACCCTTTCGAGGATATCGGAGTAAAACGCAATGCTCCTCAGCTTCTCGATTCTGCGCTGAGATCAAAGCGTAAGAAATGTATGATCGGCACCGGTTCCATGTGTGACCCGTATATGCCCATTGAGCATAAAACCGGTCTTATGAGGGAATGCCTTGAAGTAATTGACAAACACGGATTCGGTGCGGCTGTACTTACGAAATCAGCCTCTGTTCTTCGTGACACCGGCCTTTTCTGCTCAATTAACGAGAAGGCAAAATGCGTGGTGCAGATGACGCTTACCACCGATGACGACGAACTCTGCCGTATTATCGAGCCTTGTGTATCCGTTACAAGCGAACGGTTCAATGCACTTATGAAGCTGAAAGAAGCAGGTATACCGACTGTAGTATGGCTTTCTCCCCTGCTCCCTTTCATCAATGATACTGAGAAAAATATCCTCGGTATACTTGAAAAATGCCGTGAAGCTCAGGTCAAAGGCATTGTTTGTTTCGGTATGGGCCTGACTCTCCGTGACGGAAACAGAGAGTATTTCTACAATGCCCTCGACAGACATTTTCCCGGACTGAAACAGAAATATATCGCCGTATACGGCAATTCCTACGAAGTCTCATCCCCGAACGAGCGGAGACTTATGGCGATCTTTCACGAATATTGCGAAAAATACAGCATTATCCACGATACGGAGAAATGCTTCGGCTATTTAAAAGAGCTGCCTGAGAAATATGTCCAGATGTCATTTTTTGATACTTAACTATTCGCTTCAGCCGTATTATGCCTGTAATACGGCTTTTCTTCTATCCTGCACGTCTTCTGCAATACGTTAAAAAGAAAAAATTACACGTCCTACTTGTAATTTAAGTACCGAAGTGTTATAATATGATTATATATATTTCTTGTCAGGAGTACGATTATGAAAAACTGGACTGTCGGAGTTCCCGACAGAAAAACCGTTTCCGGCCTCGTTTTCGGCTGTCAGGTCTCTCCGCTCACTGCCGCCGCTCTCGCAGCAAAAGGGTATACTACCCCCGAAAGCGTTGCAGACAGCCTTAATGTGGACGGTCTCTCCGATCCTTTCATGATAAAGGATATGGATATCGCAGCCGAAACAATTAACGAAGCTATCGATAACGAAGAGAAAATTTGTGTTTACGGAGATTATGACTGTGATGGTATTATGTCTACAGTCATTCTCTTTTCATATTTATTTGAAGCAGGTGCGGATGTTGTTTACTACATCCCCGAACGCTCCGAGGGCTACGGCCTCAATAAAAATGCAATAGATAAGATCAGGGATGACGGTGTAAGCCTTATCGTCACTGTTGATAACGGTATTTCCGCAATTTCCGAAGCTGAATATATCTATGAGTGCGGCATGAAGCTGGTCATTACCGACCACCATCAGCAGGGCGATACTCTCCCACGTGCTGAGGCTATTGTTGATCCGCACAGACACGACTGTCCTTCCGGATTCAAGCATATGTGCGGTGCGGGACTTGCTCTGAAGCTGACAGCTGCCCTCGACGGCGGCGACTACACTCTCGCTATGGAACAGTTCAGCGATCTTGCCGCTATTGCTACAGTTGCGGATATCGTCAGCCTCACAGGTGAAAACCGCTTCCTCGTTTCGGAGGGAATGAGACTTATCGATAACACCGACCGTCCCGCTCTCCTTGCATTAAAGAAAGTATGCGGCCTTGAAGATAAGGAGATCGATTCAACATCTATCGGTTTCGGACTTGCTCCGAGGATAAACGCTTCCGGAAGATTCGGCTCGCCTCGTACAGCGGCAGAGCTGTTCCTGTGTGAAGATCCCGACGAAGCCCTTGATATCGCCTCAGAACTCGATAAACTCAACACTATGAGAAAATCGGCAGAGAATGATATCATATCCGAGATCAGTGCAATGATAGATTCCGATCCCTCTATCATAAGAAAGAGAGTCATTTACCTTTCCGGAAAAAACTGGCACCATGGCGTTATCGGTATCGTTGCCGCAAGAATACAGGAAATGTTCGGCAAACCCTGCTTTATCGCCTCCGAAACAGACGGCGAAGTACGAGGTTCTGCCCGTGCTTTCGGTGAATTCTCGGTTTTTGAAGCTCTTACATACGCTTCCGATGCCCTTTCCAAATTCGGCGGACATCCCGGTGCCGGCGGTTTTACCGTAAAAGACGGCATGACAGAAAGATTCGGTGAGCTTCTTGAAGAATATGCCGCAGCAAACCATGAGATCATGCCGCTTCTTTCCCTGTCGGCAGATTCGCCTCTGACCCCGGCTGAACTCACATTCCAGAACGTGGAGGACCTAAAAAAGCTCGAGCCATACGGCATGGGAAATGAACAGCCGCTTTTCTATATTGAAAATGCAGAGATAACTGAAATACGTCCCATGGGAAACGGCAGCCACTCCATGATAAAATTCAAGTTCGGCACCACCGAATATAATGCCAAGATGTTCAGGACATCCCCCGATATGCTGCCGGTCGGCAAAGGCGATCCCGCAAAGATGATCGTTACTCTCGGCATAAATGAATTCCGTGGGAACCGCAGCCTTGACATCCTTGTAAAGGATATCCGTCCTCAGATGTTTGAGCAAAACAGATTCTTCTCTGCACAGCGCTCATTTGAAGCTATGACAAGAGGCGAAAAACTCCCGAATATCAACTACTACAAGCATATGTTCCCTTCCCAGAAGGAAGCGGCTTATGTGTACAGATGCATCCCCGAAAAAGGGATAAATCCCGAAAGATTATTTATAAAGCTCGGTGCTCAGGATATAAACTATGCTAAGTTCTCCTGCATAATCGAAGCTTTCAGACAGCTTGGCCTTATCTCGGTTTCTTCAGCAGGTCAGTTCATAATGAAGAATAAGGTCACCTCAAGATCCGATCTGTTTTCAGCTCCTGTACTTGCCTTTATCAGGCAGGTCATTGGTTGATCAATACATTTTCATCACGGCTTCCGCAGGCCGTAACAAGCGGCAGTCTGTACAATGACTGAGGAGAAACACTATGACAGATGACATGAATGTATCAAATCTCCCATTCAAGGAGATAGAGGTTCCCATCCCCGAGGATGCTCTTCCTAAAGATCCTGCGGAATATCTCAAGGATATCCCCGAATATGATGACAATTTCACTATCGAAATGCTCATCCAGAAAATTCTCAAAGACGACAAGCAGTACGACCTCAGCAAGATCATTTCTGCTTATGAGTTCGCTGCCAAGGCTCACGAAGGCCAGAAGCGCTCGTCAGGTCAGGATTATATAATCCATCCCCTCGCTGTTGCTTATATCCTTCTTGAACTGGGCATGGACACCGATACTATCTGTGCCGCACTTCTCCACGATGTAGTTGAGGACACTGATGCAACTCTCGACGATCTGAAAAAGCGCTTCGGACAGGATGTCGCTCTTCTCGTTGACGGAGTTACAAAGCTCAGCAAGATACCTACATCAACCAAGGAAGAACAGGCCGCTGAGAATATCCGGAAGATTCTGCTTGCCATGTCACAGGATATCCGTGTCATGATAATCAAGCTGGCTGACAGACTGCATAATATGCGTACTCTGCGTTACCGCCCGCTGGACAAGCAGAGAAATGTCGCCCTTGAGACTATGAATATCTACGCTCCTATCGCCCACCGTCTCGGTATCAGGGCAATGAAAGAGGAGCTACAGGATCTTGCTTTCCATTACCTCGATCCCTACGCTTACTCGGAGATCGAAAACATACTCGAAAACAAGAAGGAAGAGCGTGAAGCTTTCATCGAGATCATCAAGAAGCGCATATCGGAACGCTTCAAGACAGAGGATTTCGCTCAGCCTCCGCAGATCGACGGCCGTGTAAAGAGCATCTACAGCATCTACCGCAAGATCTTCATCGGTCATAAGAACATCGATCAGATCTACGATAAGTACGCTGTAAGAATAATCGTTACCACTATTGCCGAATGCTACAACGTTCTCGGTCTTATCCACGATATGTTCAAGCCTATGCCCAACCGCTTCAAGGACTATATCGCCAATGCAAAGTCAAATATGTACCAGTCCCTCCATACCACAGTTCTCGGCAAGGAAGGCATCCCCTTTGAAGTTCAGATACGCACATGGGATATGCACGAAACTGCTGAATACGGTATTGCCGCTCACTGGAAATACAAGGAAGGTATTCAGGGCAAGGACAAGATGGATCAGCGTCTTGCGTGGGTACGTCAGGTCATCGAAGCTCAGCAGACCTCCGATGACGTTGAGGAGATCGTCCGCATCATCAAGACTGACCTTGACCCCGAGGATATCGTTGTAATGACACCTAAGGGTATGTCCGTATCCCTTCCTATCAATTCATGTGTTATCGACTTCGCTTACCGCATCCATACTCAGATCGGACATAAAACTGTTGGTGCCAAGGTCGACGGCAAGATCGTTCCCCTTGACTACAAGCTTCAGACAGGTCAGATATGTGAGATCATCACCAGCAAGGATGCCGAAAAAGGCCCTAACCGTGCATGGCTCAATATCGTCCAGACCAGTGAGGCTCGCTCAAAGATCCGTTCATGGTTCAAGAAGGAACGCCGTGAGGAAAATATCGTTGAAGGCCGTGCACAGCTTGAACGTGAATTCAAGCGCCACAGGATAAATCTCAAAGAGTCCGAATACGCTGAATTTCTCGCTGATGACTTCAAGAAGCATAACTGCGAGACTCTTGAGGATTTCTATGCCTCCATCGGTTACGGAGGTATTACCCTTTCAAAGATCATTCCTCGGCTTAAAGACAAGTACGAGAAGCTCTATGCTGACAAGGAACACGATGATTCTGCTCCCAAGCTCATCAAGCCCAAGAATTCGGCAAGAGGCACTATTATTCTCGATGATGTCAACAACCTTGACCTTAAATTTGCTCAGTGCTGTAATCCTCTCCCCGGCGACGATATAGTCGGATTCATCACAAGAGGATACGGTCTTTCTGTCCATACCACAAGCTGTATTAACTACAGAATGGCTATGGAACGCAACGATCCAGAAACCGTTGCAAGATGGGTGGATATCCAGTGGACCGAAAACTCCGATACACAGATGCAGACAAGCTTTGAAGTAGTTGCTACTGACAGAGTGGGTCTCGTTTATGATATCACAGCTGTCCTGCTGGATTCAAGAGTTCCAATCGTTCACTCTGCTTCAAGAGTGCTCAAAAACGGCAACGCTATGTTCGAGGCTACTATAATTATTTCAAATACCGAACAGCTGAACCATCTCTTTGAGAAGCTCAGAAAGCTAAAGGGAGTTATTTCCGTTGAGCGTTCAGCTATATGATGGAGGTTAAAATGAGAGTACACAAATTGCAGCTCGGCGAACTCCGTGCAAACTGCTATATCGTAGAAACAGCTCCAAACCGCTGTGTAGCCGTTGATATCGGCGGTGACAGCAGGCTGTTTCTGGAGTTTCTGAAAATGCATAATCTTAAACTTACAAAGATACTCCTTACCCACGGTCATTTCGATCACATCGGCGGCTGTGAGGAGGTCCGTCAGGCTACCGGAGCTGAAGTCTATGTCCATGAGGATGATGCTCCTATGCTTACAAGTGAAAGCCTTTCGCTTGCTTCAAATATGGCTTATCACCCGTTTAATCCCCTGACTGACTGGACTGTGGTTAAGGGCGACTGCTATATAAATGACGGTGACTGCACTTTCCGTGTGCTCCATACTCCGGGGCACTCCCACGGAAGCGTATGCTATATCTGCGAAAACGAAAACATCATATTCTCAGGAGATACCCTGTTCTGCTGTTCCGTCGGACGTACCGATTTCTACGGAAGCAGTCCCGAACGTATGGAAGTATCACTGAAAAAGCTTTATGACCTGGAAGGCGATTACAAGGTCTTCCCCGGCCATAATGAATCAACTACTCTCGAATATGAAAGAAATTCCAATCCATTTATGAAACAATTCAGAGGATGATATGATAAATAATGATTTTAAAATGCCGATCATTATGATCGGCCATTCTTTTAAGTATGAGATAGAAGCAACGCTGAAGCTATTCTTCCATACCGCAAGATACAGCTTTTCCGACGATATAACTGCCGCTGATGGTGACAGCTTTGTTGTTGCTCAGGTGGATAAGGATGAGGATATCCGTGTCTCCGTAAAGATAAAAACTGACGGCGGAGAGGTCAGGGATTCTGAATACGTACTTCCCGCAGATTGTGAAAGCAAGGATATAGAGTACACACTTTGCAGGCTGATCTACGGACTTCTCTCAGAAATAACCGGAATAACTCCGCCATGGGGACTGCTGACGGGTATACGTCCCGTTAAAAAGGTCATCGATCTTATGCGCAGAGGCATGATGGAAGAGGAGATCTGTTCCGCTCTCGGTGAGAAATATCTGGTATCTCCCGAAAAGCTGAAGATCGCCTATGAAACAGCTGTGAATCAGCTTCCGATACTCGACAGGATAGACAGAAAGGCTGTAAGTCTGTATGTGTCTATCCCCTTCTGTCCTACACGTTGCAGCTATTGTTCGTTTGTCTCACATTCTATGGACTCCGCTATAAAGCTGATGCCTGACTATATAAACGCACTCTGCCGTGAACTGAAAATTATCGGTGATCTTGTAAAGGAAACGGATACAAAAATCGATACCATTTATTTCGGCGGCGGTACTCCCACATCAATTTCAGCTGATGATCTCCGTATGATAATGCAGACTGTACAGGATAATTTTGATCTTGACAATGTCCGTGAATACTCCGTTGAGGCAGGACGTCCCGATACTATCACCGAAGAAAAACTGCGTGTCATCAAAGAGTACGGTGCAGACAGAATTTCAGTAAATCCTCAGACGCTGAACGACGATGTACTGAAAGTCATAGGCAGAAAACATTCGGGCGAAGATGCACTCAGAGCTTTTGAACTTGCCAGAAAAGTGGGCTTTGACAATATCAATACCGACCTCATTGCAGGTCTGCCTACCGAGCAGTTTGACAGTTTCAGAAACACACTTGATAAAATGATAGAGTTATCCCCTGAAAGCATAACTGTACATACTCTTACTATAAAGCGCTCTGCAACTCTCTTTGAAAAAGGCAGCGAAAATGCAGCAAATCCTGCCGCCGAGATGGTGCGTTACAGTGTTGACGCTCTTATGGATAACGGTTATCTGCCCTACTATATGTACCGTCAGAAGAACACTGTGGACAATCTTGAAAATGTGGGATACGCAAAAAAAGGCTTTGAAAGCTACTACAATATCTTCATTATGGACGAAACACAGACCATTCTCGGTGCAGGCTGTGCAGCGTCCACAAAGCTTGTTTATCCCGATAATAAAATTGTGAGGATTCATAATTATAAATTCCCCTATGAGTACATCCGCTCGTTCGATAAACTCATGGAAAAGAAAGGAGAGATCAGAGAATGCTTGCTAAAAATCAGGTCTTCACAGCCGAAATAACAGACATCTCCTCCGAGGGAAGCGGTGTTTGCAGAATAAATGATATAGCTGTTTTTGTTCCCAATACCGCTGTTGGCGATGTGGCTGAAATTAAAATAGTCAAAGTGATGAGCAGATACGCTTACGGCATTGTGGAAAAACTCATCACTCCTTCCCGTGACCGTATCGAACCGGTCTGCCCGAAATACAAAATATGCGGCGGCTGTGTTTTCATGCATATGTCCTATGAGGCGGAATGCCGCATAAAATCAAACATTGTCACCGAGGCTTTTGCACGTATAGGTCATCTCGTTCCAAAAGAGATCCTGCCTATATTTTCATCAGATAGCATCGAAGGCTACAGAAACAAGGCACAGTATCCATATGCAGACTATAAATATACCGATAATACGGTTTTTCCGAAATTCGGATTCTACGCTCCTCGTTCACACAGACTTGTTCCTGTAACTTACTGTGTGCTTCAGCCTGCTGCTTTCGGCGATATACTCAGACATTGCGAGGAAGAACTCGGAACTGCTGATTTCAATGCGATAACTCCATATAATGAGGAAAGCGGAAACGGCGTCCTGAGACATCTCTATATCCGTCAGGGCTTTCACAGCAAGGAGATAATGGTTTGCTTTGTGACAGCTAAAGATAATAACCATATCCGCAAACAGCTGACAGATCTGGGTAATACTCTTATAGCTGATACTCATGAAATAAAATCAGTAATGCTGAATGTAAATCCGCAAAAAACAAATGTAATTCTCGGAAAGAAAACAGTATGCCTTATCGGAAAAGATACCATAGCAGACACACTGTGCGGAGTTCCCGTTTCACTGAGTCCGCAAAGCTTTTATCAGGTAAATACTGCTCAGGCTGAAAAGCTTTTCGCAGAAGCAAAAAGACTTGCCGCTCCTAAAAAAGATGAGCTGCTGCTCGACCTGTATTGCGGTGCCGGTGCTATTGGTCTTTCTATGGCTGATACTGTCGGAAAAGTCATAGGCGTTGAAGTTGTACCTCAGGCTATAGAGGACGCTAAGGCTAACGCAAAACGTGCCGGGATCAGCAACGCCGAATTCTTTGCAGGCGACGCAGGTGAGATCGCTGCAAAATTCGCTGCTGAAGGCCGAAAACCTGATATAATAGTTCTCGATCCTCCACGAAAAGGATGCGATACACTTACCCTCGATGCCTGTCTGGAAATGGCTCCGTCACGTATCGTTATGATCTCATGTAATCCGTCTACTGCCGCCCGTGATGCAGCTTATCTCTGTGAAAACGGTTTCACTCTCGATGTACTCAGACCTGCCGATTTCTTCCCGAGAACTAAGCACGTTGAGTGCGTGGTTTTGATGTCACGGCAGAAATCATAAAATGCCGATTTATCGCGGATAATTGGCATTTTGCAGTTCAGTAAACAACCAAAATAAGCACTCATTTTCTGTATGTGGGAACACGTAATATCACCTGCAGAGATACAGACAGCATTTCGGCGCACTCGCGATATAAACAGTCTTTTTAAGCACTCGATTTTTTGTGCTTAAAACTGCTGTTTGTAACTTTTAAGTGTGCAGAAATGCTGTCACTCGTTAAAAAGTCCGAAAAATAGAGAAAAACCGTGCTAATCAAAAATTGCGATTGAGAGGTAGGGTTGAGTGCGTGTAAAAGTTACCGCAAAGAAAGGACATAAATATGGTTACTGTTACAATTGAAGGCAATAGCCTCAAAGTTATTGTCTGACGAAAGGAGCGTTCATTATGAGCGATAAGGAATACTCGGGCTACAGAGGCTATATTATAAAGGTTAATGGCGAGATAGTCTATGATGCAGGCTTCTGCTGCATTGCTCATTACAACTATCCCGCAGACACAAGATACTATGTCCAGTGTGAATTCCCTGTAAAAACAGGTGCCCGTGAAACCAGCTGTCCGGAAATATGGACAAGTGACGAAACCGAGGCAAAATATCTGCTGGACAACCCTGACAAGGTAGTGGAATGGCTCCGTGGACGTATCAAGGCTGACACGAAGTACAGCCGATATGTAGATCAACCCATAATCGAAAAGGATCATCAGTTACCTAATTACGGAGGTCATCCGCAGCTTCTGGCGAAAACACCGCAGTATATCATTTTTCGATGCCACTGGCCGGCACATGAGTACTATGAGCTAGCAGCAGATTACACTCCGAGAGGCTGCCATGATTGCGCTCCAATGTGGTCCTGCCGTATAACCAAAGAGCAGGCAAAGGATCTTCTTGCACATCACGAGAAAATAGGACCGTTTTTCGGTGAGATGCAGAAGAAATATCCCTACGGTGACTGAATGTACATAAAGGAGACCTAAAATATGGCAAAAGTACAGCTTGTTCCTCTGGAGGTATCAGACCGGGAACGGTTTATTAAAGATAATCAGGAAGCCTTCAATTATGGCGCAATGGAAGCCACGTATGTTGTCGAAAAAAGTATAAAAAACAGGAGTCAGAAAAATGCTCAGGCTTAGACCATTCAGAAAGAATGATGCAAAAACAATTATTACATGGACAAACAAAAAGGAAGAATTCTATAAGTGGTCAGCCGGAATTCTGGGTGAATATCCTGTTACTGAAAAACGCTTGCTTGAAGCAACATCAGGCAGAGAAGATAACGACAGGTATTTTCCGTTTACTGCTTTTGATGAAAATGGGCTTGTCGGCTTCTTTACTGCAAGAGTACGTTCTGAAGAAGATGATAAAAAGCTCCGTTTCGGATATGTGATTGTCAATCCTTCAAAAAGAGGAACGGGCTATGGAAAACAGATGATTAAGCTCGGTTTGAAATTTGCATTTGAGATATATGGAGCTGATTCTGTCAGCCTTGGTGTCTTTGAAAACAACAAACAGGCATATTATTGCTATCAAAGCGTAGGATTTGAAGAAAACGGAGTGCGGGAGGAATATAATCTTTGCGGTGAAACATGGATTGATATTGATTTGGAAATTAAAAAAGAGACATATTTCGCAAAGGAAAACCAGCATGAACGTTAGTCGATGAAGAATAAAACAGCCCCGCACCACTGAATCACCAGTGATGCGGGCAGACATTCCAATCCCCAAGTTGCGATTCGGGTGTTTGCAAAATAACGTTGAGTGTGGAAAAAGGTTGTCAATGAAAGGAGTGAACCATATGCCAGAAAACATCAACCTGTTCGATATCAATGAGATTCTGAAGCTATTGAGAGGAACTTATCCTCTTCCCAGAGAATACAGATCGCAGTTTGAACCGCAGCAATTAAATGTACCAACTGAAACATATGCCGTTTTGAGAGACTATATTTATCGGAATGCAGGCTGTAAGCTGTTTTTTCAGGAGGCGTTGCGGACATTGTTTTCCGGCAATGCTGATGATGTTTTTCTTGGTGCGGCGTATTTTGAGGATTGTATAGTCTGTGAAGAAAACAAAATGGCGAGTTTTTCTATAGACAGGGAAAGACTGATCCCGCTTCTGAAAGAAGGAATTCGTCGAAACGCAGCGGAACTAATGCACAGAAAGGCTTTCCTGATGCTTTAAGCGAAAGTACAGAGGCCAAATTCCGTGAGGAATATACAGACAGCGGAGTTTTAATAAATATGCATATGTATATGAGGAGCCTTCCAAACTGTGATCGGCCGAGGACTTATTTCGGCTGGGATAAAAAGCATAACAAGGTATTGATAAGTACAATGTGCGAGCATAAGAAAACGAGCAAATATAATAAATAAGCGGAAATGATGTTATGATTGAAAGGGGAAAACAATGAGGATCGGTGATAAACTAAAATAAAAACAGATTATAAAAAGTGTGGAATTGACTGTTGTCTCGATCCGTTTCGTAAAAAGCTTATTCCTGTAACTAAAGAGGAAATAGTTCGTCAGAAAATAGCGATTTTCCTCAAAGATAAATTAGATGTACCAGAAGATTATATCTTTACAGAATAATCATTGCACCATTGGGGCATAGATAGCAAAGACAGGGCTGATATCATTATTGGATATGCCGTGGATTGAATGTAATTTAACAAGTGCTACTCTATTTATTCTCCAGTAAGCAAAGCGATTATTGACATATTTCCACGCATATAAACCCCTGAAAAAACAACCAATCTACGCACTAACGGAAACCACTCTCCCCTACTCCGGATTATACGTAATCATATCTTACGTCTTGGCGCACGTTGAGTGCGTAGTTTTGATGTCAAGGAAAAAATAGAGAGCATAAGAAAAGTGCCGAAAATTCGGCACTTTTTCTCTTATGTAGAAATGATGAGATTATTGCAGAGAAGGTTTTCCCCGTCCTCGGAAACAAGTCGGGTGTCTCTCGGAGATACAGTGATCGCTGACTTACTCAAAGCACCCAACCTTATGTAGTAACTGGGAACAAATCGGTGTGCATTATTAGGTAAGTGTGATTACAATCTGCTATATTTCGGGATAATTCATCAGTAAATATTGACAGCTGTCTGATTCTGTGCTATACTAATCTCATAAGAGAAGGGAACAACAATAGACCTTTCTGAGAATTTAAAGATGCGAAAATATCTATACTAGTGCTATAGTAAATGTAACAATTAGAAGAACGGATTTATTATATAAGCTATCTTGAGAAATAATGGAGCTGAGAGTTAATGTTGCTATCATATTTTACTATTTCTAATTACAGAAGCATTCAAGGTGAATATAAAATCGACCTTTCAAATTATACTACACTCATAGGAAAAAACAATGAAGGTAAAACAAATGTCATAAAAGCTATCAGCTTAGGTATGGAAATAATACGGATTACTTCGTCCGGTTCTAAGAGAAAAATTTTAAATACCTCCCTCTATTCATGGTCTGAAGATTTTCCTATTTCGCAACAGAATAATAAGAGACTTAAGAAGAAAGTCACTAAACTTCGCATGGATTTTATGCTGGATGCTCGTGAGCAGACTAAGTATTATGAACAAACCGATTCACACATAAACGGATCTCTATCTGTATATATTGAAATTGATGAAGGCAATCAGTTTTCAATAAGAATACCAAAGCAAGGAAAGAACACAAAAGACCTATCAAAAACAAAGGTTAAAGAGATTGCAAGTTGCATAGTTGACTGTTTTGATGTTCAGTATATTCCAGCTATTAGATCAGCTGAAGATGCATATGATGTGATTTCGCAACTCATAGATTCAGAACTTAACAGTATTCAGGATCCAGAATACCAACAGGCTCTTGATATAATAGAGAATAAGCAGAGAGAACGTCTAAACAATCTCGAAAACAATATTACTAAACCATTAAAGATGTTTCTTCCTTCTATCAGGCATGTTCGTCTTAATTTACTTCAGAATAATAGAACATCATCGTATAGATTTGCAAAACGATTTATTGACGTGGAAATAGATGATGGAGTTTCAACTAGCTTATCAAGAAAAGGCGATGGTGTAAAGAGTTTATCTGTAATCGCCTTGCTTAGTCAGATTACGAGTGAAAAAAACATACTAATCTTAGTGGATGAACCAGAAACGCATCTTCATCCCGAAGCGATAAGATACATTCACGCGGTGCTACATCAATTATCAAATAAAAACCAGGTTATTATTTCTACACATAGCCCAATATTTATTAATCGCACTAGTATTTCCTCAAATATCATAGTCGATAATGGAACAGCTTCCCCAGCTGACAGACTTGAAACGATAAGGAAAACACTTGGAGTGATTTGCTCCGATAATCTAATGTATTCAGATTACGTAGTAGTTGTTGAAGGGCCATGTGACAAAAAAATATTAGAAGCCTATTTTATGCTGGATTCGAAGCTTAAGGAATGGATTGAAAATGGATTTTTAACGGTGCGCTCGATTGGAGGAACGAGAAATCTAAGAAATGAAGTGTACAGCTTAACAAACTATTGTTGTAATTTTCTGATGGTTCTTGATTATGATCAAGCTGGAAAAGAAGCTTTTGAAGCTGTAAAGCAAGATGAAAAATTTTTTATAACAGATTCTAATGCGGTGTTCTTTAAAGTTCATGGCAAAAGCCCTTCTGAATTAGAAGATCTATTCAAGCCAGAAGTGTATCAAGACTACTTAAGTAGTAAGCATATTGATATTACTGAAAACGGCTTTAAGAACATTAGTAAAAAATGGGCTGATCGAATAGGTTCTATATATGTTGGCGGTGACTTATCAGACGAAGAAGAAAATGAAATAAAAACTCAAATATCTGAGATTGTTTCAGAGCATATTGCTGAATCATTGACCGAGGAAGGAATAAAGGTTTTGGATAAAGTAAAAAGTGTTTTGATACAAGAAATTGAAGCAATGAGGAGAATCCGCACTAAGTAAAAATAGCTATGCAGAGGAATAGCCAGGCTAATGCTTGTAACGATTGTTATATTGCTGAAACACATTAAAAACTTGAAACGAATAAAGAATAGTACTGAAGCGCGCATCAGTTTTCGTTGTAAGGGCGAAAGTGAGATTGAGCGCATAAAATGGAATATGAGATAAGCATAAATAACCTCGAAGTGCAAGGTAGAAAAACCGCTCTTCGAGGTTAGTGTGTATAGAATTGCTTTAGAGGTTAAAACCGCAACGGTTTAGATAGTGAAACCTATGCAATACCGGAATAATTAACACAAGCACACCGACCTTATGTGGTAACTGTGAACAGATTGGCACTCATCACTCAATTGGATAATTCCGAATCAGCCCTCGCCCTCACTCGGTGCATCCTGAGCGTGCTTAGTCTTGCCGGTGTCGAGAGAACGGATATATATATCGCCTTCAATACTTCCTTTGTTGTAGAGAAGCATCCCCTCCCATCTGCTTAACATTGATATCATATATCCATCAGCGTGAACAGCCTTTTCAGCATCAACAAACCACACCAATCTTAATTCATTCATAGCAAGGAACCTATCTAGAATATCTTTACGAACCATTACTCCAGTTAGACCTTGTGATAGGTTAGTATCAAATGCCGCAATTTTATTTGATGTATCATAATAAGCGCCATCATCTTGTTTTTGAGTTAACTTCATGTCCTCTATGAATTTCGGACAAGGATGGCAAATAGATATTGCAGATTCTTTTGAAGCGTCATATTCTTCTTCCCATAATAATTCAATAGTTGAGGCCAGAATACATCCGATGTCTTTAACTATTTCTTTGGAGCGAGTCCGTCTATTAATAGTCTGATGCATATCCGCTTCACCCGTTTTTCCCTCAGAATCGTCCTCGTTATCGGCACTATAAATGGCTAATAGTTGTTTGTAGATCGAATCATCAAAGCTACTGTCTGAGTTCACAGGTATCTCCTCATATTCCCCAGTGCCAATAGAATAATTAATCCATGTATCATTAATTATACAGTGGCAACTAGGAGACCATGGGTATTCTCGATTGTAAATGGTATATGTATGCAAAAGAGAAGTGATCTCTGATGATAACAACGAACGACCTTTTTTGAGTTGCTCATTACAAGAATCAATTTGGGAAGGAGTCATAAAATATGCATAGAGCCAACTCCATTCATGCAGTTTATCAACCTCTATGTTATGCCGATCAGTGTCACAGTATTTCGTCAAGAACACCCATTGGGTACCATACTTATCGCTTATAGCTAATGAATCTTGAAGATGCTCAAGAAAATAGCTTTTTTTATTGATCCAAACTTGTTGCTTAAATTCTGCTGAAATATCTTCCATCTTGTGGTCTGCTATGCTTTTTGCTCGATATTCATCAAGGAGTGGGAAAGATGGAGCATCTCTTAAATCAAGAAAATTCTGATTAAGCGTTGGATCGAAATCACGAATATATGGTTCCCATGGGCCTTCATATTTAATAGAAGAGTCACTTGTAGATTGCCAGGTTTCTTTCATGACACAATTATCGGAAATGTGGAAGAGATCTGCCGAATGTTTCAGGTGCCGCCCCATCTGGTACAGGACCTGAAGCGCAGCACCTTCAATAACATCGAGCATCAGGGCATCGCATTTGTGCAGTATTCGCTCATGCCGTGGATCATCCGCATTGAAAAAGGCATCATCAAAGACCTTCTGCTGGAAGAAGAACAGGATGTATATTTCCCGAAATTCAATGTGGACGGCCTGATGCGCGGCGATTATCAGAGCAGAATGAACGCTTATGCGATCGGTGTCGGCAATGGCTTTATGTCGCCGAACGATGTGCGCAGGCTTGAAAACATGGATCTTATTCCGCACGATCTCGGCGGTGATGATTATTACCTCAATGGCAGCTACAATAAGCTGCAGGATGCAGGTGCAGCCTACGATCTGGACGAGCCGGAGCAGACAGATACAGAGGAACAGGACGAACCGGATGAAGAATCGACCGATGATAGATTCCTGCGGAAAAGACGCAGGAAGAAAGTACGAAACGGAGGGATATAAATGCCGAAATTCTGGGACTATATTCACGATGACAGCGGCGGAAGAGTGCTCCGCCTGGAGGGACCGATCGACTCGGATTCCTTCTGGGGTGACGAGATCACGCCGCAGGATTTCAGAGATGAGCTGTATGCCGAGGACGGCGACCTCACACTCTGGATCAATTCGCCGGGCGGCAACGTCTTCGCCGCTGCGGAGATCTACACGATGATTCGTGACTATCCGCACAATGTCACTGTCAGAATTGCAAGCATCGCTGCATCAGCGGCAAGTGTGATCGCAATGGCGGGCAATACCGTGCAGATGTCTCCCACCGCACTTCTCATGATCAATGACCCTTCTACCATTGCTTTCGGCAATGCCAAAGACATGGAAAAGGCCATTGCAACGTTGAATGAGGTCAAGGAGAGCATCATCAACGCCTATGCCGCAAAGACGGGGCTTTCCCGAAACCGCATCAGCAAACTCATGTCCGATGAGACATGGATCAATGCGAAAAAGGCGGTCGAGCTGGGCTTTGCAGATGAGATCCTCTTTGATGAAAAGAAGCCGGAGCCTGACAAAAAGGAGGAACCGGAAGAGCCTGAGAAGCCTGATCAGGAAGGCGGTGACGATGAGGGCGATGAAAAGAAAGAGACCGAAAAGAAGCCGTTCAAGCTGGACACCGGCGATGCCCTTTGGGAGTACAGTACCCGTGTCATGGGACAGACCATTCTGGGAAAGATCACCGCTTCCGCAGTACCCGAAGACACAGAGCCGTCCGATGGCGGCAAGGCAGATGATGCACAGAAACCTTCCGAGGAAGGGCTGACCGCACCAACAGTTACAGTGCCGGATATGCCTGTGATTGGCATGGACGGTAAAACCGCAGACGGCGCAATGCCGTATGAAATTCTGAAACAGCAGCTTGCTTTTCTGAGATAAGCAGGCTGTATTTTTATGACCGCCGGATATATCCGGCAGAAACGGAGAAAAAGATATGAGCAAGATCATGGAACTTCGCAGCAAGCGTAATACCCTGTGGGAGCAGACAAAGGCATGGGTATTGCAAAGCATACTCCGCTGAACTATGGCAGTTCTATGGTGCTGATCGGTGTTTGTGCGATTGTGATACAGCTTATCCTGCGGGAGCGTATCGGCTTTGCAACGCTGTTTGACACATTGATAACCGGGCGGCTCACACAGTTCTTGATCGACATATCCCCATATCCCAAAAATCACAGCCTGTGGCTCGGCATCGTTTTCATGTTGTTCGGATTCCTGTTTATCGCTCTGGGGATGTATGTGTATATGTCTGCTGAATGTGGCTGCGGTCCGAAGGACGGACTACTCATCGCAATCGGGAAACGAATGCCGAAAATTCCAATCGGTGTGGTTGAGATACTGCTGTGGGCAGTTATCACATTTGCAGGGTGGTTACTCGGCGGCTCTGTTGGTATTGGAACAATCATTTCCGTATTTTTCGGCGGCGCTATGATGCACCTGTTCTTCGATGTGATCGGATTTGAGCCGAGAAAATTGGAGCATAAAAGCCTGACAGAATCACTGACGCAGCTATTCAAAAAGGTCTGATACCTTTACTTTTTCGGTTCGATGTGCTATAATATTCATGTATTATTGAAAGAAGGCGCATCTATTGAAACAAGTAATCAAAAACTACGCATTGTTCCTCATTGGGCTTTTCATTGCATCTATGGGCGTTGCACTATCGGCAAAAGCCGGTCTGGGAACATCTCCTGTAGCATCCGTTCCGTATTCGGTATCGCTTGTCAACCACGCACTGACATTTGGCTGGTGGCTGAATATGTGGAGCGTGCTGCAGATCGCTGTGCAGATTGCACTGTTGCGCAAGAAATGCAAGCCGGTAGAAATCATCATACAAACGGTACTCGCATTTGTGTACGGTTATCTAACCGACTTTTCCTGTAAGCTCATCAGCGGACTGCAAGCGAATACCTACATCATGCAGTTCGCACTAATGATCCTGAGCTGTTTTGTTCTTGGTTTCGGCATCTGGATACAGTTCAAAGGCGGTGTCGCAATGCTACCCGGTGAAGCAATGAACCGTGCGATCAGTGAGGTGACAGGAAAGAAATATGAGAACATCAAGATATTTTTTGATGTGCTGTATATCATCGTTGCCGCTGCCATCTGCTTCATTTTTATTGGTAAACTCGAAGGCGTGCGGGAAGGCAGCATCATTGCGGCAGTTTTGATCGGCAATATCATAAAGCTGTATAACTCCTTGTACAATAAACTCACACGAAAAAAGCTGCAAACCGCTTAATCACTGTATTGATCGGAGAAAAATATGAATCGCTTTATCATACTGACTTTCTTATTTGCAGTCGGAGGCACAGTAGGTTGGGGAATCGAAGTAATATATCGGCGCTTTGTTTCACAGAAACATTGGGTCAACCCAGGATTCCTTACAGGTCCGTGCCTGCCGCTGTATGGATTCAGCCTATGCATTTTGTACTCAATGGCTCGTATGGAGTCATATTTATCTGCAAATGAGGTCTGGAAACAAAAACTGCTTCTGTTTATACTAATGGCTGTTGCTATCACTGCACTTGAATATGTTGTTGGTCGTGTCATGATCTCTGTTGAACACATCAGACTATGGGACTATACGAAATGCTGGGGAAATATTCAGGGCATTATTTGTCCGCAGTATTCGTTTTACTGGATGATACTCAGTGCATTATACTATTTTCTTGTGCATCCGCATATATTGGATGCCCTGGAATGGCTATCACAGAATCTTGCATTTTCATTTGGCATCGGATTCTATTACGGTATCCTTGTATTGGATCTCGTGAATGCAGCTCAGATGATAAGCAGGATACGAAAGTTTGCTGCGGATAATGAGATCATTATTCGTCTTGAACATCTGCGAGAGGAGATCAACTACAACTTGCAGCAAAGAAAACCTCGGTTTCTGTTTTCCATGAAAACTGAAATGCCTTTCACAGAAGCATTAAAGAAATACGGTGAATCTATCCGAGAGAAGATCCACCGAGAATAAGAACCTGTCCACATAGGGTGAATGTACGGATTTTCAGGCATAATTTTGTCAGTGACAAGGCAAAAATCCGCCGACGGGCTGTCGCCCTTCAAGGATTTTTAACGCAGTCACCGGCAAAATTTGACGAAAAGACGTGCATGAATCCCTATGTGGACAGGTTCTAATATAGCTTTTTGAGTTGAGCACTTGCTGAAAAGCAGGTGCTTTTTTATACCCATGCGAAAGGCAGGTGATCCGCATGGTAAACAGAATCAAGGGTATTACCGCCCCGATTAAATTCCGCTGTGCAAACGCATTATGATTCCTTCTGATTGACTTTTGCACCCTTCTGTGCTATAATTCTGTTGTAGATAAAGCATGGAGGTGTTATAATTGAGTTTTGATTTTGATATAAGCGTTCGCATCAAGGACAAGCGAACCGGTGATATCATCTCAGGGCCGAAGGTGATTCCCGCGCCTGCAAGCGACTATGACGGCTATGAGGAAATCTGCTCGTGGAACAGCAGTATATTTCTTGATCTACCACCGGCTATATGCAGCATAGTAAGTAAATACACCGGAAAGCAGTATCCGCTTGAAGAAGGCGCTGAAGGAAATGCCACTGTCTTTGTGCCGAGAGCCGCCATGCGTGAAATCTGCTCATATATATACAGCAGGTGCTGTGTACTGGATTCAGAACTGAATACTGAAGAAAAAGACTGGCTCTGGCGAGACGGTTACGAAGTCACCAACATCGATCGTGTAGAAAAACTGCGTGATCTTTTGTCATCACTTGATTATGTTGATCATCGAAATCAGTCGTGCGAAATCGAAGAGGATTATATCGGCGATCCACGAAAAAGAGAAGAATTCAAAAGCAATCCGCAGGGGTATGAATTTGAGTTTATGCTCGATTATCATTACTGCCGTCCAAGATAATATTAGGATTGCATAAACATGAATATACACTAAGCACTTGCTTTAAGCAGGTGCTTTTCTATGCCCGTTTCATCACGGCTGCTGATTGACTTTTTCGCCCTGCTGTGCTATAATTCTAGTATAGGAAGGTGAGGAAAATGAAAGACGGAAAAACACCAAACCCGAATACAATTCATCCTATCAATGGATATGATAAGGAAATCTATATAAAGCCTACGATAAAGAATCCCAATATAATCGTTGGCGATTTTTCTTATATTGCTGATTCCGATTTTGAGAGTCATGTTACGCACCATTATGAATGGAACGGCGATAAGCTTATCATTGGTAAGTTCTGTCAAATAGCAGCGGGAGTTGAATTTGTTATGAATGGCGCAAATCATCAGATGAACGCTGTATCAACTTTCCCTTTCTACACATTGGAGGGGTGGAATATGAAACCGCCTACAATGGCTGATCTCCCACTAAAGGGTGATACAGTCATCGGAAACGATGTGTGGATAGGTCAAAATGCAGTCATTCTGCCCGGTGTTCACATCGGTGACGGAGCGATCATTGGTGCAAACAGTGTGGTTGGAAGTAGTGTTGAGCCTTATACAATCGTTGTAGGAAATCCTGCAAAAGCGCTTCGTAAACGATTTGATGAGGAATTGATCCAACTATTGCTTCGCTTCAAATGGTGGGATAAGAAAATTGACGAGATCAATGCTCTTATTCCTGTTTTGACTTGCAGCGATATCGAGAAAGTCAAAACAACAATCAGGGAAATGTTAGTATGATCATGAACTGAATATACACAAAGCACTTGTTTCGGCAGGTGCTTTTTTCATGCCCTCACGAAGGAGGTGAAACCGCATGGCAAACCGAATCAAGGGCATCACCGTTGAGATCGGCGGCGATACTACCAAGTTGTCGAAGGCTCTGGAGGGTGTCAATAAAAACATCAAGAACACGCAGACGCAGCTCAAGGATGTGCAGAAGCTGCTGAAACTCGATCCGACCAATACGGAACTGCTCTCGCAGAAACACAAGCTCCTCGCCGATGCGGTGACGGCTACCAAAGAAAAGCTGGAAACCCTGAAAACCGCTGCGGAACAAGCAAACACGGCTCTCGCCAACGGCGACATTTCGCAGGAGCAGTACGATGCCCTCCAGCGTGAGATCATCGAAACGGAACAGGAGCTACAGAACCTCCAGCACGAGGCAGAGGCTTCCAGTACGGCTCTTGCCAAGCTCGGTCAGGCGGGAGAAATGCTTGAAAAAGCCGGTGACAAAATCGCCGATGTCGGAACTACACTGACCACCCATGTGACCGTTCCTGTTATGGCTGCCGGAACTGCCGCAGTCAAGACCGCAGCAGACTTCGACTCCGCCATGAGCAAGGTCGCTGCTGTATCCGGTGCGACCGGTGATGAGCTGGACGCACTCCGGGACAAGGCTCGTGAGATGGGGGCAAAGACCAAGTTCTCCGCTTCCGAAGCCGCTGATGCTATGAACTACATGGCAATGGCGGGCTGGAAAACCGGTGATATGCTGGAAGGTATCGAGGGCATCATGAACCTCGCAGCAGCTTCCGGTGAGGACTTGGCGACAACCTCGGATATTGTAACAGATGCATTGACCGCTTTCGGCTTAACTGCTGCCGATAGCGGTCATTTTGCTGATGTACTGGCTGCGGCATCGTCCAATGCAAACACAAATGTCAGCATGATGGGTGAAACATTCAAATACTGTGCGCCTGTTGCCGGTTCACTGGGATTCTCCTGTGAGGATACAGCACAGGCAATCGGACTGATGGCGAACAGCGGTATCAAGGGTTCGCAGTCTGGTACGGCGCTCCGTGCAATCATGACTGCCCTTGCGGGCGATGTGAAGTTCTGCGGTGAATCCTTCGGCGAAATCGAAATTGCAACGACCAACACCGATGGTTCGATGCGTGAACTGAATGACATTCTGGCGGACTGCCGTGTGGCTTTCGCACAGATGTCAGAATCGGAACAGGCATCGGCGGCACAGGCACTGGTCGGCAAGAATGCAATGTCCGGCTTCCTTGCGCTGATGAATGCCGCACCTGCGGATATTCAGAAGCTGGAAGGTGCAATCAGCACTTGTTCCGATGAGATTGACGGTTATAACGGAGTGACCGCAAAGATGGCTGCCGTCATGCAGGATAACCTCGGCGGGCAGCTCACCATTCTGAAATCGCAGCTTCAGGAGCTTGCCATTTCTTTCGGCGAAATCCTGATGCCTGCAATCCGGGCAATCGTGTCGAAGATTCAGGGCTTCATTGACAAACTGAACGCTATGGATCCCGCCACAAAGGAAACCATTGTCAAAATCGCACTGGTAGCGGCGGCACTCGGACCTCTCCTTGTCGTAGTCGGCAAAACAATGGTCGGTGTCGGCAAGCTGATGCAGCTTGTTGCCAATCTCCCGACGATCATCGCAGGCGCAAAGGCGGCATTCACTTCCTTCGGTGCTGCGATCGGCGGTATCAGTGCGCCCGTGGTCGCTGTCATTGCAGTTGTCGCTGCACTGGTGGCGGCTTTTGTGCATTTATGGCGTACCAACGAGGACTTCCGCAATAAGATCACGGCGATCTGGAATCAGATCAAGAGCATTTTCGATAACTTCTGTCAGGGCATCGTTGACCGTGTCAATGCCCTCGGCTTTGACTTCAAGAATATCAGCGAGGTTATCAAGGCTGTATGGGACGGGCTGTGTAAGTTCCTTGCTCCCGTATTCGAGGGTGTATTCCAGCAGGTCGCTAACATCTTCAAAGCGGTCACGGATATTATCCTGAACATTCTGGACATTTTCGTCGGTATCTTTACCGGCGACTGGAGCAGAGTGTGGGACGGCATCAAGGGTATTTTCGTAGCAGTCTGGAATTTCCTGAAGGACACGCTGAAAAACTACCTGAATGTGCTGTGTAATCTGTTCGGCACAAACCTTGATGAAGTAAAAGAATTCTGGGTGAACGTCTGGACGAGCATCAAGAACTTTTTCGTCAACATCTGGAACGGCATCAAAAACTTCATTACCGGCGTGGTCAATGCGATCAAGAACTTTTTCACAACTATCTGGACGGGTATCAAGAATTTCTTTGTCGGTATCTGGACGGCGATTTATAACTCCGTCGCTGAAAAGATCAACCTGATCAAGACGGTTATTACTGTTGTCTGGAATGCGATTCATACAGCGATCAGCATGGTGCTGAACGCGATCTGGAATGTCATTTCTACAGTATGGCAGACCATTTACGACTTTATCTCTCCGCTGCTGGAAGCATTCAGATATCTGTTCGAGACGATTTTTGAGGCTATCCATGTGATTATCAGCCGCGTGATGGACTGGATTCACGAAAAGATTACCACAGCATGGGAGAATATCAAGGCTGTTGTGACGATCGTTCTGGAGGCTATCAAGAGCGTTATTGAAACCGTATGGAACGCGATTCATACAGCGATCACCACGGTGATGGACGCGATCAGCAATGTTATTTCTACAGTCTGGAATGCGATCTCCAGCTTTATCTCCGGTGTGGTCAATGCGATCTGGTCTGTGATCTCCAGTATCTGGAACAGCATCAAAGATCATATCACAAATACACTGAATGCAATTCATGCGGTCGTATCGGCGGTATGGAATGCAATCTCCGGGTTTATTTCCGGTGTGCTGAATACCATTTCTTCTGTCGTCTCTTCTATCTGGAACGGTATCAAAAATACTGTCACAAATATCCTGAATACCATTAAAACAACGGTATCGAACATCTGGGACAGCGTAAAAAATGCTGTGACACAGAAGATCACGGCAATTAAAGACACTATCGTCAACGGCTTCAATGCTGCGGTGAACTTCATCAAGAACCTTGCATCGCAGGCGTTCCAGTGGGGCGCAGATATCATCAACGGTATCGTCAACGGCATTAAGAACTGTATCGGCAAGGTCGCTGATGCAGTCAAGGGCGTGGCGAATAAAATCAAGTCCTTCCTGCACTTCTCTGTACCTGATGAGGGAACGTTAGCTGATTTCGAGAGCTGGATGCCGGACTTCATGCAGGGGCTTGCACAAGGCATCAATAAGAGTAAAAAGTATGTAGAAAAGGCAATTTCTGGGGTTGCAGATGCTATGACCATTGCGATGAATTCCGACTTCAATGTGGATATGTCCGGCGTGACCGGTGCGATGGTAGGCGCAGGCGGTACAACGGTAGTCAACAACTACAATAACGACAACAGCCGCACAGTGAATCAGACCAATAATAGTCCGAAATCACTGTCACGGCTGGAAATCTATCGTCAGACGCGGAATGCGCTGAATGTGTAATGGGGTGGGCTTTATGCTTGCCCTATTGCCGCGATATATCAGAATTTGCGGCTTTTCGTATAGCAAATATGACACACGCCCCAATCATAACACCGCTCGTATTTAATATTATGTCATCAATATCTGTATGCCTTGCGGGACATAGCAATTGGGACAACTCAATAAAGATAATAAAACAAATCCCTGCGAATACAGTTTTTTTGATATTATCAAGCTTGCGAAAACAGATAGGCCATACTATTCCTACAGGTATAAACATTGCCATGTTCCCGATAATATTGATAAGCCATCCATCATATCTGTCAAAGAGAAAATAGAACGGGATTAAGCTTATCATGTCAAACGGTGTCTTTGAAAATCCAATTGTTAGTGTACCTATTTTCCCATTAATAAAATGTAACGGAAAGTATACAAATCTTGCAATAACTACAAGGCATATATAGACAAGAAGCATCTGTAGTTCGCGTTTTACCGAAAATTTCTTGAATCTGATCGCAATTATGAATCGCACAAGTATCCAAATGAGAGTTATAAAAATAAACATCTGTAGATAGGAAATCTCAATCATAGTCACTGCCTCCTCCTTTCTTTAGCAGATAGCTTGATAAACTACGATTTAGCGCAGAGAGCCTCCGCTCATTTTTCTATTATAGCATATCCGGTCCGAATAAGTAAAGGGGGTGCAACCATGTTTTTCAAACTTATCCTTGAAAATGCCAATGGTGATCGTGTTGACATGACCACGACCGCCAACCAGTATATGACAGCAAAGGTCGAGGGCTTGTCGCCTCCACCCGGAACGATCAGCACATCAAGCTATGCTGGCATGGACGGCAGCTACCTGAACAACGCATTCATAGAAAAGCGGAATGTGGTGATTCACTTTGAGATGCGGGGTGTAGGCGTAGAAGCCCGAAGGCATCAGCTATACAAGGTAGTGAAACCGAGCAGATATGTCAAAGTGTATTATCGTACCGCAGGCATAGATGTGTTCACTGAGGGCTATGTGGAGACCTGCGAGGTCAGCAACTTCGAGCAACTTGTCACCGGACAAATCTCTATTCTCTGCCCGGACATCTACTGGTATTCCACAGAATCCGTCATGGCATATTACAGCCAAATCACAGGCGCATTCACTTTCCCGTTCCCGACCGAGAGTAACCCGGAGCCGTTTGTACTGGGTAAATACAATACACAGAATATCATGGAGATCATCAACGACGGCGACGAGATCGGTTTCACGCTTGTGATCGAAGCACTCGAAGATGCCCGTTCTCCTACGCTGTATAATGCGGATACAGACGAATATCTGCAAATCACGGGAGAAATACTCGCAGGTGATATCATTACCGTCACAACAAAGACAGGTAATAAAACAGTGACACTGGACAGAGGCGGTGTTAAGACTAACATCATCAACCGCCTTGTTTCCGGCTCAACCTGGCTGACGCTGCGTGAAGGCAAAAACCGCTTTTATCTGCGCGGTACCGGACTGCAAAATCTGAAAGTGACGATCGTACACACAAATGCTTATCTTGGAGTGTGATATATGCAGATTGAAGTATACAGAATGGACGCTGAGGCAGACAGCCTAACGATCACACTCGAAGCAGTGTGTGACAGTTTTTCCTCGCTACTGTGGGATATTGAGTATTATCAGTGCGGCAGCTTTGAAGTGTATATCGCCGCCAATCCGGAGAATCTATCAATCTTCCAGACAGGCAGAATTGTCGGCAGGGATGATGACAGCCAGCATTTCGGCATTATTGACTCTGTGCAGATCGACACAGATGCCGAGAACGGCGACTATCTGACAGTGCGGGGGCGCTTCCTCATGTGCCTGCTGGAGCGCCGCATCATTCACCCGACATATAATGTCACGGCGCAGAAGACATACAGCGAAATTGTGCATGATATTGTCAGTCAGAATACGCTCCTCAATGATAACCGTCGCATTCCCGGCTTATCACTCGGCTCAGTATCGGGGTCTTGCTGGGAACAAACCGCAACGCTGCAGGTATCCTACGAAAATCTAATGGAATGGGTATACACCATCTGCGAGAAAATCGGCGGAACGGCGAATATCAGGCTTGTGAAGGATGTTGGTGAGACCTACAAAATGGTGCTTGATCTCTCAGAGGGGACTGACCGTAGTCTGATGCAAGAGGACAATCCACATATCATCTTTTCCGATGCCTACAGCAATCTGTTGTCATTCTCATATGCTTCTGATTTTGCTGTTACTCGCAACTTCGCCTATATCTACGGCCACGGTGAGGGCTCGGAGCGAAAACATACCACATATTGTGTGGATAATGAGCCGACCTATCTCGACCGCTACGAGCTGTATGTTGATGCGAAAGACATCTCCGAGGAGGAACAGGTCGAAGGTGAAACAGTGCCGATTCCGGAGGAGCAGTATATTGCACTGCTGAAAACACGCGGGTCCGAAAAGCTGGTCGATCCGAAAACTGCATCAGAGTCGGAGATTGCAGCGGATTCTACACAGTATGTCTATAACCGTGATTATTATGTCGGTGACTATGTGACCGTGGAGCATAAGCGTTTCGGAATGATTCAGCCTAAAGTGCAGCTCATCGGTATGATCGAGGCTTTCGATCAGAACGGCAGAAGCCTGACACCGACATTCAGAAAGGAATGATATTATGGCATTTTCATGCGGCTTTTTCAATTCAAAAGGGCTTGACAGAACCTATACAGCGGAGGACTTCACAGCATATCTGTCCAGTATCATCTGCAACGGTATCCTTGATACCTACGGTCAGAACTTCAAGCTAACAGCGGCAAACAGCGGTCTCGGTGTGGTTCTCGGAACCGGAAAGGCATGGATCAACGGACACTATTTTATCAACGATTCACGGTATGTGATCGATCTCACGTCGTATCAGGACGAGTCCTTGCCGAGATATGTCGGTATTGCAATCTATCTTGATACCACAGAATCCGTCCGTAGTGTTTCGCTGAAACTTTTCCCTGGCACTCCGGCTGAGAACCCACAGCTTCCGACTATCCCACAGGATGAAGATCATGTTCGTCTACTGATGTATGCTGTACGCATGAATCCGGGAGCTTCACGAATTACAGAGAGCGATTGGTTCGATTACCGCGAGGACAGCAATGTCTGCGGTTACTGCAAGTGCATTCTCGGCAAATGCAAGGTCACTGACCTTATGGCGCAGATGGCACAGCTTATCGCAGAGGTGCAGGAAAACAACGAGACCATTGCAGAGCTGACCAATAAGGTGGATGAACTTGAAGCTGAGGTTGAGGATATCGGAGATATTGTTGCTGCCGGGCAGTGCGGTGAAAATGCGTACTATGCGCTCTATTCCAGCGGAAAGGTGCTTGTGAAGGGTACGGGCGCAATGTATGACTACGACATTGAATCGAATCGCTCACCGTTCTACAGGAACGACGCAGTGAGATCAGTCGTTGTTTCCGAAGGCATTATAACCGTTGGTGAGGATGCCTTTGAACGCTGTCTGAATCTGGAATCTGTATCTCTCCCGACATCACTCACCTCGATCGGCAGCGGTGCATTTATGCCTGCGGATGAATATCCGAGTGCAGCTGGAAAGCTGAACAGCATTACAATTCCCGATGCCGTTACAACAATCGGCGGTGGTGCTTTCTGGGGTGCCGCTCTTACTTCTCTCACAGTTCCTCATAATGTAGCGACGGTTGGAAAGTATGCTTGCCGTGATTGTACGAGACTTACCTCCGTCCGTTATGAAGGTTCTGTGATTGGCGGCTTTATGTTCGTTAACTGCACAGCTCTCACGGGCTTTACAATGGCGCACACGGTCACAACAATCGGTGAACACTGCTTCAATTACTGCGGCGCACTTGAAACGATCACTTACGAAGGCAGTCTTGCGGATTGGGCAGCAATCACGAAGCAGTCCAACTGGGACGGCAAAGGCGGCATGGAGGTTGGACAGTCAGGTCTTACCCGTATCCAGTGCCTTGACGGATTTATGGAATGGGATGCAGAGAATCATGAGTGGAAAGTTGGTGAAGAATAATGTGGAAATTTCTTGTAAAAACCAGAGCATTGAGATCGTGGAGCGAGAGATTCTCGCAGACCATCAGATCCAGTATGTGCAGTTCAAATTCACATTTGACGGAGACTGGAAGCGTTTTCACAAGGTGGTGCAGTTCTCACAGTGTGATGAGGTGTATTCCGTTGTGCTCGGCACAGAGGGAACGACTTTGTATCTGCCCGCAGAGCTTCATGCGGGTGCGGCGAAAATGGCTGTGTTCGGCTATGATACGGAATCGGATACGACTGTGAGAGCAACAACTGTTCCGGTAACGCTGAATATCCGTGAATCCGGCTTTGAGGGTGATGAACCGCCTATCCCGCCGACACCTGATCTGTATACGCAGCTTCTGAAGCGCATTGAGGATGCGGAGCACGGTCTTGACGGCAAAAGCGCCTATGAGATCGCCGTTGAACACGGCTATATCGGCACGGAAGAGGAATGGCTGGAAAGTCTGAAGGGAAAGGACGGCATCACACCGGATATGTCGGAGTACCCGAAAACATCTGAGGTCACGACCATTATAGAGCGTGAGATCGCACCTGTTGCAGAGGAGGCACACAGTCACGATAACAAAGATACGCTCGATGCGATCACGCCGGAATTGCTCTCTGAACTTTCAGGTTTGCAGCAGTTTGAGGACAGAACACAGTATGGAATTCAGACACTGAATGAAGCTGTGGAGAACCTCAGACCGAGTACGCATACACATAACAATCTCGATGTGCTGAACGCTCTGACGGCGGCGCTCCTTGCTGACCTGCAGGGCTTGCAGCAGTTTGAGGATGCAACAACCTATGATATTCATGATATCCGGGAAGCACTTCTCCCGATCAGTACTGCGGCGCATACACATAACAACAAAGATGTACTGGATACCATCACAGAACAGTATATGCGTGATCAGGCTGCTTTTCAGGCTTCAACCGCAAGCGCTCTGCACGGACTGTCAACCGGACTCAGTGAAGTATCTGCGCAGGCACATTCGCATACGAACAAGGCAGTGCTGGACGGCATCACGCAGGAAATGCTCGATGATATCGCATCCATAGCAACAGTTGTTGGACAGGCGCATTGGCATCACAACCTCACAACGCTGAACAGTATCACAGAATCCCATGTCACTCGCTGGAACGATGCATATACTACAGCCATGAATCTGACTGAGCGTGTGGGTGTCAATGAGGGAGTATTCGAGCGCTTCAAGACTGAGATCCTCTATGATATGCAGGGAGCGCAAACTTCTATCACGGACATTTACACACGCCTTGAAGCCGTTGAAACTGCACTCTCCGGAGTGGATGAGGCGCTTTCCAACATCGTGGAGGTGAGCGAATGAGTATCGGAAACTATCTGACTGCTCTTGATGAGCAGAGGGATGCCTTAGCCCGAAATCTGACTACTATGGGCGTGCAGGCTTCTGAGACTGAAAAGCTGAATACGCTCGTGCCGAAGGTTCTGCAAATTCCGCAGACAAAGCCGGATGCCACGCTGTTCAGGGCTTCCATTGATGCGCTCCACGACTACGGCGAAAAGCTGTACACCTTCTATAACGACGGATACCGTTCTCTTGCCGGATTCACGGAGAATTATCCGCATTTCTGCTGTGAAGAAAACGGATATGCGATCTACTACAATCAGCCGGACTTCAACTGGGGGCAGACCATTTACACGATGTGCGTTGAATCTGTTCACATCAGCAGTAACAGAAAGATCATGCTGAGTTATAAGTCGGGTGCTACGGATATCGGTGAGATGTGGCTTGTTCCGAAAAATAATACCGGACTTTCTTCAGCTGAGACAGCAAGGTATATCTATGAGGCTATCCAGAATCACAGTGCTATTTCTGTTCCGTTCGGCTGGCTCGGTACTGTGGGCAACTATGTCAATATACTGCATGAGTGCAGTAACATTCCTTCGGTAGAGTATTACCTTGCATGGAAAGCAGTCACCGACAATACCAGTCCGATGATCAGCGCTGTGAAGGTTATAGATGTGACAATTTGAAAGGATGATACAATGAAAGAAAATATCTGTACTGCCGCCGGGGTGATCGGCGGCT
>ACOK01000112.1 GCA_000174895.1 Ruminococcus flavefaciens FD-1
TCGCTTTACTACCTCGTCAGGGGGACGCTGTCCCCCTCATTCACCCCCTGCAAGGGAGATAACATCCCCCTTGACCCCGGAATGCCGCCTTCGGCGGTTTTTATTATTTATTTAAAAGTAAACGCTGTTGCCCTGATTGCGGTATGTACTGCGGTGAGCTGTGGATAATGCATCTTTACAGCAAACCTGATTTTTACTATTGACTTTTGTGAAAAAATATTATATAATCGTCATATGGGAATCTCTAAAAACTCATTTCATGAAGAAAGATCAGATGATGCGGCAGATGCAATGAAAGCTCCCGAAGGCGTGCTGTCACATTACGAGGGAGGTTTACGCAGTAGATGCCGTGCATAGCTGATTTTTCTTGGAAGGGGTTTTTAGAGGTTCCCATATATATAAACGGCATCTCTGAAAATATTCTTATGGGGGATTTCAGATTTGACCTGCAGGAGGTAAATTATGAAAAAACATCTTTCTTTTATTCTGGCAGCAGCCCTTACGATGGCCTCTTTCCCGGCTGTCACAGTTTCAGCAGCAGACGACGATAAAAAGGATTTCGTAGTGATAGGCGACAGCATAGCAGCAGGCGAAATAAGAGACGGCTTCGTTGAGCACAACTACGGCGAGATACTTGCGGATTACTACGGCGGTACAGTTGCAAACTACGCAACCTCAGGCATGGACAGCGATGTGCTTCTTAAAAGCGTAAAGGAGCTTTCAGACGAGCAGAAGAATGCAGTCAAAGAGGCTGAATGTGTTGTTATTTCCATAGGCGGAAACGACATTATCCATTACTTCAGCAAGAGTATGCTCACATATTTTGCTGAGCCGAACCCTGCCAACGATTTCAAGAATTTCCTCAAGGCAGGCTACACAGAGGCTGACATCCCGGAAGAGCCGACTATAGATGACCTTATGAAAATGGTAGATGCTGACAGTGTTGCGAATTTCTCAAAGAATATGGTGAACGCTCTTGAACTCCTCGGCGAGATAAGAGGTACAGCTTCAAAGCTCCGCAACTCCAGTAACGGCTACATAAAGACACATATCGTCAAAAATCTCACTGACACTATCGCTGAGATAAAGAGCATAAATCCTGATGCAGAGATAGTTGTACAGAACATCTATCAGCCTGTACAGCTTACACCTGAGTATCTTGCCAAGACCTACGGCAGCGGCTCGAAGTATATCGATATCGTCGGCCAGGTAAGAGACGTTGCAGAAGGCCTTACTTCTTCATTCGATGAGCAGCTTGCCGCTGTTGCAGCAGATACAGGTGTGAAGAAGGCAGACATCCGCACTGATTTCACATCCATGGAGGATGGCGTTACCCAGTCCGATGCTAATCCGGGACACGCTGCATACTTCGTTGACATTGCAACAGGTTCGCTTTCCACAGGCGATGTTCACCCGAATCAGAAGGGACACCTTGCCATTGCTTCAAAGATAATCACAACTTTAGGCGATACTCACAACGACGGCGGACTTCTCTCAGATATCTACGAGAATCTTTCGGACAAGGCTTCATATCCCGTAGCTGCTCTCAAGACATATGAGGCAGCAGCAGGCACATACATGATGGGCGATGTAACATTCGACGGTATCATCGACGGCCGTGACGCAACAATGGTGCTTACTGACTATGCAGCAACATCCACAGGCAAGGCTACAAAATTCAGATACAGACAGAACATCACAGCCGAGGTCAACGGCGACAGCATAATCGACGGCCGTGATGCAACGACTATCCTCACATACTATGCAAAGGCATCGGCAGGCACCGAAAAGGGCAGCTTCGATGATTACATCAAGAATAATAAGTAAACTTATATTTTAACCCGATAATATTAAATTTAAGTTCCTTCCGGCAGCGGATAAACTGTCGGAGGGAACTTTTTTTATCCGAATTACATAACTCTCTGTAGAAACCTTGCAATAATTTATCAATATTATGATAGAAATAGTCATTTCAATTCAAACACTGGTGTGCTATAATAGTATCAACAAATAAATTAGCTAATTTATGAGTGGCGGATTACATCCGCAAACGGGATATTAAAATAGCCGATACGGCTGAATGAAGGAGAAATAAGCATGAAAAATGGTGTAAAAAGGATAGCAGCAGCCATTTCAGCTCTGCTGCTTACAACAGGCACATCCGCATATCTGCCATATTACGGAAACAATGGCATTATGCAGATGATCACAGCTTCAGCAGCTGCCGAAAACTGGAAACTTGACCTTGGCGGAAATGCTCAGAACGGATTTACAGGAGTAAGTGCCAACGACAAGTACAGCAAGGCAAAAGGTTACGGATTTTCGGGAAATGATGTTAAGAACGTTGCAGCAGCAGGCAGGAACGAACTCAGTGATGCTGTGCAGTTCACAGGAAAGACCAACCTCAACGTGGATGTGCCCAACGGTGTTTACAGCGTAAAGGTAACTCTCGGAAACACAGGACGTACCAGCGTATTCATCGAGGATATGCTCCAGATAGTCAACATGACAGGCAACAATGCAGTACATGAACTGCTTATCCCTGTTACTGACGGACAGCTCAATATCCGTGCAGGCGCAGGAAAGGCAGGAAATGCATATACCATAAGTGCTGTCGAAATCAAGAAGTATTCCGACAGCACAACACTCCCACCCACAATATGGCTGTGCGGAGACTCAACAGTGTGCAACTATTATCCGCTCAACTCCAGCACTCAGGCAGGCTGGGGACAGATGCTTGGCGGATACGTCGACAAGGGATGGAATATAAGGAATATGGCTGCCAGCGGTGAATACGCAAAGGGATTCATCAATAACGGCAACTTCACTCCTATTGAAAAGTACGGCAAGAAGGGCGATGTTTTCATCATCTCCATAGGTATCAACGATACCAAGTATTACAAGGGCGATGAGTACAAGAAGTACATCAGCGACATGACAAAAAAAGCCAAGGCTAAGGGAATGGATGTTATTCTCGTCAAGCAGCAGGGACGTAAGGGCGACTATACAAAGAAGCCTCTCCTTAAGAGCAGATACTATGCAGCTGAGCTTGAGGAGGTCGCAAAGGAGCAGAATTGCCAGATAGTTGACCTCTTCAATCTCTGGCAGGATTACTGCGTATCCATCGGCGCATCCAAGGCTGACGCAATGTACATCGATAACGTTCACCCGAACCGTGAAGGTGCAAAACATCTTGCAGAGCTGTTTGCAACGAAGTTCACACAGAAGCCCGGCACATCAGCAGCTCCCGTGGTAACTGATGCTCCTGTGCAGACTCAGCCTACAGTGACTGAGCCTCCTGTGACTGCAACTCCCGTGACAGCAGCAACAGATATCATCGACGGACAGATATACACATTCAAAAACGTGAACAGCGGTCTCTACCTTGATATCGAAGGCGGAAACGGCGCTAACGGTGCAAATGTCCAGCAGGCTGCAAATGGCGGCAAGGCAAGCCAGTTCAAGGCTGTATCAGCAGGCAACGGCTATTATTACCTTGTATCACAGCTGGGCGACGGCAATTCCTATGCTCTCGACGTAAACGGCAAGAAGACCACTGACGGAGCTAATATTGAGCTCTATACATTCAACAAGGGCGACAACCAGCAGTTCAAGTTCGTGAAGAACAACGATGGTTCTTACGCTATCCTTACTAAGATTACAAACGATGCTTCTGCTCTTGACGTAAATGAGCAGTCAAAGAATGCAGGCGCAAACGTTCAGCAGTACAAGTACTCCGGCGGCGCAAATCAGAAATTCATCATTGAAGCTGTAAATGCACAGGCAGCAGAGCCTGCAACAACAGCAGCTCCCGTAGTTACAGATATCCCTGTAGTTACACAGGCTCCTCCGACACAGCAGTCAGCCACACTCTGGGGCGATACAAACTGCAACGGAACAGTTGACATGAGCGACGCGGTACTTATCATGCAGACTCTTTCAAATCCTTCAAAGTTCTCTGTTACCGATCAGGGCAGAGCAAATGGTGACGTATCTGAAAGCGGCAACGGACTTACCAATGCAGACGCACTTGCAATTCAGAAATACTGCCTCGGAGTAATATCCAATCTTCCTGAGTCCTACTCGGCTCAGCAGCAGACTCAGCCGCCGGCAACATCCGCACCTGCAACAACAGTGACAGAAGCAGCCCCCGTGCTGGAAAATGTCTACTTTGCATCTGATATGAAGATAACCAACGGCGCTCCCGAGGATACCAACAAAGGCTTCACAGGTAAGTCATACGTTAACCTTGACAACAATGATACAAGCGCTATCGAATGGACTGTAAACGCTCCTCAGGCAGGCAACTACCTCTGCACATTCAACATCGCCAACGGCGGAGCTGACAACCGTCCAATGAAAATAGAAGTCAACGGCGGCAAGGACTACTGGATGCAGGATTTCCTTACCACAGGCGACTGGACCAAATGGGAAGAGCGTGGAATAGTACTCCCTCTGAAGCAGGGCAGCAACTCCATCAAGATGACATCCGCATCTGCTCAGGGCGGTCCTAACCTTGACTACATGAAGACCGAGCTGACCGATGAGCCGATAGCTCAGATATACGAAGCTCCTACAACACCTGTTGTTGACAATACAAACAAGAATGCCGCAAGAACTATCTACATTGCCGGCGATTCCACAGTACAGACCTACAACAAGAGCTATGCTCCTCAGCAGGGCTGGGGCGCATTCCTGGGAAGCAACCTTTCCGACAAGATAACCGTATCCAACCAGGCTATCGCAGGCAGAAGCTCCAAGAGCTTCTACGACAACGGCCGTCTTGACACTATCCTCGGCACTATCAAGAAGGGCGACTATCTCCTGATACAGTTCGGCATAAACGATGCCGCTTCAAACAAGGCTGAGAGATATGCTCCCACAAGCGGAAAAGTTCCCGGAACAAAGGGAAGCTTCGAGGATTACATGGCAAAGTACATCGAAGGCGCACAGAAAAAGGGTGCAACTCCGATCCTAGTAACAACAGTTATTGGTCTGAAGGCATATGACAAGGGCTCAAAGACTTTCAAGGGAAGTTATACCAACTACTGCAATGCTATGAAACAGCTTGCAAAGTATTACAATATACCTGTTATCGACCTCAATACTCTTATGGTACAGCATTATAATTCTATTGGTTATGACGCTGCGTACAAGTACCATATGTGCTCCACAGGCGGAACTGACATGACTCATTTCACCGAAACAGGAGCAAAGGCTGTAGCTAAGCTCGTGGCTGACGAGCTGAAAAAGCAGGGGCTGGTATAAAAAGGTCACGTGCCGTTTCATGGGCATGGATCTTTCCTTTCATTCATTCTGTTTCACCTCATACGGAACAGGATATCCCTCTTTGTAAGGCAGTATAATGCTGTCAACCATCCTTCCGTATCATGCGTAAGGGCACAGTTCAACTGTGGCATGATACGGGAGGCTACCTCTTGCGGACAGGAAGATCTGTCCGCTGTTTTTTTATTATGGATAACGGGCGCTCGGAAAGCGCCCGTATATTTTTGTAATAACATCAATCTGAAAAACAGCGTTACACCGTTATAAAAATGCAAAAAAAAATGCTTCCCGAAGGAAGCTTAAAGGTATCAGGCCGCTCGGCCATAGAGAATAGAGGGAAAGAGTTTGCTGCGCTTTTACGGCCACCTGACGCCTAAACAGACGGTCAGCAGCAGCAAAATCTATTTGCAGTGAATACTGCTGATGGATTCTTCCGGCTTCCTGCACTTGCCGGAGGAACCCTTGGAGATGTAAGCACCGTAGGATAGGGAGTTCTCAGAGAGGGGGGGGAGAACCGGAATCGTAAGTGACCTGTAACGATTGAAACATCAGGGTAGCCGTTCTTGTTACGATGCTTCGTACATCTCATTACAATATTATTATACTCAGAATCCGACGAAAAACAATCTACTAAAGTATCTAATTGAGAAGATTATTTTTTTCGGGAGAAGAAAATGTGTAAAATAGTCTTGCAATATGACTGCGGATATGATACAATAGTACACATAAAGAAGTATATCTTCATCCCGAAAGGAGCTTTACATGAGCAAAAGAATCTTACTCGGAGTTATTGCTGCCGACTGCCATATCAGCTTTCAGGCGGAGATACTCAGAGGCATAATCTCTCAGAGCTTCCGTTCAAACTGTGATATAGCCATATTTGCTCCTCTCCATAATTTTTCTCTGACTTCACTGCATAAAGATACCGAAAAGCAGATTTTTGAACTGCTGTTCTCTGACAGGACCGACGGACTTATCTATGACAGAAATACCATACAGAATGACGATATGAGGGCTTATATCGATGAGCTCTGCCGCAATTCGGGAAAGCCTGTAATGCTTCTCGATTTCAGCGACCACAAGAATTTCGAGACCACCTCCGTGGACGACTGTGACGCTTTCGAGACCATCACCGACCACCTCATCGAAGTCCACGGCAAAAGGAAAATCTACTGCCTGACAGGCCCGAAAAAGACCTACAGCGCCGAACAGCGTCTCAGCGGATACAAGCGCTCGATGAAAAAGCACGGCATTACAATAGGCAAGGAATGGGCGATATACGGCGATTTCTGGCATAATGCCGCCAACGAACTGGCAAGGCGCATAATTTCGGGAGAGCTTGAACGCCCCGAGGCTGTAGTCTGCGGCAACGATGTTTCGGCAATAATTCTCTGCAATGCCCTTATCGAGGGAGGAATAAGAGTCCCCGAGGATATAGCTGTCACAGGCTATGACGCTTCCCCCGAAGCGAAACAGAATTCCCCGTCCATCACCAGCTACAGCCGCCCTAATTTCCAGCTGGGCGCAGAGGCTGTACGCCGCCTTTACCGCATAATCACGGGAAAGATATGCAGCAAGGTGCGCAACGAGTACGGCGGACTTTCCTTCGGACAAAGCTGCGGATGCCGCCGCAGTACCGATATCCGCAAGAAGGAAAGCCGCAGCGACATCATCAACAACCGCTATGAGAATTACTTCCTCTACGGCGATATGCTTTTCGATATAACCGACACGGGAAATATCCAGGATTTTGCCGACAGACTGGATAATTACACCTATCTCCTCCACAAGATGAAAAAGCTGAGGATATGCCTGACGGACAGCTTTATCCGCTCAACGTCATCGACTTCTGCTGATAATGCCGCTGTAAATCTGGGATTCGGCGTAGACAGCGCCATGCACGTTGTACTTGCAAAATCGTCCATCAGACGTGAGTACGGCATGGACGAGAGTTTTCCTGCATCGGATGTGCTGCCTGATTTCACAGGCGACAAGAAGTATCCCTCTGCGTATTACATCTCGCCGCTCCACTACAATGACAACTTCTTCGGCTATTCGGCGCTGTCATTCGGCAAAGAACCCATGACATTCTCGCCCATATATTATCAGTGGATAAACTACGTAAACGTGGCGCTTGAGCAGATGCGCATACGTGCCATTCTGAACAATACCGTCCTTTCCGCAGGCAAAGCCCTTATGCACGACGACGTTACGGGAATGCCCAACAGAAACGGAATATGCAGTATTTTCAGGGAAAAACTGGCACAGTCGCCATCCCGCAGCCTTACTGTTGAGTGCATAGCTGCCGAGCTTCACGGGCTGAAAAAAGCCTACTATCAGGACGGCGAGGAGAAAAGCAACCGCATAACCAACAGCTTTGCGTCTATACTGAAAAAATGTGCCGCTCCCGGCGAGATAGTGGGAGTATGGTCGCCGCAGATGTTCTGTATCATCAGCTTCGGAAAGGAACGCACGGAAAAGGTCTACGAGGATATATGCTCACTGATACGCCGCTCCGACAATGAGGAAAGGAGAAGCCTTCCTGCGGATTTCTCCATAGGCACGTACACTCAGACTATCTCCTCATTCGATGAACTTTCGGGCTGTGTGTATCAGGCATCCATAAACCGTGTCTACACCTATACCACATCGGACAGCAATTCCAATCCGCAGTTCGACAAGCTTTGTCAGCTCAGGGGAAAAATGCGCAAGCACCCCGAGGAGCAGTGGAATATCAGCACTATCGCCGACAGCCTCTACCTCAGCAAAAGCTATCTTCAGAAGATATACAAGACCTATTTCAATAAGAGCATAATCGAGGAGCTTATAGAATTTCGCCTCGAAAAGGCAAAGGAGCTCCTGACGGAGACCAATATGACTATCACCGATATTTCCCATGAATGCGGCTATTCTTCGTACAATTATTTCGTGCGTCAGTTCAGACATTCCGAGGGGGTATCGCCTACGGAATACCGTAATTCAAAGGAGAGTGATAAAAATGAGGGCTGAAGTGATACTGATGAAGTGCCCCGAAACCGGCGGTATCTACGGAGTGCGCACTGAGGAGAGACACGGTGACTGGTACAGGACGTGGGCTTTTAAGGTGAATGAGCGCACCGCCGCCCGTGAAGGCTTTGACAAGTCGGTGATACGTGGAAATCTCATCCCCGACGATGAGTATAACGGATGCCCCTACTGCAAGGCCGTGTATTTCGTGCAGTGCAGCAGATGCGGAAAGCTTTCCTGCTGGAACGGCGAAAAACGTATGACCTGCGCATGGTGCGGACTTACAGGCGACACACGGCAGACTGAAGAAGCCATTGATGTTGAGGGCGGCAGTTACTGATGACGCTCCGGCAAAGAGTGCAGAAAAAGTCCGGACAGCCCCCGGGCCGGTGTGATATAATGAATCTGAACTGAATGAGGTGACTGCCGTGAAAGACCGGATCGAAGGATTTCAGGCTTCCATTTAATAAGATATGAGAGGTGATAATATGAGTCAACATAACGGATTCAGTCTGCTTCAGCCTGCGGGAACATCCCCGGAATACCGCAGACTTCCCGATCATGTGATGCATGATCTCGGGCTTGAGGCATTTTGTCAGGCTGTATCAGGCGATGCAAAGGAACAGCGTCTTATTACGAATGTTCTTTCGCAAATGACGGATGACGGGAAAGTCGCTGTATACCGTCAGCAGATATTCGGTGATATCCTCAGAATACCCGAACTTAGAAAGACTATGCTGGAGCTTTTTGACAAGATACAGTTCATGAAGGATTTTTCCACCATGCACAGGACCTCGGATGAGGAGCTGGGATTGTGGCATCTCTTTCACCGGCTTGACGAGCTGGATGGCTATATCAGAACTGTTGAGACTATGCGTGACTGCCTTTCGGACGAGAGGATAAAGTCGGAGGGACTGACCGCACTGAGGGAGCATATCAACGAACTTTACGATGAGGCTTGCTTTACCGATATGAAGAAGGATATCGCTGAACTTAAAGTGAAGGCCTCCGATGTGCAGAGCGTTACCCTCGGAGTCAATGTCAACGAGCGCTTTGAAGCCGTCAGCATCGGTCTTATCTCTGTAAATAAAAAGCAGTTCAAAAAGTCTGGCATCGTCAGCAATTTTGCCGACGCCATAGCATCAAAGGACAAAATCCGTGATACCGCTGACTGGGACGGCGATATGCATTATCAGCTCATCGAAAAGGAGAATAATGCAAATGTCGGCGCTTTTATCGAAAAGCTGGGAGGCTTCACGGCTGTGAGAAATACTCCCTTTGTTGACGGAAATATCCGCTCCACAGTTGTTAATACTCCCGAGGGCGATGGTACGGGCAATGCGACTTTTTACCTTGATACCGTGGTGAATAAGATGCTGGGTTCCCTTGTGAAGAAACTGAGGGACACCCTTACAAGATACGCAGAGGTGGCCATCGTCAATATTTCGGGATTGGTGCCCGAGTTTATCTATTACATCAGATGTGCGGAGTTTATCAGCGGTCTTACGGAAAAAGGATGCGTATTCTGCCAGCCTCAGCCCGTTTCGGATGGAGAGGAATCCATGCAGGCAAAGGGATTCTACAATCTGAAGCTGGCAATGAACATGGAAAATGTCAGCGATATCGTCCCCAACGACCTTACATTTGATAAGGAGCATACCGTATATATACTCACAGGTGCAAACCGGGGCGGAAAAACCACAATAACCCAGGCTGTCGGTCAGCTTTTTGTTCTGGCACAGGGAGGACTTTTCGTCCCTGCTGAGAGTTTCAGCTATGTTCCCTGCGACTGCATATTCACCCATTTCCCTGCGGACGAGGACAAGACTATGGATCTGGGAAGACTGGGCGAGGAGTGCGTCCGTTTCAGGGAGATGTTCACTCAGTCCACAAGCAGGAGCCTTCTGCTGCTGAATGAGACATTCTCCACAACCTCATTTGAGGAGGGCTACTATATCGCAAAGGATTCGGTAAAGGCACTCCTGACCAAAGCGGTGCGGACGATATACAATACCCATATGCACAAACTGGGAGAGGACGCCGAGGAGTTCACCCGTGAAAGCAGCGGAGCAGGAGCGGCTTCGCTGATAATGCGTACTGACGGCGGGAAGCGCTCATTCAAGGTAGCTCTTGCACAGCCCGAGGGTTCCTCCTACGCAAAGGATATTGCCGAAAAGTACGGCGTGACCTATGATATGCTTGTCGGAAGCAGCGGCGAATGATAAAACAGAATAGCCGCATTTCGACATAAACGATTTACAATAATACTGCCCCCTGACAGGAACACACCATAAAACGGATGTGCGCTGTCAGGGGGCAGAATTCATTTTTTTGTATTGTTATCACTGAATCTGATAACTGCCTTTCGCAGTTCGATCAGGTCGAATACATCTACGCTGTCATCTGAATTCATATCAGCGTAGAAGAAAAGCGTCTTATTGAACGGCATACCGTCGTTAAGCAGGTACTTTTCAAGGATAACAAGATCTTCTACACCAAGCTTATTATCAAAATTGAGGTCGCCCTTGAGGATGCTGGTGGCTTCCATTTTCCAGATACCGTTTTCGGTCGTGCCATCTATAATATCGCCCTGAACAGATCCTATAAATTCTATGAAAGTGAAATTTTCCATTGCAGGATGTTCTATCCATTCATTTCCCTGGATACGCAGGCGTCCGTATCTTTCATCCAGAGTTCCGGTGAAATAGTAGCTTCCGTCCAGGGCATACTTTGCTTCTGCCTTGTTGGAAGGTGAGAATACAGCGCTTCCTGTTATTTTGCCGTCATCAGAGATATCGGTGATCGAGAACTTGATGTTTCTTCTGACAACAACGCTGCCGCTATGTCCGTCATATTCTCCGTACCATTCACGCTTTACAGCGGCAGGATCAACGGAATAGCGCACGAAGCTGTCAGATTTCTTCTCAAGGCTGAAAGGACGATCTTTTTTGTTGTCAGTGAGGCCTGTGATCTTGCCGGAAACTAAATTACCTTTAAAATCGAGAAAAGACCATTTGTTTGCGTTCTTGATCCATTCATCGCCTTTGAAACGTATCTCACCTGTAGCAAGGTCGCAGGTGCCGCTGAAGCAGTAACTCTGATTTTCTGAAGAAGTGATGGTAGCCACACCGCTGAATTTTCCGTCAGCATCGCATTCATCGATATTAAGGCTTATTTCTCTTTCGATAGTTGTGCTTCCTGTGCTGCCTGTATAAGTTCCTGACCATGTACCCTTGATATCATCAGCGGTAACAGGTTCAACAGTTTCTGCGGCTTCAGTGGCAGCTGCGGCGGCAGTATCAGCGTTATCCTCCGCCATAACAACAGCTGTTCCGCTGTTGCTGAGAAGCGCCATTGCAGCGAGTGTGCATACTAAATTTTTGATTTTCATATAATTTCCTCCCTGAACAATAATGTCTATATCAAAATTATATAGCAACATATGCTATTATAACATAACATACTATAAATGTCAAGCATGGCCATAATAAAAGGCAGGGCAACAGCATTTACTTTTTTGCGTTAAATCATAGATATTGAGAAACGTCCGTAAAGCATCGCTGCGCTTGCTTTACTGCTTTTTTAGGGGGACGCTGTCCCCCTCATTCACCCCCTGCAAGGGAGATAACATCCCCCTTGACCCCGGAATGCCGCCTTCGGCGGTTTTTATTATTTATTTAAAAGTAAATGCTGTTGCCCTGTAATAAAAGGGCAGACCTTCACGGTGGAAGATCTGCCCTGAGTTTTAGTATTATTCTGCGGTAGTTTCAGTCGGTGCCTCTGTAGTGGGTTCGGCTGTAGTTTCAGCGGAAGTTTCGGTAGTTTCCGTTGTTTCTTCGGAAGTTGTCTCCTCTGTGGAAACTTCCGTATTTTCGGCAGTCGTGGTCTCTTCCACTCTGTCGCCTTCGCTGAAAATGAGGTCATCGGTGATGCTGATATCATTGATATCGGCTGCGATGAATCTTGCGCCTGAGAGGACGTAAACGTAGTCGCCGATGTACATTGCACGGTTCACCATGAACTGATCGTAGTAGTCGTTATTTTCGGCTTCGATAGTGCCTTTCTCCACGAAATGACCGTCCTCGTAGGAGAAGAACATGAACTTGTTCTCATATTCCCAGCTGCCGTTGACTTCTATTTCGCACTCAACAGGGAAGCCGATGAGGTTCTTTTCGGGAGCGATAAGGAGAGCCTTTCTCTCCCATACTGCCTGAGAAGATACCCAGCTGTAGCCGTTTTCGTCGTTTCTGTCCAGTGACCAGAATCCCACTTCCTTCAGGTTTTCGGGATCGGAGTTGTCGAACATCACCATCTTGATGCCTGTCTCAATGGCATTCTCGTCGGCATTTACGCCGAATCCGAAAAGGAGGCCGTCCTTCCACTGCTGTAAATATGAGCTGTAACCGTTGATCTTGAACTCGTCAAGGATAGTCGGTGCAGTCGGGTCGCTGAGGTCGATAGCAAAGAGGGGATCGGTCTGTTCGTATGTTACAACGTAAGCCATATCCCCCTGGAAGCTGACAGACTTGACGGATTCAGTATCGCCGAAGCCTTCAAGGCTTCCTATCACGTTCATATCCATATCCAGAACATAGATGGCATTGTCACGCTTGAATGTATCTTCTGTGTACAGTCTTGCCTCTTTTGTGTCGGTAAGTTTCTCCCACCAGCGTGGCTTTTCGCCTTCTTCAACGGTATCACGGGTAACAGCCACACGGAGGCAGCCGTTGTATTCGCTCATGGAGAACTGATCCTTCACAAAGCCGTCAACAGAAGCCGATGCCGCAGGAGCGATACCGCCTCCGCCGATGGCGATACGTGTGATATCGGTCTTTTCGCCGTGGTAAACGGAGGTGTAGAAATTATCGGCAGATGCATAGAGTTCGCCCGAATAATCGGCAAGAGCCTTTTTATCAACGGCTCTCGGAGCGCCTGATTCGTTCAGGTCAACGCTGCCGATGATGGAGTAGGTCACATATGTTATTCCTCTTGTGTCGCCCTCGGGAGTGAGGAGGATATCCTCGGGCGGGATAAGTCCGCAGCTGCCCTCAAGTCCGCACTGCGGGATGTAGCGCTGATAGTTTTCGGGGTCATCGATAGCGGAGTAGTCATCGGATGTGTAATTGGTAAGGAGGTACATATTTCCGTCAGGAGCGATACGAACATCCTTGTAGCTGCCGTCCTGATAGTAAACGTCGATAAGCTCGGGAGAATCGCCTGTGGTATAGAATGCGGCAAAAGTGGTCTGCTTGTAGAGGTAATCGTCGGATTCGTACCATTCCGAGAAAGTCTCGCCTATGATGACCACCATATCGTTGTAGAGGTACATATCCTCAACGTAGCTTCCGCAGTAGTCAGCGCCCTCGTAGAAGGACTGTATGTCCACGGATGTCGTATGGCTGCTGAGAAATTTTCCGTCTTTGACCTTTGCTGAGCGGAGCAGAGAGCCGTCCTCGCCGTTGATGCCGCAGGTTATGTAGTAGATGTACTTGCCGTCAGTCTTGGCGATATCGGCTTCAAGGACATCCTTTTCCTGATTGTAGGTGTCGGAGAATTCGGGATTTTCCTCGTCGTCAACACCGCCTAAGCCCTCGATGCCGATGGAGCTTTCTTCAGCAAATACCCCGGATTCTTCGCCTTTGTCTGCTTCATTGAATTCATAATCTCCGCCTGCATTATCTTCGACAGACTGAACTGCTGGAGCGTCTGCTGCATATGACTCCTCGGCTTCTGCTTCCGGAGCGAAGTCCTCGAAATCCTCGGCAGGGATGGCTTCCTCTACTGCGTCATCAGTTATTCCGCCGAATGTCTTTGCGCCATCGGTAAATCTGTACTGATCCTTCTGCTTCTTCTGATTCTCCGAGGCGGTCTTCATGAGTTCGTAGATCTGTGAATAATCGGAAGCACCGCTCATGTAAGCCTGCTGAGAATAAAGCTCCTTTGTCTGCTGGACTTCGGGAAGAGTGGACTCCTCCACGATCGAAGAAGTGCTGATATCGTGACTGTTCTTCTCGGGCTTTACACCTTTAAGGTAGGCGTAAGAGCCTCCGCCTATAACTGCACAGGCAGCGGCTGCGGCGGCAAGTCGGCCAGCCACGGATATGCCGCTTCTTTTCTTCTCTGCATTTTTCTCATCCAGCATAGCTTTTATGTTTTCGGGTTCCAGTTCCTGAGGGACAGGTTCTTTCTCCAGCATTTCCTTTACCTTCTCATCGTTATTCATAGTTAAGCCTCCTTTATGCTTCTGCGGAAAGCTCCAGCCGGAGCTTCTGTTTTATGGCTGCAAGTCTGGAACGGACGGTGCTCGGCCTGGAATCGCATATCTCTGCGATCTCGCCGCTGGAATATCCGCCCAGCACTGACATTGAGAGAAGCAGCCTTGAATCGCTGTCCAGCTTTTCGAGAGCCTCACTCAGCTCCACATTGTCGTAGCTGAATTCATCGGTGAGGGTAGTGTTATCGTCGATTGATTCAGCAGGGGAGAAGTACTCTTTCTGCCTGCGTTTTATCTTGGCTGAGAGGATGGTCATTATCCAGCTGCGGAATTTAGAGGGATCGTTCAGTTTCTTTATGGAAGAAAAAGCGTCCAGTACAGCATCGCTTACTGCGTCACAGGCATCGTGGGAGTTTCTGAGACTGTAGAGGGCGATGTGATACATATCCTTATAAACGGTGGAGTAAAGCCTTGCAAATGCTTCTGAACTGCCCTGACCTGCCAGTCGGACATCTTCTGAAATATCGTTCATATGTAATGCCTCCTTTATTATGTAATAGGTGTCATTCTGTATAATAGGTGTCGGAAAAAACGGGAAATGACGAAGGGATCTTATAAATTCGTGAAATTAGACAATAATATTTCCTTTTATTGTTGTATTTGCAGAAATGCGATAGGGCAATATGTAATTTATATCTTTGGTGGACAAAATGCCGATACAGGTATTGACAAAATCTTTAATATGTTGTATAATAAATGTGTACAAATCGTTATTATGTTCTTATACTTTTCCTAAGAGTATTATCAGAACTTGTCTTCGTAAGATATATGTGAAGACAAGTTCTTACTCCCGGGAACGGTAATGATTTATGAGAATGAAAAGTCCGCAACCGGCGGGCTCTCTTCCTGCAATGTGCAGGACGACAACTTTCAGGGGTGAAAAATTTGAATAAGAAGAAACGTCCGATCTGCGGAGTTGTAGCCGCAGAAGCCAACAGCATCGAGCAAAGGCAGATAATCGGCGGTATCGTAACTCAGAATCAGAAATATAACATTGATACTGTCGTTATCTCCAATATCTACAACCCGAACGTTAAGGAACAGGACCTTTTCTGCGAGAACAGGATCTATGACCTTATCCTTTCCGAAGATATTGATTCTATTATACTCATTTCAGAGTCATTCGTCAATGATGAACTCTGGAAACACGTTGTGGATTATATCTTCCGTAAATCCATTCCCGTGGCTGTTCTCGGAAATGTCCACGACGGACTGGAACTTCCAAACTGCATATTCATTAATACCAGTGATACCAATGATATGGAGGATGTGACCAACCATCTCATTGAGGAACACGGCTTCACGGATATCCATATCCTGACAGGCTATGACTTCATCAAGGCATCCCGCCTGCGTGTGGACGGCTACAGGAAAGCGCTGGAATCCCACGGCATTCCGTTCGACGAGAAAAAGGTGTTCTACGGCAATTTCTGGATGAATTCCGGCGAGGATCTGGCTGAGAGATATGCCAGCGGAGAACTGAAACTTCCTCAGGGTATCGTCTGCGGCAACGACCATATGGCTTACGGCCTTATCGATAAATTCGCAGAACTGGGCATTTCCGTGCCTGACGATGTGGCGGTTGTAGGCTATGAATTCGTGGGCGGCAGAGAGATACATACTCCCATCCTGACCACCTATCAGCGCAACAGAAGCGAGATAGGCAGGATAGCGGCTGTTACTCTATATAACAAGCTTTGCGGCGAGGATACCGAAATTACCGTTCCGAGAGGAAAGATAATCCACGGCGACAGCTGCGGCTGCGGCGTTAAAAAGGAACAGCTTATGGAGGAACTGAAGCTGGCAAGAGTCAAGAAGGATTTCGAGCACTTCAATCTGTTCAATCCTCTCGACCAGAAGCTGACAGATTCACGTACTCTCGATGAATTCATCTCCACCTGCGGTTCATTCCAGTGGCAGGTGCGCTCGGTAAACGATATAGTTTTCTGCCTCTACAAGAACTGGTACGACTCCGAAGCAACAGCGCCGTCGGAACTGCTGTCCTGCAAGAGTATCGTTCCATGGTCTGAGATGCAGCCTTTCGAGATAAAAAGGTACGACCTCGGCGATTTTCTCAGCAGATGGGATATCCCGTGCGTATACTATTTCACGCCGATGTTCTGCAATGACAGGATGTTCGGCTATTCCGTGCTGAAATATGACTGTCCCGACACCTACGACGATATCTACAGAAACTGGATAAAGTCAGTGTCAAACGGGCTGGAATTTCTCCGCATGAAGAATGATATCAAGTACCTGACCCACTGCCAGAATCTCTCGGACAGCCGAGATACACTTACCGGTATGTTCAACGAAAACGGCATGAGGGCACTGTATCAGACTGTCATAGACGAGGATATCAGTGCTGTTATGGTCATACTCAAAGTGTGCCTTTCCACCGATAACTTCTCAGACCTTGACGGCAAAGTGGCTGCTGTTATGGACGCAGCCGAGGCAGTTCGCCAGTTCTGCGGAAGTCAGGAGATAAGCGGCAGGGTAAACGATAATACCTACCTCTGCATCATAAGGGAGGACTGCGAGCCCGATACCGCCGCTGACAAGCTTTGTTCAGTGCTTCTCCAGCATAAGGTGTATATGGAAAAGTACGGCCCCGATTCATTCCTCTGTGCTGCTGTGGAGTGCGAGGGCAGACCGTATTCAGAGCTGTTTGACGAGTGCAATGAGCTTATCGAGGAAAAGAGACTTCGTGCAGAAAAGATGCGCAGTCAGCCGCATTATGCGGAAATGCTCAAGATCCGCAGCTATATCTATATGAATCCGCAGGAAAGCTTCGAGCCCGAAAAACTCCGCAAGCTTTACCCGTACAGTGCAGGCCATCTCCGTGAGCTTTACAAGAAGTGCTTCGGGGTAAGCATACATCAGGACTGCATATCCGCACGTATTTCCCGTGCCAAGTATTACCTAACGGCAACACCCATGAATATGGCAGAGATAGCCGAAAGATGCGGATACGTGGACAGCAAGTATTTCCTACGCCAGTTCATGTCATCAGTGGGCATGACACCGGGCAGATACAGAAATGCATCAAAATAGTGATCGTAAATTGTAGGGGAGCCCGCCCACGGGCTCCCGAAAGTGGTAATATTGTAACCAACGGGAGGGCGAGGGCGCCCTCCCCTACAAACTTCAAGTAGCAGGGCGCACAGTGTGCGCCCTTTTTGTTATAAATCTGTAGGGAACGGCGCCCTCGCCGTTCCATTTTTGCAGGATTACAAAAACATATATCTTCCCCTCACTTGACTTATATTTATAATGGGAGTATAATAGGATATGTCAAAGGGAGCAATGCTCCTTATTTTTATGCTGTTGGTATTCAGAAAAACAGCGTTAAGAAAGGATATGTTTATATGGAAACCTATGAGATATTGCGGGATCTCGCTGTTATCTTCATCTCCGCCAAGCTTTTCGGCCTTCTTGCAAGAAAATGCAAAGCGCCAATGGTGGTGGGAGAGATTGTGGCAGGCCTCATTATCGGTCCGTGTCTGCTGGGTATAGTTGAGCCCTCAGCCTTTATCAATCAGATGGCTGAGATAGGCGTTATCCTCATCATGTTCTCCGCAGGTCTGGAGACAAATCTTCAGGAGCTGAAAAAATCGGGACTTATCGCTCTTGTTATCGCCTGCGTCGGAGTATTCGTTCCGCTTGCTGGCGGAAGCCTGCTGTATATGGGATTCCACGGTGCTGCCAGCTTCGGCAGTGAGGAATTCTTCAAGGCAGTCTTTACAGGCTGTATCATGACTGCCACATCAGTGGGTATCACCGTTGAGGTGCTGAAAGAACTGGGCTATCTGAAAAGCCGTGTGGGACAGACCATCCTCAGTGCCGCTATCATTGATGATATAATCGGTATCATCGTTCTCACATTCGTCCTCGGCTTCAAGGACCCCGACAGCAATCCTCTGCTGATAACGGGAAAGGTAGTTCTCTTCCTGGTGCTGTCGGTTATCCTCGGCTACATAATCTACCGTATATTCAAGATATACGACGAAAAGCACGTCCACACAAGAAGAATCCCCATTATTGCGGTCAGCCTCTGCTTCATCATGGCATTCGTGGCTGAGAAATATTTCGGCATCGCTGATATCACAGGCGCATATATCGCAGGAATCATCCTCTGCAATGTGCGTGATGCCGAGTACATCGACAGAAGAGTCAGCATCAACGGCTATATGTTCTTTGCACCGATGTTCTTCGTGGGCATAGGACTGAAAACCAGCTTCGAGACCATGAATGGTGAAGTCATACTCTTTGCTGTGGGATTTGTACTGGTTGCCCTCCTCAGCAAGATCGTCGGCTGCGGCGCTGTGGCAAAGATTTGCAGATTCAACTGGGGTGACAGCCTGAAGATCGGTGTGGGAATGATGACACGAGGCGAAGTTGCTCTTATCATCACAAACAAGGGACTTGATCTTGGCATTATCGACCATTCATTCTCTACTGCCGTAATACTTCTGATAATCGTGTCAAGCATAGCAACACCTATGCTGCTGAAGTACCTCTTCACCCGTGAAAAGAAGGAACAAGCCAAAGCATAACAGCTGAAAACACAGCAATATGCAGAAGGCGCATATAATATTTTTGCCCCTGACAGGGAAGTACCCATCCTGTCAGGGGCAATTATTTTATTCAAAATTGAACATTCCCAGCAGATACTGCTGAATAGTCAGGGCGTCCTTATTGGTAACGCCTCCGCCGTCAACGTCTGCACGTTTGCTTCCGTCCTCTGTGAGATGTCCCTTGTCAGTGCCGTTTGCACCGTACTTTGAGGGATTTGCCATTGACTGCATAATGAGGACAGCATCTGAGATATCCACAGTGCCGTCGCCGTTTGCATCGCCGCTGCCGTTTTCATTGAAATTCCATCTTTCAACGTTGAAATCCAGATTCTCTACGGCTTTTCCTTCATCCACCGTGAACTGTATCTTCTGTTCACTGAAACAGCTGTAACCCTTACTGTTCACTTCTATTTCAGCCTTGTACTTTCCGTCGGGGAGAGAGATCATTTCATCAAGTTTATATTTGCCGATAAAATCATCAGCGCCGTCAGTTATTATAACATAGCCGACCATTTCGTTATCTTTTCTGTCCCAGAGGCCTTTGTATCTGCTGTAGAGTCTGAATCCGATATCGCCTTCTTCTGCAACAGGTCCGTTCTTCTTTTCAAGTTCGACTATCCAGTTTTCTTCCTTTGAGTCCTTGGCAAAGCTGAAAATATACTGCTTGTTGTATTCGTACTCCTTCGGAACATTGCTGAGTTCTATTCCGTATACGATGCGTGGATCTCCTGCAAGGCCTTTTATTATCTTTTCGGCTTCGTCTGAGGTATTCCACTTTGCTATGGATTTTGCTGTAGCGTTCAGTCCCGATATAGCCACAACATCAATGCCTTCGATGTTCTTGCCTGTTGCCTTGTCAACTATCTTTATCTTAGCGGTTGCGCCTTCTTCTGCAACAGGACCGTTCTTCTTTTCCAGTTCGACTACCCAGCTTTCTTCCTTTGAGTCCTTGGCAAAGCTGAAAATATACTGCTTGTTGTATTCGTACTCCTTCGGAACATTGCTGAGTTCTATTCCGTATACGATGCGTGGATCACCTGCAAGGCCTTTTATTATCTTTTCGGCTTCATCTGAGGTGTTCCACTTTGCTATGGATTTTGCTGTAGCGTTCAGTCCAGATATAGCCACAACATCAATGCCTTCGATATTCTTGCCTGTTGCCTTGTCAACTACCTTTATCTTAGCGGTTGCGCCTTCTTCTGCAACAGGACCGTTCTTCTTTTCCAGTTCGACTACCCAGCTTTCTTCCTTTGAGTCCTTGGCAAAACCGAAGATATAACGCTTTTGGAAGTCGTACTCTTCCGGGACATTGCTGAGATCTATTCCGAATGCCAGATTCGGATTTCCGCTAAGACCTGTCAGCACCTTTTCCTCCTCATCGGAAGTATTCCACTTTGCGAGACTTTTGCCTGTAGCATTAATTCCTGCAATGACCTCAACGTCAACGCCTTCGATATTCTTGCCTGTTGCCTTGTCAACTATCTTTATCTTAGCGGTTGCGCCTTCTTCCTCAGCAGGCCTGTTGACGGGAACTTTTACGAAAACGAGGTCACGGTCAGGCTTGCCGTCCACCACATTGAATTCGATATCCTCTGTTTTATTTAAAAGGCTGTCTGCAATTATATCAATGTTGTGCTGATCACGTTCTTCGTTGCCTGTCTGATTGAAACCATTTTTCGGGAAATTATAGCGGTGAGCGGTATAATGTCCGTCGCCGAGATATGCGGAACCGTCAGTATCCAGCGTGAAGCCATCACCTGTGATGACGACTCTGCCAAGGTCCTCGGTGCTTGATGTATCTTCGCCCTCATTCTTTATGGTGAAAGATACATTCGGCTTTTTTTCTTCATCCGATGCTAAAAGGAAAAAAATCGTATCCGTCGGCACACCGTCTTTAATGGTCAGTTTCTGTGATGCCTCACCTTTTACGCAGACTCCTGAGTTTTCGAGAACATTTTCCTTGAACTTCACTGAATATTCTCCGTCGGGGAGATATGTGCCTTCGTTGCTTTTGATAGTACAGAACCAGTTGCCCTTTTTGTCGTAAACATCCATATCAGCAGCCTTGAGAAGGACTTTCGCCACCGGCTCATCATGAGCTGAACAGATCGTTACATTGTTATCCTGCGACTTTTTGACAAGGCGGATAGTGTAGTCGCCGAAAGTGCGTGTATCCCTGTCTATGGTGTAGACAGCGTTATAATTGTACTCCTCGGGAACGTTGTACAGCTTAACGTACCAGTCATTGTTGTAAGCGCCCTCGATAGGGAACTCAACGGCATCCGAGGTGTTCCAGCTGAATCTGCTGTCTTCCCTTGAAAAATCCTTCACAGTTGATGCGGCGGCATCCACGTTTTCAATGGGCATATCCGTTGCCATATCCACAACTTTGATGCGCACCTCATTTTTAGCGGCTTCTGCCGTTATGGGAGTGCAGATACGTGCAGCAGGAAATGCTGACGGAAGCTGCGGTGCAAGTGTTACTGCTGCCATCATTACGGCAGCTGCGGCTGAGATTATCTTTCTTTTTTTCATTTTGATTCCCTCCGTTTTTTGTCATTATATTATGTCATGATGAAGTGATCCCCGTCATCCTTCTATATTCATGATTATAGCACCCGTTTGAGTGATTGTCAATATTTTTGTGCAATAAGCACAAAGCAAGCTGCCGTTAAGGCTTCAGCAGCTTTTTCTTCAGCTCAATAAGATCAAATACGTCTACCTCACCTGTTTTATAGTAACTGGAGTATTCTGAAATAATATTAGCGTTGTACCATAAGATATCCTTGTTTTTTCCAAGCAGATAATTCTGAAGCATTACCGCATCAGCAACAGTTACTTCATTGTCTCCGTTGACGTCCCCGTCAAGTATAGTATGACCTTTCATGCTTTCCGGCAGCACAAGCAGGTTATGTTCCGAATAAAATAAACCTTCATATTCAGGAAAAACATAATCGGGTACATACACATTGCAGCAGCTGTCAGGCTGATTTTTTCCGAATAATCCGGAATACCTTGTTTCGTCAGCACTGGGTTCTAAAGAACTAAAATGATTTTCGTATACTTTTTTATCCGCCCTTTTTATTGTTATCTCTTTAAGGGATGTACATCCACCGAACGGAGCACTAAACCTTAAAACACCTTCGGGAATAGTTATTTCGCTTAATTCAGTGTTATCTTCAAAAGCGTATTCTTCAATTTTTTTCAGGCTTTCTGGCAGTTTCACCGATCTAAGATCACATCCGCTGAAAGCAGACATACCTATTACGCTGAGCCCTTCATTGAATTCAACGCTTTCAAGAGAAGCTGCGTGAGAAAAAGCATAGTCTTCGATTTCTTCAAGGCTTTCGGGAAGTATGACCTTCTTTATTTTGCAATTGGCAAATGCATAGCGTTTTATTCGTTTTACTCCCTCGGGAACAGTGTATGTTTCTCCTTCGTATTTGGAAGGGAACTTCTCCAGTTCCGTACCGTCATCCGAAAACAGTACCAGAGGTCGGGAAGGAGCTTCGTCATCAAGAGCGACAAACGGGAAATTTGCCTTTACAGAAAATACCTCAGCTTCAGAACCGCTTTTGCCGTATATAGTTACGTTTTCGCAACCGTTAAATCCCCATATCTCCTTGACACTCTCAGGGATGACTACCTTTTTAAGATTCGGGCAGTCTTTTACAGAGAAGTACAGCCTTTCAACTCCGTCAGGTACCACAAGCTCCTCAAGGGAAGTGCATTGACTGAATGCATAGGATTCTATCTCTTTAAGACCTGCGGGCAAAGTTACCGATACCATATCTGTACAATGATAGAACGCTCCCTCACCTATGGTTGTGACTTCATCAGGAACAACAACAGAGGTTCCTCTATACATTCTGACTGAAGCAAGTACACCGTCTCTGATGGTGAATTCCACATCTTCATGAGCATCGGGATCATCGTCATGCATTTTCTCATATTCACTGAGCAGCCGTAAATTACATTCTTGGCCCCAATAATATTGAAGATATCTTTCATATGAATTATCAGGAACATAAATACTTATGTCTTTACTCATAATACTGCCAAATTGAGAAAACATCTGAAAATACACATCTCCGTCAGGATCGGGACCGGAAGCGGACAGATTATCTTCATCAGGATGTTCATGCAGCACAACTACCTCCCTGAGAGACAAACATCCACGAAATGGGTCAATAATTCGTTTCAGGCTTGCAGGCAGGGTTATGCTTGTCAATGAAGTGTTATTTGCAAATGCATATGAAAAAATCTCAATTAAGGATTCGGGAAGGTTAAAGGATGAAATTTCAGTATCTGAGAATGCCCGCTCTTTTATAGTTACCAACCCGTCAGGGAAATCTATTTTTTTCAGATCCTTCGCATATGCAAAAGCCCAATCTCCTATTGTTTCCACTGTATCGGGAACTTTAAATTCAGTATCTTCCTTTGCAGGAGGATAACGGAGAACGGTTTTCATATCCTTGTCATAGATAACTCCGTCAACGGAACAGAGATACGGATTATCCTCCGCAACTTCATAAGAAGTGATATTCGGGCAATTGATAATCGTTATCTTCTTTACAGTTACAGGTATCTTAATAGTTTTCACGTCTTTCTCATTTTCAAGGTATACTTCTGTCACTGTTGCGCCATCTTTGGTTTCGGGGATTACAAGTTCGCCGTCTTCACAGTCTCCGCTTACGAATGTTGTTTCATTTTCATCAGCTGCGGAAAAAGCTGTCACAGGAATACACGGTATTGATGTCATGGTCAATGCTGCCGCAAGGATAAACGATATCGCTTTTGCTTTTTTCATAATAACATCTCCTTTTCTGATCTTGCATTGTTGTGGAAACGAGAATATCTGCTTTCAATTACATATACGTCAGATGTAATACAGGTGTTGCGGTTATTATGAAAAGTTTTTTATTTAACGATTGACACGCAATAAAAAAACTCACGCAGTTGCGTGAGTTTTACTGGTTGGGTATAACAAAATTGATGACATTCATTTTTCCGCAATTTTAAGCGGCTTTTATATCACCGTTTTTTAAAGCGCCTATGCGCTATTCTTTTCTATACATAGTATAGCATATTCCATTGTATTTGTCAAGAGAAAAACGTAATTTCCCGAAATATTTTTCAGTTAACAAATATGTATCTCTGCTCCCTGTAGTTTGGGTTACAGGGAGCATTTGGGTTTTACTATTTCTCTACTCCTTGAAACAAGAAGTGCATCTTATCTATTCGCTTACCTCAATCATGGTAAAGCACCGGAGATGCCATACCTTTTTTACAATACTTCTTAGGAAGTCTTTTATTGATGAAAAGCTGCCTTATATCATCATCTGCGACTTTGCCTATAAACTCACATCGCTTCGGCATTTCATCTGAGCGATACCATTTTTCGATTTCATATACTTCTACAACTATTCCATTATGGCAGGCTAAAACATAAGGTATCTTTTTTACTCTTGAGAGATTGACCTTCCAATGCTTTCTGACGGTTTCGTAAACACTTCCACGTTCGTTAAGAACATGATCATTTATCTTGATAATACAGTATTTTAAGTCAGGCTGATCTTCAAATTCTTCACATGATAATACTCTTTGAAGTACTTCTGCACTGTTGACTCCACGGTCTGATGAATAACCACCCTGAATATTTGTCAGTCCCGGATAGCAGTCAATAAGAGCTGCCTCGACCTCAAACGCTTCCTTCTCGGTCATTCCATACCTTTGTATAACATGGATAACGTCGAGACCTGCTGCTTTTATCTCTCGTATCTGCTTGATCTTCTCTGAGATCTCATCTTCATCATTGCTTTCGTATGATTGTCCGTCAAAGCTCTTCAGGGCATCATTTATATGAGCATAGATTCGATTCCCTTTGCCTTTACCGACATAGAAGGTTTGTCCTGTGCGTGGGTCAATCAGACGGTATACATAGTATTGAAGCTGTTCTATTACTTCTGATGTAAACATATTATAGCTCCTTATTCCTGTACATTGACTTTCACAGCTCTATCGCTTGTTGAATCATATACGATTACTCTTTTTATATTCAGATCAGAACGTTTGGTTGATAAGTAATGGTATGCAAGAACCTGACGAACACATTTCTCATCAATATAATTGCGAACTTTAACGTCTAATATTGTATCTGCAGTTATGTAGTCAGCCAAACCGGAGATATGCTCTATAGATAAGTCAGGATCATAATTATTACTTGGTTTTACATTATGATACAATTCTTTCATTACAAATCTTGCAGTTCTGGATCCAAGTTCAACAACCAGTTTCACAAAATAGCTGTACTTATCTTGGACGATTTGCTGTGCAGATATTACATTGATCAGCTTAGCTACACCTTTACCATAGCTTCGAATCATCAATTCCTTGTACTTGAGCATACAAGCTCTGATAATTATACAGTCATTTATAGCGTCAGAGTTCGCTTCTTCTTGTGCCTGCTCTATAAAATGGCCTAGATACGATCTGCCGTATACCAAATACTTGGAATAATACTCAACGCAATATCCCACAATAGAGTTGCATTTTTTATCAAGACTAAAATTATTTTTTCCTTTAAAGTACTGTGATTTGGCTTGTTCCAACTCACTTTTATATCTCGTAGTCAGGAAAGAATTGAACTTGTTATAGCTTTCAATTTTTGAACTTACATTTGAGGATTCAATCCATATCGCAGTATTGTCCATAGTGATCTGTTTCATCAGATCCACACCGATTATGGCACTTTCTCTATCGTTCACAACCTTTTTATACGGAGTATACAGAACTAATTCTTCAAGAGCCTTCTTCGATATCCTCCCCATTTTCCTGATATACTTGTTGCGTATCAGGAATTCTTCAGTATCGGATGCTGTTTCAAACAAAGACTCATATGAGTATTTCAAATGATAGATTTGTCCGTTTGTCAGATCATCTTTTGTGGAGTTCATGCCATTAATTATTGATTGAAGCACATCGTCAAAACTCATAAAATAGTCTTTTGAAGCACTTATTCGCTCTAGCTTTGCATCAAATTCCTCAAAATACCTGCGAATATTATCATCTTCTATAATAGCCTTTTCAGGATATGTTAACTCTAACGACAATTGTCCTGGATTGATTCCCGTAAATAATCTTTGAATGTCTTTGTCCAGTATTAAATCCATAATTGTTTCAGCTTCTATACCAAAACTCGAAACATAAAAATCTTTCTTTAATTTAAGAATATCATATAAATCATTCATCATGACAACGTCAGATTCGTTATTATCACTCGCTTTAACACATAAATATTGAATCAATATAATTTCACTTCTGGTACAGCTTTGCTTTAATTGAAAAAAAGGATATTCATGAGTGAATCTATCTTCTATTCCATAGATAATTTTATTAAACTCATCATTGTCGTTTCGTATATTATTACGTTTATATGCAGAAACATACTCGTTCATTTCATTCATAGAACATTGTGTTTCTGCTTCCTTTCCTATAATTAAAGAGGCTTGCTGTTTTGAATAATACTTGTATCTGAAATAGGCACATCTAATCTTTACAGCCCGTTCTACATACTCTTCTATATCGTCATTTGACATCTTGGAGCTTTTCTTATTTATGCAATGTAATTGTATTATCAGGAGTTCATTCTCTGAGCAGATTTCTTTAATTGAGTATGTAAAACCGTAGATATCAATTCTTTTGTTTCCTATGTCCGGCAGCATCTGGCAAAACTTTTTTAATCCGGTTTTATTACTGTTTTCTGAAATATAATCAGTTATTTCTTTTTTCAAAAAATCAAAATCATATGCTGCACTATTATTATACAGCAGATCAATACATTTATTTGCGATTTTAGAATATACATATTCTCTATCGTATTTCTCAACCAAAGATTTAAAAAGTTTTAAAGCAGTATCGGAAATATCACAAGGCACATTGTACTGATCATAGTTTTCACAAATAGAATAGTACGGCTCACAATCAACAATACTAAAACTGTCTGTTTCTCTATCATACCTTCGTTCTGTAGTCTTTATCGGGAAGAATTTTATTTTTTCGGTATGAAGTTTTTTCATTATTGGATATCCGCCGATATAAATATAGTTATTATCTACTTCTTGGATAACTGTGTCGTAGAATTCTGTTGCTAGCTCAATAGCATTGAATCCTGTTTGCTCATCAACTTTTATACTATAGCTGCCTGTTTTTCCTTCTAATTCTATTACATACAGTCCATTTGAAAGCTGTCCATTTATTACATCTATTGTTGTATCCGCTTTTAATTCCTGACAGGATACATAGTTGCAAAAAGCATATTGAAGCTCGCCGTTTTCATCTGTAGCAACTTTCATCTTCTCAACATTATAATAAACATAGCACTCTCTTGTAGCTTTTAACAATTCGTCATTTTCAGGTGCAATGATATCAATATCGTCACGATACAGCAAGGCATTTCTTCTGCATCTTCCTATTGCTTGAATAATCGTAGCATTGTTTGACGGCTGATTATCCATATAAAGCACATGGGCTCTTCGTATATCTATTCCCTCTATAAGCTTGAACTTGTTTATTATAACATCATACTCATTATCATCTTCACAAAGTTCAGCCATAATAAAGTCTTCGTTAGTTATATCAATATACTTCAAATTATTCTTTTTGCAGAGCTTAATGATGATTTCAAGAAGTTTATCATCATTACCAACACATCTGAAGATAGCACATGGATTGTAGTTGAAAACGTTCTTATGTTTTTTCTTTATCTCTATGAGTTTCCTTATAGCTTGTTCAGGTGTGCCTGTTGTCTGATTAACCGTTCTCAGCATCATAGTCTGAGTAAAATTACACTGAATATCACTATGAGTATTTGTAGCCGAGAAGTTTATCACTTTGTAGCAACGATCTGCAAGCAATTCTTCAAAGCGATTTGTTCTTATATGTCCTTCATCCCGCAGCCAGATACATTCATTTCCTTTGGGAATGCGATTTAATATATCATCTGCCTCAAGCCTGCTGTTAATTCTATAATCTGCACTTCCATATACTATGAAATTGTCATTATTACAATCTTTCATCAGATTATCTCTTACCTGTCTGTTCAATTGACCTTTTGAAAGAGTTGTAATAATGTAGTAGTATTTCGGAAGGCGATCAATAAGCTTACCCATCATTTTTGTCTTGCCGGTTCCTGTTGGCGATGTAAAGTTGATAGCCTTCATAGAAGAATACTCTGAACTGTTGATTAGTCCGATTAGTTCATCAACATACTCGTCTTGTAACTTATTTATCTCTATAAAAGCTTCTTGCTTATTCATATTGAGTCACTTCCCCAAAACAGGAGTCAAATAGAATCCTATAGTATTTCCTTTATTATACACTATATGTATTACAATTTCAAGAAGTAATCTCTATCCAAGAAAAATACGCCAACACTCATATGCTTTTTATTACCATATGAGTGTTGGCGGCTATGTTTTTATTATTTCTCCACTTCAACTGTGGTTTCTATCCCACCTTTGAAGATTATCGTTATTTCGGTCTTACTGTTGACCTTTATGCACTCTATCAGCTTTCTGACCAGCATATCGTTGTACTCCGTAAGCACGCAGGAGCTGTTGTCTATATTTTTCAGTGCCTGATTTATCCGAGTTCTCTTATTATTATCGATATCATTGTTTTCTTCCAAAGCTTTCAGCCGGAAGTTAAGATCCTGTTCCTCAGTATAGAGCTTTTTGAACTGTTCGTCCAGTGCTTCTTCATCCATAGTACCGGCTGCTATTAGGGTGATGTAATCATTTCTGGTATCATCGATCTCCCGAAGCCTTTTCTGAATCTCCTTTGTTTCTTTCAGACTTACACCTGCCATTGCTTGTTCCACATTGCTTTTCAGCAGCTCTTTTATATTATCCTTGCAGTCATAGTACTCATTAATTGCTGACAGTATTGCTTTATGGAGCTTATCTTCATGAATCGATGGTGATTGCTTGCAGTAACGGTTACCGTTGTCGAACCTACTCACACATCGCCATACAGGACATTTTCTTCCGTGTATGTTCCATGTCTGCCGCCTATATGCTGAGCCGCATTCGCCGCATACCATTATCTCGGTCAGAGCATATTTGCCCGAGTATTTTCCTTGTGCAGTGACACACTTATCACTCTTTTTCCTCAGCGAAGATCTGCGTGTCATTTCCTGCTGAACAAGGTTATATGTATCTCTATCTATTATCGCATCGTGTGCATCAGTTACAAGGTACTTTGCTCGTTCTCCGTTGTTCTTGGCTTTCTTGTGTGTGATGCAGTCAACTGTATACGTCTTTTGAAGCAATGCATCTCCGACATATTTCTCATTTGAAAGTATTGAACGTACAGCGATCAAGTTCCATTCTGTACACTCGCGCTTTGGTATTTTTAAATCTGTAAGGTGCTGAGCTATCTGCCGAAGCGTTGAGCCGTCAAGGTACATTTTATATATCAGCCTTACTACTTCCGCTTCTTCAGGTATTATTTCCGGTTTACCGTCTGCACCTTTGCGGTAACCATACAAGTTGTTATAACTGTACCGTACCTTTCCGTCACGGAAGGCTTTCTCTACGCCCCATGATACATTCTTGCTTATTGATTCCGACTCAGCCTGGGCGAAGCTGCCGTACAGAGCTATCATGAACTCTGAGGTCATGGTCAGGGTGTTTATGTTTTCTTTTTCGAATACAACACCGATGCCGAGATCCTTGAGCTGTCTGACGTATTCAAGTGTATCGACAGTGTTTCGTGCGAATCGGCTTATAGACTTGCAGAGAACAAGGTCGATCTTTCGCTTTTTGCAGAGCCTTATCATCTTATTGAACTCAGTACGCTTTTTGGTCTGCGTTCCCGATATTCCTTCATCAGCGAATATGCCTGCAAGCTCCCATTCCCTATTTTTATTGATAAGGTCTGTATAATAATCTATCTGGACCTGGTAGCTGTTCTGCTGTTCCTCTTGCTCGGTACTAACTCGGCAGTAGGCTGCAACTCTTAGCTGGTGGTACTTATCTGTGGTATCAGTACTTATTTTCTTAGTCGCAGGTATCATCGTAACTTTCAATTTCTCTGCTCCTCTCTGTTATATTATTCAGCTTTACGCCGTTTATAAGTTCAAGTCCTATTGTAGCATTATGACTGACAGTTATGTATTCAGCACATTTATTTAAGAGCTCGATGTCAAGGGCATTTTGCTGTTTTTTATCTGAAAGCTGCTTTTTCAGCAGCTCTGTTTTCTGCGGAATGTCGCTATATGTACAGCAATCATATTTCATCTGTGCCAGCTGTAATATCGCACTTTTCACTCGATCATATCCAATTTCAGGACTCTCCATGAGGCGTGATATCCTCATTATTCTGCTTTAGTATTTTTCCGTCAGGGGGTATATACCCTCATCTTGATTTCGCCGTCAAGAAGACTTGGATTTGCTATCGCTGAGTTAAGCATATTAAGTACTGCCGATAATATCATCTGATCTGTTGCTTTGAATTCAAATGCTCCGCAATGATATGACTTGCAGGTCCATGTACCGTTCTGATTCCTAAACAGCCTTTTTCTGCATTCGGCACATATTGTCATGTTCCGTATTTCTTTCAGTTCATCGGGGACTATGCATATATTAGTCGCTTTCTTCAGCTTTTTATTATTTGCTCTGTGAAAAATGTCAGGAGATATGATCTGAGGGTATACCTCAGTACCAAGATACTTCTCGTTTTCCAGAATACGCTTTATCATATTCTTGTTCCATGTACTGTCCTCACAAGGATGATATGGTATACCTTCTGCTTGCAGATCTTTGGATATGTCAAGCATACTTCTTCCTTTGAGATATTCGGCGAATATCTTTGAAACTGCGTATACTTCTCTCGGATGAGTCGTTATCTCTCCGTTAATCATCTGATAACCGAATGGTATCCTTCGATTCTTAGCCATTTCTGCACCTCCTTTCTTCACAAGGATACCACAAATCCGCTGTCTTATCTATCACCATTACCAACAAAAAAGGTGCTTTGTTTTTGTTCACAAAGCACCGTATCTTTATATATCCTCTTTGAGTGACAAGCCTGATATAAGTATGAATTCAAGGCTTTTGTCTCTGACTATTATTCGCTCAACTATGATTCCGAATAGTTCTTCATCGAACTCCGTAGTGATATTATCTTGTTTTTCTATGCTGTCTATAAGGATATCAAGCTGCTCGAGAGTGTCATCCTCGTTATCCGCCTTAGCCGTCTTTTTCAGCTCTCGTTCTTGCCTTGCGAGCTGACTTTCCAGTTCAGTGAGCTTTTCGTTGTACTTCTTCTCATCCATGAAGCCTTTTTTCCTGAGTCTGGATAGTACATGGCGCTGTTCCTTGATATCGGCGATATTCTTATGTATATCTATTATTTTAGTGTTGCCGCTGAAACGGCGCATATTAAGTTCTTGTAGGCTTCGACGTAAGGGGAGAAGTATCTCTCGATAGTGCTGTATCAGCTTATTGCACATTGATATAAATGCTTGTTTTATTATATCTTCAGGAATCAGCTTTGCAGGACAATTGTCAGCATTTTTGTCATGGCTGGTACAAGTCCAGTAATATGTGCCATTATTACATTTCCGTCTATATCCTGAACCGCATTCACCGCATTCCAATATACTTCCAATAATGTATTTATTCTTTTTTTCAGGTTGATATCTCACGGCCATTTTCGACATAAGCTGCTGTACTTTTTCAAACTCATCTCGGCTTATTATAGCATCATGGGATTCGGTAACATAGAACTGATCTCTTTCACCGTTATTTTTCTTTTTGACACTGGGAAGGGTATCGGTCCTGTATGTCTTCTCCAGCAGCAAATCTCCTATATATCGCTCATTTGAGAGGATATATCGTACAATGGTGTGACACCATTTGATCTGCTTTTCACCTTTACGTCCATATTGATCATTTAGTTTATTGGCTATCTGAGTTGTACCAATGCCTGAAAGATACCACCTGAAGATTTCCTTGACGATCTCGCTTTCCTGTTCGTCAATGATCAGTTTCCCATTTTCTGATTTATATCCAAATGGTGCTGTCCTGGGTTTGAATGCACCTTTCTCCATTTGTTTCCTTATACCCCAGCGCATATTCTGAGCTATGGAAGTCGATTCTTCCTGAGCAAGACTGCCCATTACTGTTATTATAAGTTCATCGTTAGTTTTGGCAGTATCAATGTTTTCCTTTTCAAAATATATCGATATTCCAAGCTCTCTCAGCAGTCTTACTGTATTGAGGCAATCCTTAGTGTTTCTGGCGAATCGGCTGAGTGACTTTGCATATATCCGGTCTATCTTTCCACGCTTGCAGTCACGGATCAGTCTTTGGAATTCTGTTCGCTTTGCTGTGCCTGTTCCGGAGATACCTTCATCTGCGTATATATCCACAAGCTCCTCGGTTTCAGAGCCTATGAACTTCTCACTATAGAACTTGACCTGTGCTGCATAGGAGTGAAGTTGGTCCTCGCTGCTTGAAGATACTCGGCAGTATGCCGCACAGCGTATTTTATGTATCGTACTCTCGGCTTTGACCGGAGCAATATATGTAACATTAGCCATACTGAGCCTCCTTTCAACACACAAGGATACCACACTCTGCTCGGAATTGGTATCATCAAAGGGAACAAATGTGGCGGTTCACATTTGTGCAAACCGCCGTATACGTTTATTCCTCGTCAGCTCTGCCGGCTGCTATGCAGAGGCACATTGCCAGAACACCGAGAGTTCCACCAAGCATCGCCCCTGCGATGAAGTGCATCATGCGTTAACCTCCCATTCTCTTATCGTCATATACCTTTCTGTGACGGTCACCTCGTTGATCTCACGAATTCTTACCTTCTCAGTCTCTGATACCTCCTTCTCTACGGCAGCACTACCAAGTATCTGGTTCATTACTGCAAGCATGTAGTCAGCCATTCCAGGTTTAGTATTATTCATGATTACCGTCCTCCTTGATCCTGTTCCAGAACTCTTCGAGCTCTGTTATGTCTTCGGTTGTATTCTTCTCGGGCAATGATGCGAGCGTATCCTCCCTATACGCTGTATTCTGGCTTTTGCTTACTCTTGGATCGAGAATCGATACGATTCCTTTGTCTTCGGAGCTCCTTATGAGCCTTCCTACACCTTGTTTCAGCTTTATTATCATCTCAGGGACAGCAACATCCATGAGAGGACACTCTGTTTTACGCATTTTATACTCCACTATCGGATCTGGTACAGGGAAAGGCAGCTTGAAGATGATAACCTGTGATAAGCTTTCACCCTTTATATTTATTCCTTCCCAATAGGTTCCTGTGCCAAGCAGAACTGAGTTCACGTTATTCTGAAACTTTTCGAGCCTGCGTTCCTGAGTAGTGCTTTCGTCCTGCACCATTATCTTATACGGAAGGCCCATATTTGACAGCTTTTTAAAGACGTACTGCATATCATCCTTTGCTGTAAAGAGAATAAGTGCCTTTCCCTCTGTAATGTTCAGAAGCTTCACTATCTCTTTAATAGCTGCGTTACGATATGCGGTCCTATTACGTTTATTCGGAATAGGCAGTTTGTCTGATACATACATTATTGAGTGCTTATCATAGTTATACGGAGACTTCTTAGGCTCCGAAACGCATACGTTATTCGGACAGCCGAGATTGTTCAGGAAATACCTGTACTTCTCACTGAGTGTTCCGGAGTTCTGCGAGGTTATCGTTGCTGACGTAAGTATCGTTCTTCTGGATTCTGTGAACAGCAGACGTCCTATTTCCCTGCGGATATCCTTTTTGCAGATATTAACTCTAACGCCTTTCTCGGTGGTCAGCCACACAAGACAGTCTTTGTTCTCAAGGTTTCTGAACATCTGCAGGCAGTTAAGTCTGCGATTGGTCCGCATTTCTATCTCAAGCATAGCGGAGCGTATCCTGAGTACGAGCTTTCTGACCTCTCTGATAGGTCTGTAATAGTACGTTCTCATATCGTCTATAGATTTGCTCTGCTGCTGATGAATATCATATTTCAGATACTTGAAGAAATCATCCACCATCTGAATGATCTCGACTATCCTGCTTGAAAGTATGTTTTTTCTGTTTTCGGTTGCCTTCAGGACCTCGTTGCTTATCTCTTTCTGGCTGTATGCTGTCGTGAAAGCATCACGGAAGTTGTTTTCGAGGTTATGTGCCTCATCGACAACCAGTGTGCTGAAATCCGGCTTGAATATGCCTTCACCTGACTCTTCTTTTATGAAATGTGATACCAGCATATTCTGATTGCAGATCACTATCTCATCTTTATTTCTGATTCTTTCACGCATAAGAGAGTATTCACATTTATGACGGAATGAACACTCAGAGCATTTGTCACCGAAGGAGTTTATGCATATCTTGTCCCACACCTCATCCGGCACATATACATCCTGTCTGAGCTGTAAGCCATATTTAGCTCGGTCAAACTGTCGTGTGTAGTCCTTATGCTCTCTTGTGAATCTGTGGAAACGCTCGAGGCAGACGTAATTCTTCATTCCTTTTGCAATCTCCACATCAGCACGGACTCCTAAGAGTTCCAACACATTGAGTATATCGCTCTCGAGCTGGTCCTGAAGAGCAATAGTTGAGGTTGCTATTATCATCTGCTTGCGCTCACGGAAATACTGAATGACCAGCGGAACCAGATATGCTATTGACTTTCCAATTCCCACCTCAGCCTCGACAGCAAGCGACTTATTATCAGCTATTGCCTGAGCTATCTCCTGAGACATGGCTATCTGACCAGGTCGCCTCTGGAGCCCGTTCTTCTCATCGTCCTTAAAGAAACCATCTACCGCTGAATTCAGCGTTAATTCTTTTATTTTCATTATTTCACCTCATGTTTATGAACTTCAAGGCTTATCTTCAAAGCCTTATCTATTTTTCTGATGTCCTTTTCATTGAGCGTACCTAAATACTTCTTTAGTCTGTATATAGATATCGTCCTGACCTGCTCGGTCAGCACACAGCCTATATACTTCTTCAGGATACCGTAATGTATGATGACATGATTGGGGATATCATTTTTCATTCTGGAGGTAATGGGTACAATGATAGTTGTATCTGCGTAGGCATTGCCCTTATTGTTCTGTACTATCACAACAGGTCGTTCATTTGCCTGCTCAGAGCCCACACCTTGCCCCAGATCTGCAACGTAGATATCCCCACGTTTAGGTAATAAGGTCATATAACTCTCCTTTATATGTATACGGAGCCGCCGGGAAGCAGCTCCGATTTATCGTTGTCAGCATATATCGTTTCATATACTGACGTACCCCTGCTCGGGGTACTTTACCGTCACTATGCGCGACGGCATTTTCCTTAATCAAAGGCCTCGGATATTCTCTTACCATTTCTGGCACCCTCCCAGGTGGGGAGCACACAAGCCGAACAGAGTCCTCGCTGTTCACGCAGATCTTTGTCTCTCTGCCCTTACGGAATCAGAGCCGCTGGTACGGACGGGCGCGCAAGTCGGCTGTCATTGCCATAATAGGAGTGGCTATACTCCTACCGCCATGCTCGTATTTATCGCTCGCTCGTTTCCGAGGTCGTGGCGTATGGATGCCCGCGGCTCGTGGATTGTATCCACACCGATCTTGCTGCACACTTGTGTGCTGCTATTCAATTTTCAAGTTTCTGAAAGGCTTTTTATTTGCCCCTCTACTTATAGGGGAATGGGAGAGGTATTTTTACCACCCATTTCTAGAATTTTTTTCAAATTTTTTTCTGCCGCCTTTATGGATTTCTGTACAGTAAAGAGTCTAACTCTCTGTAATTCGGCAATTTGCTGCTGAGTAAGACCTTTGATATAATACAAAACTATTCGTTCCTTCTGCATAGGATTCAGCGATTCAATAGCATTATACAGTTCTGAAATTGTTTCCTTCTTCTCAACCTCATCTTCAACTGGGTGTAATTCAATATTCAAGGGATTAAGCTGATGTTCTCCGTTTTCATCCTCAGTTATTTCTTCGGAATAACCTTCATCAATATGATATTTTGATTCACGATGTTTTTCTCTGTCTTCATTACCAAAATATCTGTTGTACTCTTCAGCCATTTTACTGAACTTGTCAGGAGATATAATTATCATTCCTTTAGTCTTAGGATGCTTAACTGTTACATCCGGATCGTCGGTTACTATAATGTACTTCGGTCCTACAAAATCAGGATAGAGTACTTTTGTGCAGATGAAGTAGAAGCCCCTTTTTCTGATAATGTCCAGTACGTCTTCCATAACAATGTTCTTATAAACTTTTCCCATTTTAGTGTCCTTTCTGCGGACACAAAAATGGAGCCTGCATATATATGTACGCAGACTCCGAGCTCGCCTGATTATGGCATGACAAGGTAAGGGTACAAAATATATGCTTTTCTTAAAGAAAAACCATATTTGTATCCGCCGCCCTTAATGCATATCAGGCTTTGAATATGTTATTCAGCCTTGGGTTTCGCTCCCTTGACTGTGTCTATATAATATCATAGAACACTATGTGAAAACAGCTCAAAAAAAGGAGGTTTCGTTTTTGTGTAAATATTTGAGAAATGGGATATTCATTCGACTTCTGTTATTGACTTTGTATACGAATGCGACATTCAATATGATGATATGGTGATAACCAAGTGAAAACGGCAAATTTTTCCATCCTTTTTTTGGAGGATTTCCGAAAAATTTTCTTTGATAATAAAAAAACGGAGGCTCGAAAGCCTCCGTTTAAGCTATAGTTATTAGATTATCAGTGTTTAATAATCATACCACTTCATTATTATATAATGCAAAGCACATTTCATATGGATCAAGGATTTGAAGTGGTTTCAAAAGTGTTTCGTGAATATCTTTAGGGAATGTCTCTTTTACATAATCAGATGTCAAATATCCTCGATGCCCTATCATACACAAGAATTTGCCTCGTATGTTTATGTTTTCGTCTCTTTCTTTTGCGATTTTCTCATGCTTGTCGTCAAGGTTCTCGAGACGTTTCAGCAAAGAGGTGATTTCTGGATCATACCCATTATCTTCATTCATAAGGGAGGAGATCGGAGTTCCCGAATAAATTGGATTTGTTGGCATAGACTTAGGCAACTCCGCTTTCGCTTGCATCGGATTCAGGAGCAACGCATTTATTGTTGGTTTGACAGAATGCTCACGTTTCTTAACGAAGAAGGAACAATATCAAACTGAATAGGAACAATAAATCCCGATACCAAACGAGTCGGGATTTATATTTTTTCTAACCATAGATTGCGTGTTTAAGTCACGTTTCCAGCTCCACAATCCCCTGCTTAGAATAGACTTCTAAGCAGGGTTGATTATCTATATCGCTGAATTAATAATCAATACTTTCCAATTCTTTCAGCCACATATTCGCGGAGGCATCACTTGGCATCCGCCAGTCGCCGCGGGGAGAAAGAGTAACAGTTCCGACTTTTGGTCCGTCAGGGAGGCAAGATCTCTTGAATTGCTGGTTGAAGAATCGTCGATAGAATATTTTCAGCCATTTCATTATCACTTCCTTGGGATAGGTATCGGCGAATGAAAGGCAGGCGATACGGAATACCTTTGACGGAGAAAATCCATATCTCAGAATATAGTACATGAAGAAATCGTGAAGCTCATACGGTCCGACTATATCTTCAGTCTTCTGTGATATAGTACCGTTTTTCTTAGGCGGCAGAAGCTCGGGACTAACAGGAGTATCCAGTATATCGAACAAGATTTTTTTCAGCTCGCCCTCTGATATTTCAGCTTCATAGTTTACCAGCCAGCGCACAAGTGTTTTTGGAATGGACGAATTTACTGCATACATTGACATATGATCCCCATTATAGGTTGCCCAGCCGAGGGCAAGCTCTGATAGATCTCCTGTTCCGATGACGATACCGCCGAACTGATTAGCTTTATCCATTAACACCTGTGTTCGTTCCCGCGCCTGTGAGTTTTCATATGTCACATCGTGAATGTCAGGTGACTGTCCTATATCAGAAAAATGCTGCATTACACTGCTACATATATTTATTTCAATGAGCGTCGAACCATAAGCCTTTGCAAGCAAACAGGCGTTGTTATAGGTCCTGTCGGTAGTACCGAAGCATGGCATTGTTATAGTGTGGATACCTTTTCTGTCAAGTTCGAGCAAATCAAAAGCGTGTACTGCAACTATAAGTGCAAGAGTTGAATCCAGTCCGCCTGAAAGCCCGAGAACTGCATTCTTGCAGCCAATGTGTCGCAGTCTTGTCATCAATCCCACAGCCTGCATTGTGAGTATTTCCTCACATCTGCTGTCAAGCTGCATTTTATCGGACGGTACAAACGGAGTTTGAGAAAAAACTCTGTCAAGGACTGTATTAGTAACATTCAGAGAAAAGTATGAAGTATAAATACTTGGCGAAGCTGAAAATGTATTCATTCTTCTGCGCTCGTAGTACAGCTTTTTTATGTCGATGTCAGCAATTGACAGTCCGCTTGAAAAAGCCTTTGACTCAGCGAGTAAAGAGCCGTTTTCGGCAATAATATTATGTCCTGCGAATATCATATCCTGCGTGGATTCGCCTATGCCCGAATCGGCATAGGCGTAGGCGCAGGTAAGAGAAGCTGAACGGGATTTTATCAGTGTTCTACGGTAATCGGCTTTTCCTATGACCTCATCACTTGCGGAAAGATTGAAAATTATTACGGCTCCCGAAGCTGCAAGACGTTCAGAAGGCGGAGAACCCACCCACATATCCTCGCATATCTCTATCCCGAATGCCAGTTCAGGAAGTTCTTTGCAGGTAAATACAGTTTCTTCGATGTGAATTGTATATTCATCATTCAGCTGTATATCCGCACAAAGTCCGTCGTTGGCAGCTGTAAAATGACGCATTTCATAAAATTCGCTGTAATTCGGGATATTTTTCTTCGCAACTGCTCCGAGGACTTTGCCTTTGTTTGCGATAACGGCACAGTTGTACAGCTTTCCACAAACTGTAAGCGGCATTCCAATGATCGAAACAATATCCAGCTTTTCTGTCTCTTTTACTATCCTTACCAGTTCGCTTTTTGCCGAGCTTAAAAGTGCATCCTGCAAAAACAGGTCTCCGCAGGTGTAGCCGGTTACTGACAGCTCAGGAAAGCATATTATCTTTACTCTCTTGCTGTGGGCTTCGGTGATGAGCTCAATGATCCTGTCTGCGTTGTACTGGCAGTCCGCAACCTTTATATCAGGCGTTGCACAAGCTATCTTTATGAATCCGTCCTTCATATTTACCTCCAAAAAGACAAAAAAGGACACTGAATCATCAGCATCCTTGCATTAACAACGTAATTATATACCCATTCATTGATTTTGTCAAGCGAATACTTGACAAATCCTATCTGCCGTGATATAATTCAGGTAAAGAGCAACGGCGCTTCTCGTTTAGAGGAGCGCCGTTTTGTATTAGGAGACTTTCTATGGAGCAGATACGATACAAATGGACAGATGGCAGCGATGAAGATTTTCAGCGTTTCTATTTAGCAACAGAGGAATTTTACAGCAGTATAGTAGGCGGTGAAAAGAACAGGAAAGGCTTTATCCCTTACAATATTTCCCAGAATATCGGCATAGTTGTTATAGCATATATCGGCGATACCGCTGTTGGCTGTGCAGGTTTGAAGTCCTATTCAGATACTGACGTTGAAATAAAGCGCGTATGGGTAGAACCTAATTATCGCCGCAGGCATATTGCGGTCGAGATGATGAAAATGATTGAAAACAAGGCAAAGGAACAGCGTTTCACAAGAACAATTCTTCAGACAAGGGAAGCGATGACAGAAGCAGTATCGTTCTATGAAAAACTCGGATATTACCGCATAGATAATTATCCGCCATATGACAAACTTGATGGTGCGGTATGCTATGCGAAAGACCTGTAAGTAAAAGGAGGCATTACCATGGCTGCATTTGACAGGATCTGTTCGGGAATCCCCGAAATGGACAAGGCACTTGATAATATAAGGCTCGGCGACAATGTTGTGTGGAGAGTTTCAGAACTCTCGGAGTTCAAACTGTTCATGGAGCCATACCTCAGGCAGGCTATCGCTGACGGCAGAAATATAATATATTTCCGTTTTGCAAGTCATGAGCCTCTTGTTGAGGACTGTCCCGATGTCAAGACCATAGAAGTGCCGCTTTCCCACAGATTTGAGACCTTCACCGTTGATATACATAATGAGATTGAAAAGGCAGGCAGGGACGCTTTTTACATATTCGACTGCCTTTCCGAATTGCAGGCTATGTGGGCTACTGACCTTATGATGGGGAACTTTTTCAGAGTTACCTGCCCGTTCCTGTTTATACTTGATACAGTTGCATTCTTCCCTATAATTCGCGGCAAACACTCAGTCCATGCCATAAACAAGATACTGAATACCACACAGCTTTTCTTTGATGTTTACTCTGATAAAAAGAATGTTTATGTACGTCCCGAAAAGGTATGGAACAGAAGCTCGGATACCATGTTCCTGCCGCACACCTATGAACCCGAAACAGGACATTTCCGTCCTATCCTTGACGGCGTAAAGTCGAGCCGCTTCTATCAGGTTCTTGGCAATGCTCAGCGCTCCGCAGACGAACAGTTCATGGACTCATGGGACAGGTCTTTCAAAAAGGCTAAAGTGCTTTATGAAAACGGAGTCGATATTTCGGAGCAGTGCAGTAATATGTGCAATATCATGATGACCCGCGATTCAAAAATGCGTGAAATGGTCAAGAAACACTTCAAGCCCGATGACTATTTCAGCGTCCGTGACCACATGATAGGCACCGGTATGATAGGCGGAAAAGCCTGCGGTATGCTTCTTGCAAGAGCTATAATACGAAATACCGAGCCTGATATTGATGAAGTACTTGAACCTCACGATTCCTTTTATGTCGGCTCAGATGTTTATTACACCTACATTGTTGACAATAATTTCTGGGATCTGCGTATAAAACAACGTACCGAGGAGGGATATTTCTCACTTGCTGATGAGTTCGCAGAGCAGCTTATGAACGGTAAATTCTCAGATGAAATGCGTGAACAGCTTAACCGTATCATAGAATACTACGGACAGGATCCATATATTGTCCGTTCAAGCAGTATCCTTGAGGACGGCTTCGGCAATGCATTCGCAGGCAAGTACGAATCTGTTTTCTGTGCCAACAGAGGAACTCCTGAGGAACGCCTTGAAGAGTTTGAAAAGGCTATAAAAACTGTCTATGCAAGCACCATGAGCCTTTCTGCACTTGATTACCGAAAGCGACGTGGACTTGACAAGCGTGACGAGCAGATGTCACTGCTTGTACAGCGTGTATCGGGTTCTTACTACGGAGCATATTATATGCCGTGTGCAGCAGGCGTGGGATATTCCTACAGTCCGTACAGCTTTCTCAAAAGCTCCGACCAGTCCGCAGGAATGCTGCGTCTTGTCATGGGACTTGGTACGTCTGCCGTTGACAGGACAGAGGGCTCATATCCGCGGCTTGTAAGTCTTGATATGCCAGAAAAGACGGTATATTCAAGCTATGCAGAGAGACACAGGTTCTCTCAGGGCAAGGTCGAAGTAATAAACACATCCATTCATGATATGGAACGTCTGCCTCTTCGTGATCTTGAACCTGTGATACCCGATTATCTGCAAAACATTCTCCTCGAACACGACTACGATGCCGAGAGCAGACTGCGCGAAATGGGACGAAAAGTGTCCTCAACGTTCATCTCCTGCAAGGGACTTGTAAGCAATAAAACACTGATGTCGCAGATGCAGAGAATGCTCCGGTGCATACAGGACGAGTACGATTATCCTGTGGATACGGAGTTTACCATAAATGTTTCCGACAGCGGTGAATACTCCATCGACCTCCTGCAATGCAGACCGCTTCAGGTGCTCAAAGACAAAACAGGAGTTACCGTACCCGACGTACCGCGGGAGCATATCCTCCTTGAAAGCAAGGGGGCTTCAATGGGACTTTCAAAGGCTTCAAAGCTGGATATAATCGTGTATGTTGACCCTGTTGTGTACTACAATATGCCTTATGCCGAGAAGAATTCCGTTGCCAAAATGATAGGCAAAATCAACTGGACTTACCGTAACAGCGGCAAGCATATGATGCTTATGGTGCCGGGCAGAGTCGGAACATCTTCGCCCGAACTTGGCGTACCTACATCATTTGCAGACATAAGCGAGTTTGACGTTGTATGTGAAATGGAAGAAGCCCGTGCAGGCTACAATCCCGAGCTCTCCTACGGCAGCCACATCTTTCAGGATTTAGTTGAAGCTGAGATACTCTACACGGCTGTATTCAATAACAGCAAAACTCTGCATTTTGCTCCCGAAAAATTCAGAGGTCTGCGGAATTTGCTTGAAGATATCGACGAAAACAGCGGACTTGAAGACGTTATCGGAGTTTACGACGTGAAACGCTGCAAATGCGAGCTTTACAACGATATCAAAAACGAGCATTTACTTATAACTATTTAAGCAATGGAGCTTCAATTTTGTGGAGCTCCTTATATTCTGGAGTGAAAACATTGAAACTTGAATTTCCGCCCATAGGGGCAAGGATAATGAAATCTGCAATTGCAGTCGGCTTATGTATGCTTGTATATTTCGCGAGGACGCTTCTGCCCATAGGCAACGGCATACCGTTTTACGGTGCGCTGGCAGCATTATGGTGTATGCAACCGTATTCAGACATTACGAAGAACAATGCCGTGCAGCGGTCAGCAGGTACACTTATAGGTGCATTCTACGGACTTATATTTCTGCTGCTGTTCCGCAGGCTTGGCTTAGTCATACCTGAGCTTGTCTATATCTCGGCAAGTATTTTCATAATCCCTGTGATATACACAACTGTTGTTATGAACAAGCGAACCGCTTCTTTTTTCTCATGCGTTGTGTTCCTGAGCATTGCGCTGACACATTCATTTGACGAGAACCCTTATATATTCGTGCTGAACAGAGTTGTTGATACGTTTATAGGAATAATAATAGGAGTTGCCGTGAACGATTTCCGTCTGCCTGTAAAACGTAATGATAATACGCTGTATGTAAGCGGAATTGATGATGTACTTATATCGCCGACCTCTAATTACAGCAAGGTGGAACTGAACAGGCTCATCCGCAGCGGAGTGAAGTTCACTATCTCCACTACCCGTACCCCTGCGGAGCTTATGTCCATTATGAAGGGTACAGAATTGCAGCTTCCGGCTATAGTTATGGACGGAGCAGCGATGTATGACATTAAGGAAAAGCAGTATCTTGATATGACATATCTTTCGCCAAATGCTTCGGCAGAAGCCGAAAGGATAATTTCAGAGTGCGGACTGAACTGTTTTATTAATACTATGCTCGATACCACTCTGCTGATATACTATGGAAAGCTGAATAATTCCGCAGAAAAAGAACTGTTTGAGTCACATAAACACTCTCCTTACAGAAACTATATCAGCTCTGAATACCGAAGGAAGGATATTAACGAGCGTGTTCTGTATATTACTGTCATTGCCAAAAAGACAGATATATTCCTGCTTGAAAGAAAACTGCGTCAACAGCTTGGAGCAAGTGCAAGAATAAGTCTTTCCGACTCTGAATACGAAGGATTCATGTGCCTAAAAATATTCTCCCCTTGTGCTTCAAAAGAGAATATGCTGTTGAAGCTAAAAGAATATGCAGGTGCGGAAAGAGTGGTGACATTCGGCAGTATACGCGGCAAATACGACGTTTATATAGGCGACGGCGGCGGAAATGCAACTGTGAAAAAGCTTAAAAAAGTTTGCAGATTCCACGGGAATTTTTGACACACATGGCTTTGTCAGACTATTGACAATTCGCAAAAGTTGTGATATCATAAAGGTGTAATAAAGCAAGCAAAGGCGCTTATCCGCATGGATAGGCGCCTTTCTTATTTGAGGTGATACCGTTGATGACTACAAAAGAAGTAATGTATTCAGCTTTCTCGGAGGGAAACAACATTCCTGCTGAATGTTTTGATAAGTACAGCGTAAAGCGAGGACTGAGGAATCCTGACGGAACAGGCGTTATGGCAGGAGTCACCAATATCTGTAATGTTCATGGCTATGTTGTAGATGACGGTGAGAAAAAGCCCACAGAGGGAAAGCTGATCTTCAGAGGCTACAGTATCAATGACCTTATCGAAAAAGCTGAAGCTGAGGACAGATTTGGTTATGAGGAGATAGTTTTTCTTCTGCTTACAGGCAGACTTCCGAACAGGAACGAGCTTGATGAATTCATAATGATATTATCTAATGAACGTGCGCTCCCTCAGGACTTCTTTGAAGATATGATATTAAAAGCGCCATCGCCCAATATCATGAATAAAATGGCAAGAGCTGTTCTCTCGCTGTATTCTTATGACGACGCTCCGGAATCAAAAACTTCCGAGCATGAGGTTGATACAGCCGTATCACTCATTGCAAAGATGCCTGTTATAATGGTCTGTGCCTATGAGACAAAAAGAAGATACTATGATGATAAATCAATGATAATGCACCCTCTGATAAAGGGACAATCCACAGCGGAAAACATTCTTTCAACTCTCCGCACTGACAGAAAGTTCACACACGATGAAGCAAAACTGCTTGACCTAATGCTTATGCTCCATGCTGAACACGGCGGAGGCAACAACTCAACATTTACCTGCCGTGTACTTACTTCATCCGCAACAGACCCGTATTCTGCATATTCAGCAGCGATAGGTTCACTGAAAGGTCCACGCCACGGCGGTGCGAACCATAAAGCACTTGAAATGCAGGAGATAATAAAGGCAAATGTTAAAAACTGGGAGAATGATGACGAAGTAGCTGATGTGCTGAGAAAACTGCTGTGCAAGGAAATAGGTGACGGCAGCGGTCTGATATATGGTATGGGACACGCTGTTTATACGCTGTCTGATCCGAGAGCTGTAATACTGAAAAAGTATGCAGGAATGATGGCTGAGGGTACAGAGTTTGAAAAGGAATTCCGCCTTATTGAATCGATAGAGCGTCTTACGCCCAAAGTTTTTGAAGATGTAAAAAGGTCGGGAAAAGCAATGTGTGCAAATATTGATATGTACAGCGGATTCGTCTATAAGATGCTGAGAATACCACCCGACCTGTTTACTCCTCTGTTTGCTGTTTCTAGAATGGCAGGCTGGTGCGCTCACAGATTCGAGGAGATAAACAGCGGCAGGCGTATCATGCGTCCTGCATACAAATCGATCAATAAGGAAAAGCCATACATTGATATGGAAAAAAGATAGAAAGGCTGATAAATATGGAAAAGATCAAAATGAAAACACCGCTTGTCGAAATGGACGGCGATGAAATGACACGTGTGATATGGAAGATGATAAAGGATATACTTATTATTCCGTATATTGACCTGAAGACGGAATATTATGACCTCGGACTTGAATACAGAAATAAAACTGATGATAAAGTCACTGTTGAATCAGCAGAAGCAACCAAGAAATACGGAGTGGCGGTAAAATGCGCAACTATCACGCCGAATGCTTCCAGAATGGACGAATATGAGCTGAAAGAGATGTGGAAGTCTCCAAACGGCACAATAAGAGCGATCCTTGACGGAACAGTGTTTCGTGCTCCCATACTTGTTGATGGTATCACGCCATATATCCCGACATGGACAAAGCCTATCACTATTGCCCGTCATGCTTACGGGGATGTATATAAAAATACCGAAATGCGGGTCGAAAAGGGCAGCAAGGCTGAGTTAAAAGTCACTGATAAGAACGGCAACGGATCATTTGAGCTGATATATGATTTTTCTGACAGTGACGGAATCATTCAGGGACTTCATAATAAGGACAAATCCATAGAAGGATTTGCGCGTTCTTGCTTCAATTATGCTCTTGATACAAAGCAGGACTTATGGTTTGCAACTAAAGACACTATTTCCAAGAAATACGATCATCGTTTCAAGGATATTTTTGCCGACATATACGAAAAAGAATATAAAGTACGGTTTGAAGCCATTGGTATAGCATATTTCTATACACTTATAGATGATGCAGTCGCAAGGGTTATCCGCTCTGACGGCGGCTTCATATGGGCGTGCAAAAACTACGACGGAGATGTAATGTCGGATATGGTCGCTACTGCTTATGGCAGTCTTGCAATGATGACATCTGTACTTGTATCCCCTGACGGCAAATACGAATACGAAGCTGCTCATGGAACTGTGCAGAGGCACTATTACAGGTATCTCAAGGGTGAGAAAACATCGACCAACCCTGTAGCAACTGTTTTCGCATGGAGCGGTGCGCTGAGAAAACGAGGCGAGCTTGATGTAATCCCTGCGCTTTGTGACTATGCTGACAGGCTCGAAAAAGCAATACTTCAGACGATAAGTGATGGTATAATGACGGGTGATCTTGCAGCAATATCAAGCTTGAAAAACAAGCATACTGTAGATACAGAAACGTTTCTGACCGAAACAGGAAAACGACTGTGGATGATGTATGAGTAACATAAAAAATTATTGTCATTCTATTGACAATTCGTTTCAGTTGTGATATCATAAAAGTGTAATAAAGCAAAAAGCAAAGGCGCTTATCCGCATGGATAGGCGCCTTTATTGTTTGCAGAAGAATGGAGTGATAACAATGACACAGCAGAATAATGAACAGTTCACAAAGGCAGTGGGCAATGCAGACGAGATAAATGAGCTTTTAAGACGTTACGGCGTAAAATTTGGAATATACAAAAACGGTGTTTTCAATGAACAGTTTTTCCCGTTCGATCCGATACCGAGGGTGATTCCTGCGGAGGATTTTAAGAGCATTGAAAAGGGACTTGTTCAGCGTGTAAACGCCCTGAATGAGTTCCTTTTTGATATTTATCACGAAAAAAAGATAGTCAGGGACGGTATCATACCGGAAGACTTTATTTACATCTCAAAAGGATACCTTGCTCAGTGCGAGGGAATAACTCCGAAAAACAAGGTATACAGCCATATTTCAGGCATCGACCTTGTGCAGGCAAAGGACGGGGAATGGTACATACTGGAGGACAATCTGCGTATACCGTCAGGCGCTTCCTATCCGCTTATCGCAAGGGAGCTTACCCGTATCGCTGCACCGCAGGCATTCCGGGAAAATGACATAGTTGATAACCGCAATTACGCAAAGCTGCTTAAAGAGACTATGGAGAATGCGAACTGCGGCGGCATAAGGGCGATACTTACTCCCGGGCGGTATAATGCGGCATACTTTGAGCACTCCTATCTGGCGGAGCATACTGGTTCGGTACTTGTGCAGAACGATGAGCTTTTTGTCGAGGACAACATCCTTTATCACCGAACTTATTCGGGCGGCAAGACAAGGATAGGCGTTCTTTACCGCAGAATTGCCGATGAATATCTTGACCCGCTGAACTTCCTGCCTGAATCGCTTATCGGAATACCCAATCTCATGGAGGTCTACCGCAGCGGAAATGTGGGAATTATAAACGCTCCGGGAAACGGCGTGGCTGACGACAAGGGAATCTATTATTTTGTGCCTAAGATGATAAAATACTATCTTGACGAGGAGCCGATACTTCACAATGCTCCGACGTATCTGCCGTTCTATGAGGACGACATGAAGTACGTTCTGGACAATCTCGAAAAGCTGGTCATCAAGGACGTTGCGGAGGCTGGCGGATACGGAGTAGTCTTCGGCAACGACCTTACAAAAGAAAAATTAGAGGAATTCCGCAGAACTATAATCGCCGAGCCAAGAAGATTTATCGCACAGGAGGTCATCGATTTCCTCGATTTGCCGATTTTCGACAACGGCGAAACGGTGATGCGTAAAGCCGACCTGAGAGCATTTGTGCTGACTGGCGAAATAACAAAGGTGTGGGCGTCGGGACTTACACGGTTCTCGCGAAATCCCGATTCATTCGTAGTAAACTCATCGCAAGGAGGAGGCTTTAAGGATACATGGGTACTATCTCGTTAGAACACAGCGACCGCCTTTACTGGCTGGGACGCTATACCGAAAGGGTTTTCACAACTCTGAAAACATTGCAGAAGCTCTATGACAGAACCATAGACAATAGGTCCGGATATGCTGAATATCTGGGATATTTCGGGCTTTCCGACAGCTACGGCAGCAGCAGGGATTTCTTCCGCAGCTTTCTTTACGACAGTACAAATCCGAACTCCGTCGCATACAGTCTTGAAAGAGCATATGACAACGGCATAGTTCTCCGTGAGGAAATTTCAACGGAAACGCTTTCATTTTTGCAGCTTGCAAAGGACACTCTTGCAAAGTCTGAAATGTCGGAAAATACACGGCTTTCACTTCTTCCGCTTGTGGATCAGTTGTATGCGTTCTGGGGCTGCATTGCGGACAACGTGTACGATGAAGAAAAGAAAAACATCATCTACTGCGGAAAAACAGTGGAGCGGCTCGACCTGTATATGCGCACAGGCTATCCCTACAAATCTGTTAAAAAGGAGTTCGGGCGGCTGTGCAAGAGACTGAAAAATGTCCCCGAAAATACACCGTTCTGCTGCAATTCACAGTATTTCGGAGAGATCGAGGATATAGTAGGCTCTGCGGAGAAATATTCATCGGAAAGCAGCACCGCACTCGTTGATCTTGAACATCTTTTTGAACCAATGGGGGCGGCAGTATGAAACGAATGAACTTCTATTTTTCCACCAAGCTGACATTCGATGATTACGTTCACGACCACAGCTTTGCACTTCGTATAATGCCTCCGGAGAGCACTTCTCAGCATATTCTTTCGTGCAGCATGAATATTTCTCCATATGTTCCGACTCAGCAGACTGTTGACGCATTCGGCAACAATGTGACGGCAGGCTATCTGAGGGACGACCACCGCTACCTTGACTTTGAAATAAAGGGAACTGCTGAGGTGGACTCCGTAAAGCACCGCACTGACTATATGCCCTGCTATCTTTATCAGTCCGAGTACACTGCTCCAGATGATGAGCTGAGAAAGTTCTATGCGGAGCTGAAGGACAGATATATTGGCAGTGTTTCTGACAGAGTCGCATTTTTCAGCAATATATTGTCAGATATCATTGATTACAAAAAAGGTGTGACTGATACTTCAACAACTGCGGCAGAGGCTTTTACCCTCAAAGCAGGCGTCTGTCAGGACTTCTCCCATATGCTTATCTCCTTACTGCGAATGGACGGCATTGCTGCGAGATATATCGCAGGGCTTGCATTCTGTGACGGCGAGACACACTCATGGGTTGAGTACTGGACGGGCGATCACTGGGAGGGCATCGACCCTGCGAATAACTGTGCCGTGAACGATGATTACCTTGTGATATCACAGGGACGTGATTTCCGTGACTGCGCTATTGACAGAGGTGTGATGTTCGGCAAGTACACTAAGCAGTTACAGCTTGTACGGTCGGTATTGAGCTAACTGCATGGGCGGATATTATCCGCCAGAGAAAATAGAAAGGCTGTGTATAGAATGATAGAAACTGTTGCAAGTGCCGCACTTGCAGTCAATGAAAACCTGAATATCCGAAAACGGCGGATACAAAACGGCAAAAGCAAGAACCGTCTGAGCCTTGTCACAGGCACTCACGGCGACGAGCTGGAGGGGCAGTATCTTGCCTATATGGTTGGAAAATATGTGGATGAACACATAGATCAGTTTGACGGTATACTTGATATATATCCTGCGCTGAATCCAATGGGAATAGACAGTATAACAAGGGGCATACCCATGTTCGACCTCGATATGAACCGTGTATTCCCGGGGACAAAGTACGGCACAATGATAGAGGTGATATGCTCCTCGATAATTGACGATCTCAGCGGCTCGGACGTTTGCATCGACGTTCATTCAAGCAATATTTTTCTCCGTGAGATACCCCAGATCCGCATGAGCGTTCCCACTGCGCCGACACTTCTTCCCTACGCAAAGATGATGAACGTGGATTTTGTGTGGATCCACGATGCTGCAACGGTGCTTGAATCGACACTTGCCCACACTCTCAACAGCAGGGGGACAAAGACACTTGTCGTGGAAATGGGAGTTGGTATGCGTATCACCAAAGAATACTGTCAGCAGCTTTTTGACGGCGTTCTCAATCTGATGAAAGAGATCGGAATGTGGCAGGGCGAGACTGCTCCCGTCCGTGAGCCTGTTGTGTCGGAGGGATATGAAGTGGGCTTTGTGAACTCCGATGCGGCAGGGATATTTGTGCCTGTTGCGGACTTTGGCGATACCGTTAAAAAAGGCGATCACATCGGCGATGTAGTCGATCCGCTAACATCAAAGATAGTCGAAAAGGTGCTTGCTGTCTGCGACGGAATGATATTTACAATGCGTGAATATCCCGTAGTTTACGGAGGCTCGCTCCTTGCAAGGATTCTAATGACATCGGGAGGCGAAGGGCAATGAAGAAGAAGGTACTATTTTCGATGAAGTCACCCTACCGTGAACAGCTCGACATCATCGGCTACCGCTTCGGACACGGCAGGAAAGCTCTTGCAATAGTGGGGGCAATGCGCGGAAACGAAGTGCAGCAGATGTATGTTTGCAGCCGAATGGTCCAAGAGCTGAAAAAGCTGGAGGCAAAGGGACGTATCGCTGAGGACTGCGAGATAATGGTCATTCCCTGCGTGAATTATTATTCTATGAACATCGGTAAGCGTTTCTGGGCAATGGACAACACCGACATTAACCGAATGTTTCCGGGCTACGATCAGGGCGAGACTACCCAGCGTATCGCAGACGGTATATTCACCAAGATAAAGGACTACGATTACGGAATACAGCTTGCCAGCTTTTATCAGCAGGGAAACTTTCTTCCCCATGTAAAGGTAATGGACACAGGCTTTACGGACAGTGAGCTGATGAAGGACTTCGGACTTGAATTTGGAATTGTCCGCAAGCCCCGTCCCTATGATACTACAACGCTCAATTATAACTGGCAGATCTGGGAGACCAAGGCGTTCTCGGTATACGCTAATGCCACTGATGAGATCGACGAAAAAGCGGCTGATGAGGCTGTGAACGCTATCCTCAGATTTATGGATAAACGTGAGATAATAAGTGCCAAAACACCTCCCGGATATGTAACAGTGATAATGAACGAGAGCGATACAAGGCAGGTGCAGTCTGAGGCGGCTGGGATATTCGTCAGCCTTACAGACATCGGGAAAACTGTTGAGCGCGGCGATATTCTCGGACGCATCACCGACCCCTTTGACGGCGAGCTTGTATCAGAGATAAGGTCGCCTGTTTCGGGAACGGTCTATTTTGAGTACCACAGTCCGCTTATCAATGCGAAAACAGTCTGCTTTAAGATAATCAAGTGAGGTGTTTGAAATGGAAAGCAAAAAATTCAAGGGGACAAAAACTATTGTCTCAGAGGACGGGAAAACTGTCACTACTGTCACTGTCAGCGGGAGCTGCTCTGCAGACGTATCTGACAGTATCTCCATCGTTACAACATCAGTCACCACGACAACGACTATAACGACTGATAATGAGGTGAAGTGAAATGATATCTTTGAACGATTACTTATTTTCGGGGAATACTGTGCTGAAAATACTGCACCGGTATTCCTCTGATTTGAAAAGCTCGGCAATAGAAAGCCGAAATACTATCGACCTTGTACACTGTAATTTTCTGATACAGATAATTGAACTGCTTGAACATAACGACTTTCTAACATCGCAGTCAAACAGGATAAAAGAATTCTATAAATACATGACACAAAAATATCCGTTCCTTGCGTTCACATTCAAGGGACGGATAAAGTCACTGATAAGAGCAGAGGAAAAATTCAATGGGTATATCCTGGAATATATTTACAAGTATTATAAAAAGAACGGTGAATTTCCATCAGAAGCTGAAATTAAAAGCAGGCTAATATGCTTCCGTGATCTTATCGCATATCGTATAGTTATTTCAATACCTTCCTGTCATATCAAAAACGATGATGAAAAAAGCGAGATTGAGAAGAAATATCTCTATGAGATAGCAGATTTTGTCCCCGAATTTCTTGAGGAAAGAGGGTTTACCGCAGAGCTTTCGGGATTCAGCGAAGAAAAGTATTCCGACAAGCTAAAAGAAAATGTCAGACCGTACTACCGCGACTATGTGACATTTCCGAGAAGCACAGGGTATCAGTCGATGCATATAACTTTTTACGATAATCTTGCACGCTGCTATACCGAATTACAGCTACGCACCAAGGATATGGACGACTTTGCGGAGATAGGTGAGGCAAATCACTTCGGCTATGAGAAGTTGCAGGAGGCAAGGCGTACAAAGCGTGATGAGATACCCGTTGGCGAGTGTATATATTTTGATGAAGCATACGAGCGCCTTACCAAATTGCAGGAGCTGGAGCTTGCAAAGATTGACGTAAATATGTTCAAGGCTATAAATAATCAACTCATCAACGACGGCTGCGGGCTGTTCCGCGGCAGACAGATCTTGCCTTTTGAGCATTTATCACGTTTCCAGAATGATTTAATAGACTAAAAAAAGCCTGTACGGTATCTTCTCGGAAAAACGTACAGGGCTTTTGAGTTAAAACAGATAATACCTCCTGCAAAGCGGCAGAGTTTCGGACGAAGTGCTGTCGACCTGCACGCCGTTTATCTTTACCATATACGTCTCAGGATCAACTTCAATATGCGGAGTTGCGTCATTGAGAAGCATATCTTTTTTGCCTACATTTCGGCAGTTCTTAACAGGCAGGACATTCTTTTCAAGTCCGAGTTTTTCCTTGATTCCTGCTTCATAAGCAGCCTGACTTACGAAGGTTGTGCAGGTAGATGTTCTTGCCTTGCCGAAAGCTCCCCACATTCTTTTGAGGATAACAGGTTCGGGAGTCGGGATAGAAGCGTTTGCATCGCCCATTTTTGCTGCAATAACAAATCCGCCTTTCAGTATCATATCAGGCTTTACGCCAAAGAAGCGCGGATCCCATAAAACGAGATCGGCTATTTTTCCCTTTTCGACAGAACCAAGATACTCCGAAATGCCGTGGGCGATAGCGGGGTTGATAGTATATTTCGCAACGTAACGTCTTGCGCGGAAGTTATCATTATCAATGCCCTTTGCCTCTTCAAGCTGACCGCGCTGTTTTTTCATCTTATGACTCGCCATGGTGGAAAGATCGAAGCAAACAGCTCGCCGGACAATGGAGCGGATTTATATTGTATTTTCTTAAATCAAATAAGCATTAATAAAAGACTGCCGCTTTTTGAAATACGGCAGTCTTTTTTCAGCAGTGACGGATTAATTCTTTGAAGATATTTTGATTGTTCACGTCCTTTTTATATAAAAATTCCGGATGCCACTGCACTGCCCAAAGAAACTTTTTATTCGGAGCGTAAACGGCTTCTATCAGTCCGTCGGCTGCTTTTGCCATAGGTAAAAGTGCAGAAGAAAGCTCGTGTATCCCCTGATGATGATAACTGTTTACGGGGATGGTATCCGTTTTCAGAAGATCGTACAAAGGAGAACTGTGTTCTATACTGACTTCATGTATCGAAACGTCATACGGCGGCTTCTGACAGTGTGGTACCATATCAGAAAACTGGGAGGGGATATCCTGCCAGAGAGTTCCGCCAAGTGCGGCATTTATAAGCTGTATACCACGACATATGCCAAGAATCGGCTTATCAAGCTCAATTATGTAATCAAGAAGAAGCACCTCCATAGCATCTCTTTCGGGACTGCACTCACCGCAGGCACTGATCTTTCTTTCAGAATAAAGCTTCGGTTCAACGTCCTGACCGCCTGTAAATATAAATCCATCGCACATAGATACTATTTGTTCGATAACTTTAATGTCACTGGCCAGCGGAAGCATTACGGGCAGACCACCCGCTTCAATTATTCCTCCGAAATAGCCGGGAAGCATCCAATAACTTTTTTTTTATAGTCAATAAGGGGAATAACTCCAATAACAGGCCTTTTACTCATTTATTAATCCTCCAATTAAACGGTCTGCACAGCTTTGCGTTAGGTTTATTTTCCGCTCTCACCGTAATTTGATAGTACACGGGCGGAGGGATCATTTACATCACAGCCCTCCCAATCTTTATTCGGCATCCAGAAATCAACTACCATTTCGCTGTTATTCGGATAGAACTTCTCAAATATCTCACGGTAAAGCAACGACTCCTTGGTAAAGGGCTTTGCATGGGAATACTTTGTGCAGTCAAGCTCAAATTCTTCGTCCAAATAATAATTCTCGGCATATTCTTTAAGGTGATCCACCATAGAGTGACCTACCGCGTCTGAGAAAGCTGCCTTTTCACGGTAGAGTATATCGTGAGGCAGATAATCCCCCTCAAAAGCATGGCGAAGCAAGTATTTTCCTTTATTGTATTTATTGATCTTCAATTCAGGATCGACAGCCATTACATATTTAACGAAGTCAAGGTCGCCAAAAGGAACTCTTGCTTCAAGAGAATTTACCGAGATACAACGATCTGCACGGAGAACATCATACATATGGAGTTCTTTTACACGCTTGACGGACTCCTTCTGAAAAGCTTCCGCAGACGGCGCAAAGTCTGTATACTTATAGCCGAAAAGCTCGTCTGAGATCTCCCCTGTGAGAAGGACGCGTATATCGGTCTGTTCATGTATAGCTTTGCATAGCAGGTACATTCCTATGCTTGCACGAATTGTGGTTATATCATAAGTTCCGAGCAGATGTATGACATCTTCAATAGCAGAAATCACATCATCTTTTGTGATAATGATCTCTGTATGATCGCTTCCGATATAGTCAGCCACCTGTTTAGCATATTTAAGGTCGATAGCATCCGTGTTCATGCCGATAGCGAAGGTCTTTATGGGCTTGTCGCTTTTTTTCTGTGCTATAGAGCATACAAGGGACGAGTCAAGACCGCCGGATAGTAAAAATCCGACTCTTGCGTCCGAGTCGAGACGCTTTTCAACGCCTGCCACCAGCTTGTCATGTATATTTTTGCAAACAGTATCTATATCATCATGTATTACTTCTTTGACCTCGGTGATATCGCAGTAGCAGTGGAACTTTCCGTCCTTGTAGTAATGTCCGGGAGGGAAAGGCATTATCTTTTTGCATATCTTTACAAGGTTTTTAGGCTCGCTGGCAAACACCATTGTGCCATCGTCGGACTTTCCGTAATACAGCGGACGTATGCCTATCGGGTCTCTTGCGGCTATGAATTGACGCTCAACACAATCATATATAACACAGGCAAATTCAGCATCTAGCAGTGAGAACATTTCCGTTCCGTATTCTCTGTATAGGGGAAGAAGTATTTCGCAGTCGCTGTCGCTTCTGAAAATATAGCCCATATCAATGAGCTTGTCCCTGAGTTTTCTGAAACCATATATCTCGCCGTTACATACTGCAAAATCTCCATCAAGTTCAAAAGGCTGCATTCCCTCGGGAGTAAGTCCCATTATAGACAGGCGCTGAAAGCCGAGAATACCGTCGGGTACCTTTACTATCCTTTGATCGTCAGGACCTCGTGAGACTGTAGTCTTAAGACCCTCCATAACTTTTCCTGTACCGCCGCTGATGCCGCAGTAACACATTATCGTACACATTTCTGTATTCCTCCAACGTTTGATAAATAATAAAAAAAGGCGTTCCAGCAGACAAATAATCTGCTAAAACGTCCTTGTTTAGAAACATACTATCACTTTTAAGCTGAAATGTCAACAGAAAAAAAGGTTAATCTTGCTTTTATGTTAAAATTTGATAGATGTTTTCATCAAATTCACAGTAAAATGTGAGATAGGCCAAATTTTAAAAAAGCTATTGACAAATCGAAGTAAAGGGAATATAATGGCATTGTAAACAGCAAGGGCGCTGCAGACTATTAGTCTGCGGCGCTGTTTTGGTTTTATAGCGCTAAATCCACGCACAATGGGGTGTATGATGTACTGAGTTGTCGGTACATCGTACACTCCTTTGTTATTTCTGCTGTAACTTTTTAAGGAGGTATTTATATGGACACTCAGACGATCTTACAACAAGCCATGGATGAGACAAATGGTGTAATCTTTGGTGTATGGTTCCTTATCGGAGCTGCACTTGTATTCTTCATGCAGGCAGGATTTGCTATGGTGGAGACAGGCTTCACACGGGCAAAGAACGCAGGCAATATCATTATGAAAAACCTTATGGACTTCTGTATCGGTACAGTTGTTTTCATTCTTATAGGCTTCGGACTTCTCTTTGGTGAAGATTTAGTCGGAATAATCGGACAGCCCGGATTTGATATTTTCACATCCTACGGTTCATTCGATTGGTCCAACTTCGTATTCAACCTTGTATTTTGCGCAACAACAGCAACTATCGTTTCTGGTGCAATGGCTGAACGTACTAAGTTCTTATCCTACTGTGTATACTCAGCTATCATCAGTGCTATCGTTTATCCTATTGAAGCTCACTGGGGCTGGGGCGGCGGCTGGCTGGCTCAGTGGGGATTCCACGATTTCGCAGGTTCAGCACATATCCATATGGTCGGCGGTATCGCAGCTCTCGTTGGTGCAGCTATACTCGGCCCCCGTATCGGTAAGTTCACAAAAACTAAGGACGGCGATATCAAGGTCAACGCCATTCCCGGTCATAACCTTACAATAGGAGCTCTCGGATGCTTCATACTCTGGTTTGGCTGGTATGGATTCAACGGTGCAGCTTGTACTTCGGTTGATCAGCTCGGTTCAGTATTCCTTACAACAACAGTTGCTCCTGCAATCGCAACTGTTACTTGTATGATATTCACATGGTTAAAATATGGCAAGCCTGATGTTTCAATGTGTCTTAACGCTTCATTGGCTGGACTTGTTGGTATCACAGCTCCCTGCGATGTTACAGACTGTCTCGGTGCTTCTATCATAGGTATCGTTTCCGGACTTTTGGTATGCTTCGGCGTTTGGTTCCTTGATTATAAACTCCACATCGACGATCCTGTTGGTGCAGTAGCAGTTCACATGATGAACGGAATCTGGGGAACTATAGCAGTTGGTCTCTTTGCAAATCCTGATGTTCCCGGTTATTCACTGGCTGACCAGAACGGTAATCAGCTCGCAGGTCTCTTCTACGGTGGTGGCTTCGGACTTCTTGGCAGACAGCTCACAGGATTCGCAGCAATTGCAGCATTTACGGCAATCGCAATGACAATAGTATTCTTTGCTATTAAAAAGACCATCGGTCTCCGCGCTTCTGAGCAGGAGGAGATCATTGGTCTTGATGTTACAGAGCACGGTCTTATATCCTCTTATGCAGACTTTGCACCTGCTCTTACAGATGCCGGAATGTATGGTTATACAAAAGATGACGCAAAGAGCGTTAAAAAGGTCGGAACTTCCGACACACCTGCTGTTCCCGTTGACAAGGCAGTTGAAGTTGAGAACTATTCAGTTCCTTCACCAGACGGTATAAACAAGCTTACCAACATTGTAGTCATATTCAAACAGCAAAAGCTCCAGCAGTTCATTGAGGCTATGGAAGCTATAGACGTAAAGGGCATAACAGTTACAAATGTTCTCGGCTGCGGAATGCAGAACGGACAGACAAACTACTATCGTGGTACTACAGTAGAAATGAATCTGCTTCCTAAGGTAAAAGCTGAGATCGCAGTATGTGCAGTTCCTGTGGAGAAGGTAGTTGCAGCAGCTAAGGCAGCCCTCTACACAGGTAACTACGGTGATGGTAAGATGTTCATTTATGACATTGAAAACATTATCAAGATTCGTACAGGTGAGGAAGGCTATAATGCTCTCCACGATTCAGCTGAATGGGAAAAAGCATAATATTACAGTGTCGCTGCGGATAATAATTACAAAATTATCCGCAGTTGATAACACATTTATATAATACCGGGAGGTAATTACAATGGAAAAAATAACTGATTTCTTTGGTTCAATGGTATTTGATGACAGAATAATGAAGGCTACACTTTCAGAGAAGGTGTATAAGTCACTGAAAAGAACTATTGTCAAGGGAACTCCACTTGATATATCCGTTGCCAATGCAGTAGCTGCAGCCATGAAGGAATGGGCGGTAGAAAAGGGCGCCACACACTACACACACTGGTTCCAGCCTCTGACAGGACTGACAGCAGAGAAGCACGACAGCTTCATTTCTCCTGCTCCAGACGGCAGAGTTATCATGGAATTCTCAGGCAAGGAGCTTGTAAAAGGCGAACCCGACGCTTCTTCGTTCCCATCGGGAGGGCTTCGTGCCACATTTGAAGCCCGCGGCTACACAGCTTGGGATCCGACTTCATATGCATTCATCAAGGATGGCACACTCTACATTCCTACAGCATTCTGCTCATACACAGGTGAAGCACTGGATAAGAAGGTGCCGCTTCTCCGATCTATGGAGGCTATCAATAAGCAGGCACTGCGTATCTTAAAACTTTTCGGAAACACAAGCGTAAAGAGTGTAAAGACCTCCGTTGGTCCCGAGCAGGAATACTTCCTTGTTGACCGTGATATGTGGAAGCAAAGAAAAGACCTCATTATGACAGGAAGAACTCTCTTCGGTGCTATGCCGCCTAAGGGACAGGAAATGGACGATCACTATTTCGGATCTATCAAGCCAAGAGTTGCAGAGTATATGGCTGATCTGGACAGAGAACTCTGGAAGCTCGGTATTCTTGCCAAGACCAAACACAATGAAGTAGCTCCTGCACAGCATGAACTTGCGCCTATCTATGATACTACAAATATCGCCGCCGACCACAATCAGCTCACTATGGAGGTAATGCAGAAAGTTGCTCTCCGTCACGGACTTGTTTGTCTGCTCCACGAAAAGCCTTTTGCAGGCGTGAACGGTTCCGGCAAGCACAACAACTGGTCTATCTCCACAGATCAGGGTGAGAACCTTCTCTCCCCAGGCGAGACACCTGCTGAAAATGCACAGTTCCTGCTGTTCCTTGCAGCGGTTATCAAGGCTGTTGACGATTATCAGGACCTGCTGAGACTTTCCGTAGCAACCGCAGGCAACGATCACCGTCTCGGTGCAAACGAAGCTCCGCCTGCTGTTATCTCTATTTTTCTCGGCGACGAGCTGACAGCTGTCCTCGACGCTATCGAGACAGACACTCCCTACGGCGGAACTACTAAAGAGAAAATGAAACTCGGCGTTGATGTGCTTCCTCAGTTCAGCAAGGACACTACTGACCGCAACCGTACTTCGCCTTTTGCATTTACCGGAAACAAGTTTGAATTCCGCATGCTGGGTTCTTCTAACAGCATCTCCTGTGCAAATATCCATCTCAACGGAGCTGTTGCAGAGGTGCTGAGGCAATTTGCCGACAAGCTCGAAAAGGCAAAGGACTTCAACAAGGCGCTCCATGACCTTATCCGCAAGACTATCAAGGATCACAAGCGTATCATCTTCAACGGAAACGGCTATGACGATGCATGGATAGCCGAGGCCGAAAAGCGCGGACTTATGAACCTTAAGACTACAGCTGACGCAATGCCGCATATCTGCGACAAGAAGAATGTGGAAATGCTCACATCTCATGGTATATTCACAGAGGCTGAGATATTCTCACGCCGTGATATAATGCTCGAAAACTATGTAAAGACTGTCAACATTGAAGCTACAACAATGGTGGATATGGCTCGTAAGGAGATAATCCCTGCTGTTGCCAAGTTTGCTGCTGATACTGCTTCTGCTGTCTCTGTTAAAAAGAGCGTATCCAAGGCTGAATGCAAGTACGAGACAAAGCTTGTCACCGAACTCTCAGAGCTTATAGACGAAATGGACACTGCCACAACAGAACTCGAAACTGCGATTGCCGAATTCAAGGGTATCGATGAGATAATAAAGGCTTCTGAGTTTGTCCGCGACACAATGCTGCCGGCTATGGATAAGCTCCGCAGTGCAGCTGACAAGGCTGAGACAGTAACGTCCGAGACCTACTGGCCGTTCCCTGCGTACGATAAGCTCCTTTTTGGAGTATAATCATTTAAAAGCCTGAGAAAGTCTTTTTATAGATATCTCCTTAAAATACAGCATAAACTACAGAGCCAACAGCATTTAGCTGTTGGTTTTGTAGTTTTCGGGTAATACCATTGTTATATCTTAATCAATTTCTGATACTCCTCCATCTCCAGCTCGCCATCAGCAGCTTTAGTTCGCAGCTCAATAGCGTGCTCTCCCCACTCAGCGAACTGTGACTTGCTCATTTTCTTTTTCATATAGCGAGCGTAGTGCTGCTTGTATGCGCGGTTGTATATTTCCCAAACAGGATCACTCTTTATCTTCTCCTTGAAGTTATGGCTCATTGCATTGTCACGACAGGTCTTTGGAGGATTACTGCTGACCAGTCGCTTGCAGTAGTGTGAAAACGTTGTATGCTTCATGATAAACCACCGACCACAGTTGCGGCACTTGACAGGCATGAACTTCTCCTCAATGCACTTGAACAATTCAAAATACAGAAAGGCTCCCAGCGATGTGAAACGATAAGTCTCACAGAGTATGGGACCTTTTTTCGTTTCGACAACTGTGTGTCCCATGCACATACTTCCGCTTGAAATAACGCCTCTATATTTTTGAAATGTGTCAATCACTTTCTGAGTTGTCGGATAACTGTTGTGGTTACAAAGTTCGTCTACAAACGGCATAAAGATTTTCTTGACGCGGATAATGTCCTCGATAAAAGTTGAGAACTCGTTCGTCATCTGTTCGATACAAGTTGTGAAGTCTGCGGCGTCTTTTCTGTTTTCATAGTTGCTAAAAACCTTCTTGCTGTCAAATTCGTAGTCAGATAATGCTCGCAGTTCGTTCAAATCTTCTGTGATATACATTTCCTCATAGGACACAGGAGTGCTCTCTGCGTCGACAAAGTGTTCGTTGTAGTCATCGACTTCAAACTCCGAGTCTTCATAGAAAGGCTCGTCAAAGATGTCGTTGTAGTATGCGAACAGATTTCTCAGCAGACCGTGCCTGAAATGTTTTGTGTCGTATGGCGGAAGTGACTTTGCAATGTCCATGATGCTATCGTATGTGAATTCTATTTCCTGTGCACACTTTCCTATGTCAGCAGGACAGAACAAGGAACTGATGTTCAGCTCAGACTTTGCACGTTCACATACGTCAAATAGTTCACCTAAGTCATAAAAATTCATTGAAAAATAGCACAGAAGTATCTCTCCGAGCGGATAGACTCTGCCGTCGTAAAGATATATTTTTCTGTCATGGTAGTGTGCTTCTATCTCAAACATAATAACTCCTTTCAGAAATAGTGTTCTATTTCATCAGAGTGCATAACACTGCGGTTTGCTTTGAAAACAGCTGTATAAATAGCTGAAAGCTAAAAGTTTACAACTTGTTCATAAAAATAGATTATAGATTGAACTCGGTAGAGATAGTATACTATATCTATTGACTTTTGTCAAGAGAGCGTGTATACTGAATGCAGTTAAGACGTCCGGACACTCTTGACATCACAAGTAAAAACTCGAAACGCGAAAGGAAGATGTAGATGAAAGATTTGAACGTTATCAACTGCACAGCGTACTCTAACGGCGTCAATTCACCGCTTGAGTATCTCAACATCACTACGCCTGCCGAGTTCAAGGTGGTGATGGATTTACTCTGCTACTACGACAGCGAAAAGAAAACCTCGACCATAAGCCGTACAGGTATTGCAAGAGATACTGCGATGTCAGTAAGCAATGTTGAGCGAGCGCTCAAAACTCTTGCACAGAAGGACATCATTCGTATCCACAACAACTATGCCGACAACGGTCGTCAGGTCGAGAACTCTTATGAGGTAGCGTTCCTCAAATATTAAATGTTATCCAATCTCCAGCATGCATCTTTTGATGTTTACTTAGTTTATCCAGTGAAGTTATAAGAGCTGAAGTGCGACGTTTCTCCATTGCTCGTTCCAAATCAAGGGAGCCATTATTCAAATATTTTTTTGCTTCATAGCTTTTGAGTGTGCTTGTCGAACATGCTGGATTGTTGTTCGTATCTTTTTTTGCCAGTCTTTTGGCTCTGTATACATTATATCTTCCAGCATTGTTAGCCTTTCCGATTTTAACGGTTTCATTTTACACCTCCGATTATATTTTTATATAACTTCTTCATATTGTTTCTGCTCACGTTCTTGTGTCCAAGGGGTGAATCCTTCTTCCTTCAGGAATGCATTTATCTGGAATACATTAGCGTCAGGCAGAAGGTCAAGGATAGTAAGATACATATTGTGAACAGGATTGTGCGGATCGAACTGTACACCTGCTTTTTGCATAAGATCAACTATAAAAGGCATTTCAAGCTCCAGAGCTACACTGAATGCAAGAATTGTCTCAATCTTGAATTTTCCACCTTTTCTCATTCTTCCTATGGTTGTCAGTCCAAGTCCGGAGCGTTCTGCAAGTGTTTCCACGGTTACCTTGCATCTCTTCATATGGAACTTGACAGCTTCAGCAAAAGGATTGCTTCCTGAATTACTTTGCAGTTTTATATCTTCCTTGCTGTGTTCCTTCAGTGCTTTCCTGAGCTTCTTCTTTTGCTCGTTATCCAAAGTGTGCTCGACTATAAGGCTCAGGTCTTCCTTGTTAAGCTCACCATATGTGTACGAATACTCTTGTTTTCCATAAATACGCTTAAAGCTGAGGCAGCACTCTGCCATATTGTGCTTAGCATATTCGGTTAAAGCGAAGGCAACTCCGTACTCCTTGATGATGTATTTCTCATCGTTGCAGCACAGATGTCCGTCGATATATATGTATTTCCGTGAGCTCACAAGAGCTGCGAAATCTGATGAACTGCCATAAATTTCTGCAATACACTTTAAGGGGAGGGTATATGTATAGTCCATAGGGAAATAATCTTCAATCTCATGATCCTCCACATAGCCTGTAGTGCAGTAAACGTATACACCTCGAACTTCTGTCCAGCCAAGCTCAATAATTCGTTTCTTGGCTGCGTATCTTGATACCCCAAACTTATTCTTGACATGATCTATAAGCTCACGGCAGTCATCAAAAGACATTTCGTCATGATGATCCAGAAACTCAAGTATGACATCAGTAGTATCGCCTTTAGGCATTTGGATACGCCTTGCTATGCTATTCGCCTGTGTTTCCATCCACCTGATACAGTCCTTCTGAGTTTCAGAGTAGAAATAGTCAAGGAACTCAGGCATTTCCTTTCCGTTCCCTCTGCGATAAAGGCTCTGAGTATAGTAAAACAGGTAGTGCAGGCGGACATGGACACACTCATGAATAATCACATAATCGAGCTCAGGACTGTCTATAAGTGACTTATCAACAAGAATGGTATTAGCAGGTATATGCATAATAACCTTGTGACCGTCTTTATCATAAACGGCAACATCCTTCTTGTCGAATATGAGCTTCGACTTTATCTTTCCGCTGAGAGACAGCCTTAAATACTGAATATCATATCCCATAGCCTTGGCTAAAGCTATGCCGTTGATCTTGTATATATAGTCTCGTTCTTTGTTGTAGTATTGATTCAGTATTTCATCAGCGACTACATCGAATGCATGCTTTGACATAATTGGCACAAGAAACTGATCAAGAGGATTGCGGCATCTGATCCGCTCACCGTTATACAGCTTCACATCGTTCAGGAAGTCCGAGCTTCCATAAGTCCTGAAATATCCACTTACACAGTATTGCTGGTGGCACTCATATCCTGCACAGGAGAAACCGACATCACAGATAACGTACATTATAAACGAGAAGCTGTCTATACGGTCATATTTGCCGTCAACAATTGTTACGTTTGTTACTTTTGATTTAGCAGAGATGTTATAAGGGAGAGGTAGTTCATTTCTTTCGTGTAGCTTTCGTATAAATGATCCGTAATCAAGGGTATAATTCCAGCGGAGATAGTCGGTAAAGGATATTATTTCCGGCATACCCTGCCAGTTAAGATCCCTATACTGTACATATCTTCCGGGACGAAGCGGATCCTGAACAGTAATAATTGGTCCACGATTATTAATGTAATTCACACTAATATCCCCCTAATTTACCATTATTACTTGTCTCTTTCCTATTCCACACATTGGAAGTTACACTTTTTCTTGGCTATATTTTATCATTCAAATATCACATTGTCAAGGGGATATTTTAACTTTGGATATGTTGTCGGAAAATGCGACATTCAATTGTGAGGATTGATGATTTTTGAAGAAATCAACAAATCCCTATTGACAAAACGAATGTTCTGTGATATATTAAAGTCACATACAAATGAGACATTAGTGTGCATATCATTTCAGGAAAGGGGCGATTTTATGGAGTTTGGTGAGAAACTCAAGCAAATCCGCATTGCCAGCCATATGTCACAGGAACAGTTGGCAGATATAACCGGTCTCGAACGAAAAACAATAGCCAGATATGAAATGGGTGAAACAGTTCCCAGGTATAACAAAGTCTATGAGAAGTTATCCGAGTTTTTCAAGACATCCATTGATTTCTGGAAAAATGACAATCCTGATGACTTTCAGCAGACTGCTGCTATTGCTTATGGTGCTGATGCTAAATGCAGGCACAAAAGCTGCTCGATGATGCTGCAGGACTGTTTGCCGGAGGTGCTTTATCTGATGAGGACAAAGATGCAGTTTTCAATGCACTACAGAAGGTATATTGGGAGATAAAGGTAGAGAAGGCAAAGAAGTCAGAATAGTTTTCTGGGGGTGTTCTTATGACTATTTATGAAATAGTTGAAGAGCTTAAAACAAAATATCGTTCTTCTGATCCATTTGAGTTGTGTGACTATCTTGGTGTCAAGGTCGCTGTGACCTATCTCGGCTCTCTTAAAGGACTATACACTTACATTGATGACGTACCGGCCATTCTTATTTCTTCTGCTATAAAGCGTATCCCTCAGCTCCTGGTATGTGCTCACGAGCTTGGTCATCATGTTCTTCACTCAGACATCGCCAAGCAAGGAGCTCTTCGAGAGTTCACCTTTTTCAATATGCGTGATAAGACAGAGGCTGAAGCTAACAGGTTTATGGCAAATCTAAACATTGAGGATGATGAGCTGGATGAACTATTCAGAGAAGGCAGAAGTGTTTCTGAGGCAGCCCAGATACTGTGTTTCCCGGAAGAATTGCTCAATATAAAGATCAGCGACATGGTCCGCAGAGGCTATAAATATACCAATTACAGCGGCAATATACGATTATTCTAAATTACACAGAATGGAGGAGTAGCTATGGGAAACGTCTATATGTGTATAGATTTGAAGTCGTTTTATGCAAGTGTTGAATGCGTCGCTCGTGGCTATGATCCTTTCAAAGTACCTTTGGTAGTAGCGGACCCAACTAGTGGTGACGGGGCTATTACTCTGGCTATCTCTCCTGCACTCAAGGAACTCGGTGTCAAGAATCGATGCCGGATATATGAGATTCCCAAGCAAATCCAGTATGAGATAGCTATGCCGAGAATGAAAAAGTACATTGAGGTATCTGCTCAGATCTACGGCATATACCTGCAATATCTTTCGCCTGACGATATTCATGTTTACTCTATCGATGAGGTTTTTATTGATGCAACGCCATATCTGCGAACTTATAACTGCAAGGCGAAGGACTTCGCCAAGCTCTTAATGAAGGTAGTTATGGATAAAACGGAGATCTGTGCTACTGCTGGTATCGGTACTAACCTATACCTCGCTAAGATAGCGATGGATATCGTCACAAAGCACGTTCCGGAGCATATCGGGATTCTTACAGAAGAGCTGTATCAGAAGTATCTCTGGAAACATCAACCTCTTACTGACTTTTGGAATGTAGGTCGTGGAACGGCTGCTCGGCTTGCAAAATACGGCGTTTTTGATATGAAGGGCATAACAGAACTTCCCGAGGATCTACTATACAAGGAATTCGTAGTAAAAGCTGAGTTCCTTATAGATCATGCCTGGGGCCGCGAGCCCTGTACTATGGAACAAATTCATAATTATCGTGGTAAGAGCAAATCCCTTTCGAACAGTCAGATACTTTTTGAAGACTACGATGTCGACGGAGCTCGTATAGTTATGAAGGAAATGGTTGAAAATCTTGTCTTAGAACTGGTTGAAAACGACCTTTATGCCAAGGGCATCTCTCTATTTATATGATACTCTAAGAACTGCATCCCTGAAACCGGCAGCAGAGTGAAGCTATCTCAGACAACCTGCTCGATAAAGAAGATTCAGGCTGCATTTGAAAAGCTCTTTATTGAAAAAATAAAGATAGGCTATGGAATCATGCAGATAGGTATATCTCTTACAGATTTGACTTATGAACCGGATATGCAGCTCAGTTTCTTTGATGATCCTGAGGATGATGAAAAAGAAAAGAATATTGAGGTAGCTATGATAGATATTCCTTACACACTTTATATGGTATATACCACAATGCTGATTTTGACCTATGCGGAATATTTTTTGGTTTGCCAATAGACTTTAGTTTTTTGAAGCACAATTATCCCTTAATTCCCAATATTTTGAATAATTGACTACTTTTTTTGATTCATCTTGACACACTTTATCAAGTGATGTATAATATAAATATTAGCAAAGGTGCTGTATTTTGACAGCACCTTTATTTTTTTGGGGGGAATTGTTATGAAAAAAGTTCCGGTCATAGGAGTTGTGCCTTTAATAGATTATACTAAAAGCAGTTATTGGATGCTTCCCGGATATTTAAACGGTATCAGACAGGCAGGAGCTATGCCAATAATGTTCCCTGTCATTGACAATAATGCCGATGCCGAAATGCTTGCAGATATGTGTGACGGATTTCTGTTCACAGGCGGTCAGGACGTTGATCCTGCTGTATATGGTGCGGAAAAGACTGAGCTTTGCGGTGAGTGCTGTCCTGAACGGGACACTATGGAGAAACTCCTGTTTGATATTGCAATGAAAAGAGATATTCCCGTTCTCGGTATATGCAGAGGAATACAGTTTATAAATGCTTGCTTGGGCGGTACTTTATGGCAGGATATTCCAACACAGTTTTCCGATAAACTCACACATTGTCAGAAACCGCCGTATAATAAACCTGTTCATGATGTTATGATCGATAGAGATTCCCCATTGTATGAACTGCTGAAAAAAGAGTGTATCGCCGTCAACAGTTATCATCATCAAGGGGTACGGGAGTTATCACCTGAACTGAAAAGGATGGCATCAGCTCCCGACGGTCTTGTTGAAGCGGTATACGCTCCTGATCATAAGTTCTTATGGGCTGTTCAATGGCATCCGGAGTTTTCCTATGAAAGCGACAAAAACAGCCTTCTTGTTTTTAATGCCTTTGTCGAAAAATGTAAGTAAAAACTTCACAAACAACTCAGAAAGCCGGTCGATAATATGCTGAATGAAAAAGAATGGCTCTCAATAAATGAAATATTATTGGAGCTTTACAAACATGAAGACCTGATAGTTTTTTCTAAAAATATAATGAGATCACTTCGTAAACTTATCTCATACACTAAAGGATGTTTTATTCTGCTTGATGAGGAGCAGAACACAGTTAAGGAAAAAGTATGCTTTGTTGGATTTGATAATAAAGCCCAGAAAAATTATATTGAAAAGTATTATGATAAGGATTACATAAAAACACTTTATGATTTTGTTTCAGAAACAAATGCATACAGAGACACTGATATACTGAATAAAAACGCAAGAGAAAGTACTGATTTTTACCTTAATTTTCTCAAACCTGAGCAAAGTATTTTCGGGTGCGGTATAATGATAGTGCGAAATGACAGGATAATCTGTGAGATAAATCTTTTCAGAGATGAAGAAAGCGGAGATTTTGATGAAAGGGATATGTTCATTCTGAATATATTCAAAAATCATCTTGAAAATATTGTTTGCAGGTTAATTGATTATGACAAAAACAGTTCTCCATTCGGAAATGGGATCAAAAAAGCTGTTTCAAAATATGAACTTACAACACGTGAAGCACAGGTTCTGGAACTGATATGCAGCGGAGAATCAAATCAAAATATTGCTAATATTCTGTCTATCAGCGTGTCAACTGTTAAAAAGCATATTTACAACCTTTTTGATAAGATCTCTGTTCAAAGCAGAGGTCAACTTATATCTGTCATTATAGAACTAAAGTAGTATATAAATCATACTTTTGATGAATTGAATAATTGCTTGCTTTCGGGTATAATAACTTACGTAAAGCAAAGGGGCTTGTGAGAACAGTAATTCTCATAAGCCTCTTTTTATTATCAAATTATCCGTTTGTGTGAGGAGAATTATTATGCAGAAGATTTTTACAAAGGAATTCAAACCTGGCGAAAAGTGGTCAGGTGCGATAGGACGCAATAAATACATTCATTTCAAAGCTCTTGGCGATAATGCTAATGTTTCTGTACTGCTCTATAATATGCTTGATACATCTGAAAGATACAATATGCCTGATACGCTTAAAGCTCAATATACCGCACATCTTACTAAAGGCAATGTTCTTATGAGCGATAATGGCAGAGTACTTGCAAGCATCACTGAAGACAGTCTTGGATGGCATGATACAATATCGGGACACACCACAAGACTTCTTACCGACAGAAAGTACGGTAAGACCACGTATCAGGAACACGGCAATGAGTATTGCAGGTGCGGTGAGGAAAACTTTAAGGTGGAACTTATCAGAAACAATATGAGTAAACGTGACATCGTTCCGTGCGTTAATCTTTTTTCAAAGGTTTATGTGGAAGATGACGGCTCTATGATATATGTTCCCGATCACTGCAAAAAAGGTGCAACGATAACTCTCAGAACTGAAATGGATATTATTCTGGTAGTATCCAATACCCCGAATCCTCTTGATCCATCTGAAAAATACCCGTCCGTCCCCGTAACGATGGAGGTATACAATGCACCTGAGACTGATCTTATGGATGAATGTGTTAACCACAGGGATGAAAACTATCGTGCATTTGAAAATACTTGGGATTATCTCAATCTCATCGGTTAAAAAGGAGAATTATCATGTTTGGATTTATTGAAAAGGACAGTAATCTCAAAATTGAAGATGCTGTTTACGATCATGTGTTAGAAGCAGGGCTTGGCTGGATGCATGAGCTAAAAAAAGGTCAGTCATTCAGAATTCTTGATCTTGAAGGCAATCAGGCCGTTGATACAACATTTTATGATATGCATGATACTGAAGATCATTACAGTGCAGTGCAGACAATAACTTCACAGAAAAATATCTATCTTACAACAGGCAGTATTCTCAGAGCAGAATCAGGCAAACCGCTTCTTGAAATAACAGCAGACAAGACAGGAAGGCATGATACTCTTGGTGGTGCTTGTTCATCACAGAGCAATACAGTAAGATATGCAAGAGAAAAAAGATATATGCACAATTGTCGTGACAGCTTTATGCTCCAGCTTGCAGATTTTGGAACGGATATACGTAAAAGGGATCTTGCACCGAATATCAATTTCTTTATGAATGTTCCTATAACTAAAGAAGGCGGTTATAAATTTGATGATGGTGTTTCAGCACCGGGAAAATATGTTGAGATGAAGGCTCTTGAAGATGTGATAGTACTCATAAGCAACTGTCCGCAGCTCAATAATCCATGCAATGCGTATAACCCGACACCGGTCAGATTACTTATCTGGGATTAATTTTTAGGAGAGATGAAAAATGTTTAAAAAGATTCTTATTGCCAACAGAGGAGCAATAGCAGTCAGAATAGAACGAACACTCAAAAAAATGGGAATAGAAAGCGTTGCGGTCTATTCCAAAGCAGACAGAGATAGTCTTCATGTAGAAAATGCAGATGAGGCTTATTATCTTGGTGACGGAAATGCCAAAGATACATATCTTGATGCTGACCTGATAATAAAGGCAGCGGTTGAAACAGGATCGGAGGCAGTACATCCCGGTTACGGATTTCTGAGCGAAAATACTGATTTTGCTCAGAAATGCAAAGAGAATGGCATAGTATTTATAGGCCCTGCACCTGAGCAGATAAAGCTGTTCGGTCTGAAACATTCAGCAAGAGAACTGGCTGAAAAAGCAGGCGTTCCGCTTCTTTCCGGCAGCGGACTTCTTGAGAATTCAGCCGATGCTCTTAAAGAGGCTGAACGCATCGGCTACCCTGTAATGCTGAAAAGTACAGCAGGCGGCGGAGGTATCGGAATAAGAATATGCGAGAATGCCGAGGAGCTTGAAGATTCATTTGACAATGTACGCCACCTTGCAGAAAACAATTTCAATGACGGCGGTGTTTTCGTTGAGAAATACATAAAAATCGCAAGACACGTAGAAGTACAGATATTCGGAAATGAGTATGGTGAAACTGCGGTCATAGGTGAACGTGACTGCTCAGTGCAGCGAAGAAATCAGAAAGTTGTCGAAGAATGCCCTGCTCCATGTCTTTCGGAAAGTGTAAGACAGGATATGTTCAGAGCTGCAAAAAGCCTTGCAAAGACAAGCGGATACAGGAACGCTGGTACAGTAGAGTTTTTATATGATGCTTCATGTGAGAAATTTTATTTCCTTGAAGTCAACACAAGACTTCAGGTAGAACACGGCATAACCGAAGAAGTATACGGCGTTGATCTTGTTGAGATGATGATAAAAGAAGCTGCCGGAGAATTAAAGGGACTTGAAGAATTCAAAGCTGTACCGAAGGGAAACGCTATTGAAGTCAGAGTGTACGCTGAGGACTGCATAAACAATTTCAGACCAAGCAGCGGAAAAATAGATGATGTTATCTTTGACGGTGATGTAAGAACAGAAACATGGATCAGAAAAAATGCAGAAGTCAGCTCTCTCTATGATCCTATGCTTGCAAAGCTTATCGTTCACGGAAATACCCGAAATGAAGCTGTTGCAAAGATGCAGGCAGTACTTTCAAAATCAAGAGTCTATGGCGTTACTACGAATATGCAGTATCTCAGAAGACTTATTTCCACCGAAGACTATATGGCAGGGAAACTGTTTACCAAAATGCTTGAAGGATTCAGTCCCGAAGAATTTGCCCTGGAGGTTCTCGACGGAGGATTACAATCAACAGTGCAGGATGCTTATGGAATGATCGGATACTGGACAGTTGGTGTTCCACCCTGCGGTGCAATGGACGCATATAATTTTAAGATAGGAAACAGTCTGCTGGGCAATGATCTGAATTCCGCAGGAATAGAGATGACAATGCGTGGCGGAACATTCAGATTCCGTACAAAAGCAAGTTTTTGTATAACGGGTGCGGATATGTCACCAACACTTAACGGGAAACCTGTGCCGATGTATAAGGTCATCACCGCTGAACCTATGCAACAGCTCAAATTCAAGACCTGCACTAAAGGAATGAGAACATATCTCCTTGTTGCAGGAGGTATCGATGTTCCGAAGATCATGGGCAGTTCTTCCACTTTTGCAGACGGTAAATTCGGTGGTCACAATGGCAGATCACTCAGAACAGGCGATGTTCTTCATTTGACCGAAAGCTGTATATCAGACAGAAACACTGAATTTTGTAAGGAATATATCCCGACTATTGAAAACACATGGACAATAAGGGTTATTCCCGGTCCTCAGCCTACACAGGAATATCTGAGTCCTGAATATCTGAAAACACTTTCATCATCTGAATATACTGTTAATTTCAACAGTGCAAGAACAGGTATCAGGCTTAATGGCCCGATACCTCAGTGGGTGCGTGAAGATGGCGGCGAAGCAGGACTTCACCCTTCTAATATACATGATAATGCTTATGCAATCGGAACTCTCGATCTCACGGGAGATCAGTCAATACTCTTAGGCCCGGACGGTCCTTCACTCGGAGGATTTGTATGCTCTGTAACAACAGCTAAGGGCGAACTCTGGAAGCTCGGTCAGCTTCATCCGGGAGATAAAGTCCGTTTCAGACTTATTACTCTTGAACAGGCTGAATATCTGAGAAAACTTCAGGAAAATAATATTTCATTTAATTACGGACATGAAAATATCCCCGAAATGGATACCCCTGATGCATCCTATGCAGTTCTTTCAGAGGGCAGACATGATAATACAGACTATAAGGTAAGATTACAAGGAGAAGAAAATATCCTTATTGAATACGGCGAAATGGAACTGAACATTGAACTTCGTTTCCGTGTTCATATTCTTATGAATGAAATATCTAAAACTGATCTTCCTGTTATTGATATGACTCCGGGAATAAGGTCTTTACAGATACATTTTGACTGTGATCGTATATCTGCTCGTGAAATGTGTAAAAAAGTTGAGGAAATCAATTCAAAGCTTCCTGAACTTGATGATATTACTGTACCATCAAGAATACTCAAGCTTCCTTTGTCATGGGATGATCCCCAGACACAGCTTGCAGCAAAACGATATCAGCAGACTGTAAGACCTGATGCTCCGTGGTGTCCGAGCAATCCTGAGTTTATCAGAAGGATCAACGGACTTGAAAGCATAGATGATGTTCGCAATATAGTGTTTGACGCAGAATATCTTGTTCTTGGTCTTGGAGATGTATATCTTGGTGCGCCTGTTGCAACACCTGTTGACCCTCGTCACAGAAAGGCGAGTACACATAAAGAACTATCTCAGGTTTTAATTGAAAGGTTGTGTAGAGTTTGGCTCTACACAGCCTTTCTTCTTACATAATACTGCTTGAAATCTGCCGTTGCGGTAGCTGTCACAACGTTGAAGCGGAAGTGAATATCCACTTGCTGAGTACGGTTTGCCCTGCCGCCTTCGGGAGCGTGAACAACGATTCCGTCAATAAGCTCGTGCATGATCTCAGGGGTAAGCTCAGTGAATTCCTCATACTTCTTGACGATACCCACAAAGTTCATTACATCGTTTTTCTTCTGCTCCTTGCGGCTGATCGTTTCGGAGAGCTTGGCGGCATCTGCTTTCAGCTTGCTCTGCTCCGCTTCATATCTTGCTGACATCGTAGCGAAACGCTCATCGGAGATCTTACCCGATACATTGTCCTCATACAAGCGCTCAAACAGGTCATCAAGCTCATTGATACGCTTTTCAGCGATCCTCAGTGCTTTTCTGGCGGTCTGCATCTCACTGTCCTGTGTCACTGCGGAGTTTTCCATTGCTCTGCGGACAAACTCGTCCTCATTGTCCCTTACAAACTGTGAGAGTTTGTTCAGTTCACCGAGGATAATTTCGGTCAGTACGCAAGTCCTGATATAATGGGCAGTGCATTCGTCCGAATCGTGTGCATAGGTGGAACACATCATATGCTCCTGATTTGGCGATAAGGTCTGCGCTCTGCCGACATAGAGAGTGTTACCGCAGTCCGCACAGTAGACCATTCCTGCAAAGGGACTTACCGTACCGCTTTTCTGCCTTCTTTTCTTGTGGCTGCGTATCTCCTGCACAAGGTCAAAGTCGTGCTGAGAAATAATAGGCTCATGGGTATTCTCGATGATAAGCCAGTTCTCTTTCGGATTTTCATACAGCTTCTTGTTTTTGTAGGACTTGCGGTAGGTCTTGAAGTTGACCGTGTGACCGAGGTAATCCATACGCTCAAGAATATGAATGACCGTTGCCATACCCCAGCGTTTTGTTTTAACATTCTGTCTGCATACACTCATACCCTTAGAACGGTAATATGCTGTCGGTGTAGGTATGCCGTCCGCAGTCAGGATATTGGCGATCACAGTCGGACCGTTGCCCTCAATGCAGAGCTGAAATATTCTTTTCACCACGGCGGCAGCTTCTTCATCAACTACCCATTGGTTTTTATCCGTTTCGGACTTCTTGTATCCGTAAGGCGGGTGCGTGGCAAGCGGCTTGCCTGCCTGAGCCTTTGCTTTCTGGACGGCACGAATTTTCTTGCTTGTATCACGAGCGTACCAGTCATTAAAAATATTTTTGAAAGCCATCAGCTCATTTTCGGATTTTAAGGTATCCACACCGTCATTGATCGCAATGTAGCGGACATCATAATCAGGGAACACCATTTCGATCAGCTCACCTGTTTTCAGGTAGTCACGACCGAGCCTTGAAAGGTCTTTTGTAATCACGATACCGACCTTGCCGTCCTCAATGTCAGCCATCATTGCTTTGAAGCCATCACGCTCAAATGTAGTTCCCGAAATGCCGTCGTCCACATAAAACTTGGTGTTGCGGAAACCGTTGTCAGCGGCGAACTTTGAAAGGATCGCCTTCTGGTTTGTAATACTATTGCTCTCCCCGTGAAGCATATCTTCCTGCGAGAGACGGCAATAGAGTGCTGTAATTTTGTCTGTCATTATTTCCTCACTTTCCGACAAAAAACAGCAGGCTATGATATACTCAGAAAGTCGGGAATATCAAGCCTGCCGTTATCTGTTCACGCAGACTTTTCTATCTCACGGGCGATAAGCCGGTTGATAATATCTTCCAGACTTTCATCTGTATCTGAATTGAAACTGATCTTGACACGATAAGTTGTCAGACCGATACGATACTCCGAGTAGGAGCAGTCTACCTTCTCTTTCTCTTTGGTAGTTGTTGTCTCTTTCAATTGTCTCCTTTCCGCCTGCGATTATCTATCTCTACACGCATAGGCTTTTTGTTGCAGGGCGTTACGCCTGCACAGTAATATTATAGCGCGCACCGCCGAGGTTTGTTCATAGGTATTGCGCCCAAAGTTTCTGTATCTGATTTGTGCGCACCAGACAGCCTCAGACGGCATTGCTATAATCGTTTTGTTGTCGGATATATTTTTAATCCGAGTAAGGATTTTTCTTCTCAAAGAAAGAAGTCTGACCGAGCATTTCTTCCTCGTCAGCATCATCGGCATAGCTGTTATCCGACACGGATTTATCATCAGCAACAGGCATAGCCGCCTGTTCGTGTTCTCTTGCGATCATATCGGCAAGAGCCTGTCCCTCACAGCTATACTGCCTGCACAGCGACTGATAGATCAGCAGAGCTTTCTGCTCACTCAGCTTTTCACACTCAGCCGTATCGGACTTGATACGCCCTTTCAGCTTGCCGATCTTCTCATCGAGCTTGGTGATCTTCTTTGCGATGTCAGCCATATCATCACCTCCGTTCATTTCAGATTTCGGGAGGATACCCGATGATAATATTATAGCGCGCAACGCTTCACTTTGTCTATTGGCAGTGCGCATGAACTTTGGTATGTCAATTGAGTTTTGCGTTCGACAAATTGTTATGGGGAATTTGATTTTATCACGAAGTCGCATAGCTCCAAACGCTCTGATGAGCGCCTGAGCGACTAAGAGAGATCGCTCAGAAATATTTTCACAAAAGCGATTAAAATAAAACAATCCGCCCTGAACGGTCGGAAGAATATCAAAATCAAACCCAGCAAGCACGGTAACTATCCCAAATGGATAAAAATGATTTTTGATATATGCCCTGACATTACGTCAGGGCAAGTCTGTTTTTGTTGGTAAGAGGCTTGTCTATCAGCTTGTAATAGACGTGTATCACACGAGGTCGGTCTTTGTGACCTTTGTTGTTCTCATCGACTGTTGCATATTCGATCAGGTCAAGGCACATCTCACGGGTAAGCTCTGTTGCTCCTGCATAGCGTTTCAGACGACTGATGAACTCCGCAACATCTTCCTCGTCCTGCCTTTCGGATTCGGAACGGGCTGTCATTTCATCGTACTCAGTTTTCAGTGTTTTCTTCTCTGCCTGATACTTGTCAAGCATATCAAAAGCCATGTCAGGTTCGATCCTGCCTGCAACCTTATCTTCATACACGCTCTGAATGAGCTTGTCAAGCTCTGCAAGGCGGCTGCCGACAGTTTTCATACGCTTGGTATCGGAAATATTCTGAATGTCAATAAACGCTCTCTTACGTTTGAGAAATTCTGCTGTTGCAGTCTTTTCGTCTTTGGCAAGCTCACACATCTCCTGTATATCCGCAAGAATTATCCCCTCTATAAGCTCACGGTTTATGTGATGCGTTGAGCAGTAGTTTTTGCCGAAACGGTTATGGTATCCGCAGATATATCCGCCGCCACCTGTGCTTGCTTTCCGCATCTTCCAGCCGCAGCCGTCACAGAAAAGCAATCCTGACAGAGGACTAAGTTCTCCCTTCTTGTCACGCTTTCCCCTGCTGACGGACTTTTCGATCTCCCTGACTTTATCCCAAAGCTCCTTTGAAATGATAGGCTCATGGTTGTTCTCAATGACCGCCCATTCCGATTCATCCCGATCGATACGGTGATGATTTTTGTAACTCACAGTTGTTGTGCGGAGCTGAGCGAGCGTCCCGATATATATCGGATTTTTCAGGATATTTTCGAGATTTCTACCGCTCCACAGATGTGAGTGGTTGTAGGGATTCGGCTTGCCGATACGCTTGTAATAGTAGTCAAACGGTGTCAGCACACCTTCTTCGTTCAATACCGTTGCGATCTGCAAAGGTTTCATTCCGCTTGCGTACATCTCAAAGATTCGGCGGACGATTCCTGCGGCATAAGGATCAATGATCGGAGTACGCATTTCATCATCACTCTTAACATAACCGTATGGGCAATATGGTGTCATCATCTTGCCTGCCTTTGCATTCGCAGCGATAACAGCCCTGACCTTCTTGGAAGTGTTTGCAGCGTGCCATTCGTTGAACACATTACGGATAGGCATCATATCCATATCTGCACTATCGGAATTGAGAGTATCAATGCCGTCGTTCAGTGCGATGAAACGGATATTATACATTGGAAATATGTAGTCCGTGTACTGACCTACCTGAATGTAATTTCGTCCGAAACGGGACAGGTCTTTGCAGATGATAAGGTTGATCTTGCCGTTCTTGGCATCGTCAAGCATTCTCTGCACACCCGGTCTGTTGAAACTTGTTCCGCTAATGCCGTCATCGACGTACTCATCATAGATCGTCCAGCCCTGTTCACGGACATAGTTTGTGAGAATTCTTCTCTGGTTTTCTATGGAAAGGGATTCGCCTGCACGCTCGTCATCTTTTGAAAGTCTCAGGTATATCCCAACGATATAATCAGTCTGCTTTGCTAACATTACTACTCCTTTCTTCCAAAGCAGCCTAATTCAACATTGCTATAAGTATAGCGCGCAATGCCGAAAAAAGCAAGTACCTTTCGGAAATATTTTCAGGTTGTCTGAGGTCTGCGGTGCAGAGCCATTACCTCGGAAAACGCTCTTTCAAAAGCGTTACGGTAAAGCACTTCGTTCAGGTCTTTATCTCCGCAGTAGTGACGCACAACGACACACCTCTGTTTACCGATCAGGTACTCGTGCGTTTCGGTCTTGCAATCCTTGAACTTCTCGTTAAGTTCAAAAGCCAGTCCTGCCTTATCTTTCTCTACGGCAGTATTATTGTTATTCATAGCTGTATCTCCTTAGCTTCTCTTTGTCTATGCTTTTAGAGCGAGGGGATTGCTTTCTCTATCTGCCCCTCTTTGTATTGTGTGGTTTTTAGAGCTGTGCGGAACGGCAATTGCCGTCCCATATCACAGCTATCGTTTTGTTGTCGGAATATATGTTACTCCGAATAGGAATTATTGCTTTCAGTAAAGCTCATCTGCTTGCCGTACTTGTCAGCAGAGCTATCCACAAGTCCCTCAATGTCGGTATAAGACATACCGCTGTCGGTAAACTTCTGGATAAGACCGTGTTCCGCTGTAATAGCATCGACAAGCTCCTGCCCGTCCTTGCCGTACAGCTCGGAAAGCATATCGTAAGCAATCTGCTTGCTCTGCATGATGATCTTACGCTTACGTTCAAGGGCAGCTCTCACCGCCTTGTCAGCGTTGTTGATCTTAGCCTGATTGTCGTTCAGATTTCCACGCATTCATCTCACCTCACTTCATTTGGTATCGTAGGATACTCACATACCCCACGATAATATTATAGCGCGCAACGAAAGCGTTTGTCTATTCGCAGTGCGCATGAACTTTGAGTAATTTTTCAAAATTCCCCAGTGTAAAATGGCGGCACTCTTACAGCCAGTGACCGCAGGAGAATAACGCACTCCTACATATCAATATCAATATTTTCAGCCATTCGTTAAGTACCATCGAGATATTCTCCGTTATGCACAAACAGGCTATAAAAAATTCAGTAAAAGATTTCGCAGACTATGCTTAACGAAGCCGTGATTATTTTGGTAATAACTATTGAGAAGGATTTTCACCAGATTGCCGCACTCCCAGCACGATAACTGCGCCGTACCAGTTTAGAATATTGACACCGATGATGATTGAGAGCATCACTCTGGAGCGTGAGCGAGATACCGCCGACCGAAGCGGCGGTGAGAGATGTCGCATTCGCTCCACGAATTCGCTGACGGAGCATCGAAAGCCTGAGCAGCGAGATAAGCTCAGGCGGAAAAATATGCGTCGTAGCGCAACAAAAATAACAAGCATAGTGGAATGCGCCGCACAGCGAGCGAAATTCCACCAATGCTTGTTGGGGACACCCCAAGCCCCGAAATGACCGCACAGCGGTCAAAAAAATCGGCTTACGCCGAAATAAAAACAAAGGAGACACCACTATGGAAACCGAGAAAAAGAAGCGTGGCAGACCGCCTAAACGCAAGGTTATGGAGTTTGAGGGCATGACCTATGAGGGAGCAATCAACAACGCTCTGGACAAAGAGGTCAGAGCCGAGCTTGACGATACCCTTGCACACAAGTCCGAGGACGAGCTTTCCAACGATGAACGCAAGTACCTCAAACGCAAGAGGGAGAAGAAATCATATACCCTCAATGTTCGTTTCACTGAATCGGAAATGCAGGAGATTCTTGCGAAGTGTGAGCAGTACGGTTACAAAAACAAAACGGAGTATATCCGTGACTGCGTTCGGGCAAGGGTTGATCTTGTTCCCGACACCACCGATATATCGGAGTGTAATCGACTGATGAAACGCATTGGGGCAAACATCAATCAGATACTTGTCCGACTTTACAGTGCAGGGCGTATCTATTTCGATGATATTACCGAGATAAAGAAAGGGGTTAGCGAGATTTGGCATACACTTCTATCCATTCAATCAAGGCAACAGACTGGGCGGCTCTTGACTACATCACCCGAAGTGATAAGACCATCAACGGCTTATATGTGCAGTCTTATGCCTGCCGAGCCGACAGCCGAGGAGCTGCCGCCGACTTCCGAGCAGTCAGAGCAAACGGCACAGGACGCACCGAAATCCTTGCCCACCACATAGTCCAGAGTTTCGCCCCGAATGAAGTTACACCCGAACAAGCCTTGCAGATCGGAGAAGAATTGTGCGACCGTTTCTTACAAGGCAACTACCAATATGTGCTTGCGGTTCATAATGATAAACAGCATTTGCACTGTCACATCATTTTCAACAACACAAACCTCTACAACGGACTCAGCTTTACCTACGAACACAATCAAGGCAAGGTCAAGGACAGGTCATGGGCGCAGTTACGAGCTATTTCGGACGAGCTATGCAAGGAACACGGCATTTCTGTTATTGAGCCGAAAAGCAAAGGGGTTTCCAACTTTGAAAGGGATATGCAGAAAGAGGGCAAGTCGTGGAAAGATAAGCTCCGTGTCAGGATTGCGGAGGTCATGCTTTACAGCCGTGACTTCAAGGATTTTCTTGAAAAATGTTCGGAGTGCGGTATCGAATATGTTTACAAGCCAAGCAATAAGGTCAAGCTGAAATTCCGTTTATCAGGTGACGGTCAGCAGAAGTTTACAAGAGCCGACACGCTGGGCGCAGACTACACTGCCGAACGGATCGCTGAACAGATAGCAGAGATACAAGAAAAACTCTCTGCGGCGAATGTCACTCCCGATATGCTTATCGAACCGCAGAAGCCTGTTGTTCCCAAGACCGAGCCTAAGCCAACACAGGCAGTCACCGCACCGACAACACCGAAACAATCAGCCGAGCCTGAAACTATCACCGAAACAAGTGAAACCGCAAAGAGAAAAGCTGCGGCGGAACAGGTTGAGAAGTTCTTTGCAGCCCGACGAGCAAGACGGCAGGCACAGCTTGATATGCTTAACGCAACTGCTACCAAACCCACCGAGCCGAAGCCTGAACCGTCTGCCCCGACACCACAGCCCACACCTACGGAGAGTGAAGCACCTGAAAAGGAAGAAGATGTATGGGCAGAGATTAGGGGTATGCGTGATTGCGACAAGATGATCGCTGACCTTGAAGCTGGCGGTATCACATCGCTTGACGATCTCAGGGGCTTCTTCTGGAATTTCAAGCACCCTGATGACCACACGGACGAGCTTGCCAAGCTGAGAGCGAAGATAGAACCGATAGACAAGCTCATCTCGATGATGGAACAGCATTCTCAGAACTATGCTATATACAAGGAGTATCAGGAGCGTTCTGCATTTACGCAGAAGCACTTCCGCAAGAAAAATGCCGCCGCTATCGACGCTTTTGAAGAAGCCGACAAGTATATTGCCGAGCATATCAAGGCTTATTACATCAAGGGGAAACCGCCTAAGCTGAGCGATTTGCAGGCGAAGTCCATCAAGCTGAAAGAGAAATACAATGCTCTGTTGCCTGAGCATAATGCATTTGTCACTAAGCGTGACACGGCACACAAGTACACCCGACAGGTGCGTAACTATCTCCAAAACAAGGAACAGCAGGAGCGTAACAGGCAGTACCAGGAGAGAAAACGCTCTCAGCAGAAAAAGAAAGACACACTTGAATAACGGCAGGCTCTCTGCCGAACGGAATAGCCCCTCTGAGCCGTCTGTAACGGTTATGGGGAAAGTTGTACTCCTGAAACTACAAACGCTCCCTGAGCGTTCAGAGAGCGTTTTGCAACATAAGGCATATTGCACCGAGGAAAAATGTGATATTGCTGCGCCCTGCACAATTTTTATTACAATTTCTCTCCAATGCTGGACTCCTGTCTTTTCATGGGATATAATTTATCTACACTAAATCACAGGAGGGATACCACTATGTTAAAGATACCCGAATTGGCAATGCCGAGGTCACGTAAGGTCACGACCGTCTGCAACGGCAGGCGTGAGTTCTGGACGGACTATGAAGAAGCTAAGGCGTATTTCCTTGAACTCATGATGACTACCGAGGGCGAGGAACATGACCGTGTAGAGTGCATATATATTCAGCTCATGCATGGACTGTCGGAGTGTTCAGACGAAGATGAATAACAACAACGGAGAGCTTTGCTATTGCAAGGCTCTTTTGTTTTGCTCTTAAGATGAATGAAAAACTGAACTATTAGTAAGGCGTCCTCTCTTACAATAAAGAGGACGCTTTACTGCTTTATAGTGTCTACTAGACTCGTATGTATGCTATAATATCTAGTGTTACTCAAGCACGAGTACACTTATTGTCTGTAGACTTATTGTGCGTGTTGTTATATAATTATCGTAGAATAGTATTTCATTTGAAAGAGGAACTACAATGGATATTATCAAGGTTTTCGGCACGAATGTGCGGAAGTATCGAACCATTAAAAAAATCTCACAAGAAAAGTTTGCTGAACTATGCGGGCTCCACAGAACATACATTAGTGATATTGAATGTTTCAGACGTAGCATTTCTCTCGAAAATATTCAAAAAATTGCCGATGCTCTTGAAATTGAGACTTATCTGCTTTTTAAGGAGGAATAAACAATGCTTTCACCATATGAGAATTTACCGGTTTCACAATGGAAATCCATCACTAAGAGCCTTGTTAGCCAATATCCGCTATCATATGAAGAAATAGTACAAGCGGTTCTTGAATCATGGAATGGTATTCTTCAGTCCACAATAGCGAATGAATTAAGAATAGGTGTTGATATTTTGCCTAGTCCACAAATAATGGGTAATTATCTTCACGAATTGATTCCCATCATGTTGGAACGAAGATTTCCGGGTGTTTGGTCTCGTGATATTGAAAAGAAAGACAAGGATCTCGTATATCTTCCCAATGACTATTATTCAACTGAAATAAAGACTTCTTCAAATAAGAATAATATTTTTGGTAATGCTAGTTATGGTCAAGAAGACAGTTCCAATGCCTCATCTAAATCTAAAGATGGCTATTATTTGGCAATTAATTTTGAAAAATTCAATCAAGCACCATTAGGACAAATGCCTAGAATTCGCAAAATAAGAATAGGCTGGTTAGATCACACCGATTGGCATTCTCAAAGTGCATCATCTGGTCAGGCTGCAACTATTAGTTCCGATGTCAGAGACAATAAATTAATCCTGATATATGATATTGAAAAAGGCGGTCGCTTATATTAATATAATAAAGAGTCGTTGAAGTGTGATAGCACTTTGAACGACTCTTTGTTTTACGTTTTAAACATTCCACTTTTTTCTGTACAACTCAGACCACCATCCAGTACGCTTGTCAGTGATTTCATAGTTACTTGCTATTTCATCAATATTATCTAATAGGTTTTGCAACGCCATCAATAGTTTGTTTCTAGCATTCTCATTATAAAAACAATATCCCTTTATAGATGTAAAGAAACTTGCAATAGCAATGTTTTGTAAATCTGGAATTGTCAGCTCAGCTTCAACTTTCTGAAATCTATCTAAGACATTTATTAGGAAATCTTTTGTATAATTAATTGCTGTTTTAATATCATAATCTTGAATATCACTGCTCTCAAATTCCGCATTACTCTTTTGACATACTAACATTATATCTAAACCAATAGAGTTTTTATTTGAGGTATGTGCACCTGTTCTTGTTTCAGCTTGAACAGGATAGCATTTTGTTAAGTTGAATCCAGCAGCACTTATACTTTCAAGAATTGCTTTCCAGCTATCTAAGCTTTTATCATGAAAAGAAAAAACTAAATATCCATTATCCTTAAGTTTTTTATGACATTCAATTAAAACGGAGGTTATTCCGTCTTGGTAATACAGAAAATCCTTCCCTGCAACACTATTGACAATGATTTCATTATCCTTGGGTGACAAAGGTTTATCAAACCCTATCAAATCAGCAATACTGCTCTTGTAATTCCAAACATGGAAGAAGTCAATAAGTTCAGAATACATAACATTAGCACCATATGGAGGATCTGTTAATACTAGGTCAACAGAGCTATCAGGAATAAACGGCATCGATCGTGAATCAGAGCATTTTAGCAATGGGATGGGCTTTTATCCAACAAACTATAATCTTCAACAGATTCCGCTTCAACATAGTCTCCGTTCTCAATTTGAATAGAATCGTATAAACCAGAAGCGTTTTTTGAAACTGATAAGTCGTATATTTTTTTATTAAAGCGTTTTCCCCGAAGAATCTTTTGTATGGTTTTTTCAAATGTTCCAGTGCCTAGTTTTGCTCCCCACACACAATTTTCAACAGGCATAGATATTGGAACATATGCGTGATTGAAAAAAATATTACATATTTTATAAGCGTTTTGCTGATACCGACAAAACATATTGTTCATTTCAAGCATGCCTGAAAAAGCCAGTTGAAGCCATAGCTGAACGCCCTTATCATTCACTTTATTTATTTCCTGTAAAAGTAAACCTAAACATAGTAATTGCCTTTTATTGAACAAATCTTTAAATTGTTTGTATCCATGGTTCAGTATTTGATTTGTATTATAACCACTTGGGATAAACTGATCTGGAATAGGAAGTTCGTTTTCTATTTTATGGAAATCCAAAACAGCTTTATTGTACAGATTAATATCCGCATCATCAGGGGCTTTATAATCATGTGCTCCACAAAACGGGCAACAATACTCAATTGCTATTATGTCAGTATCAAATGGATATCCATCTTCGACACTATAATCTGACAAAGAATGGGATTCATTACATTCAGGACATGTGAATACTCCGCTTTTTACATAGCTATCTTTAGGCGAATCCAATTTCCAACCACAAGTACATTCATATGGGCCGTTTTTAAAGGTTGTTTTTTCAAGTTTTCCGCACTTTGGACATACAACTGTAAATTCATCCTTTTTGTATGCAATAATAAATGTTGAAAAGAAACGATGCTCCTTGCAATCAGTATTACTTTTTACTTTTTTTACGTGAAAAGCATACATACCATCAGCTTGTTTTCCGCAACACGGACATTTTGTTTTATAGTATTCCTTAATCCTTTCTCCAACGTTTTTCTTAAGAATAGCAATTTCTTTTTTAACTTTAGTTTCATCTATGTTTTCAACAAGTCCTTTTGTAACAAACAACGAAAGTGGCTGAAGATCATTTCCGATTACTTTACAACCAAATCTAAGTGCTTCAAAAATAGTTGTTCCTCCACCCATAAAAGGATCGAGTACGGTAATATCTTCTTTTGATTTAGATTTTTCATAAAACATTTTTGAAATATCATCATGTTCGTTTGCAATAAAGCCCAATAATGACATACGAAAATTAGCAGTTATTCTTCTAGCAAAGTATTTATGTATAAAAAAGACTGGTTTTTTTCTACTAGCTTCCTTTCTGGAAGGTTGATACATAATGTCAAATGGCATATCAGCTTTAAATGCATTTTCAAAATTCATTATTTAATCTCCTTTAATATTTCTGGTTCAGGTAAAAAATCAATTATATCGCCAATATTACAGTTTAGAGCTTGACAAATTTTCTCTAAGCTTTCTAACGAAACCGCCTCATCTTTTCCTAATTTCGCCAATACATTTGTGCTTATATTGGCTTTTAATAATAAATCAGTTTTTTTCATTTTAAGATCAATCAGTATTTTCCATAGTTTTTTGTAAGAAATTGGCATGTGATCACCTCTCCTAATAATGAATTATACAATAAAAATCACGTTTTGTCAATATTAAATCACCATATAACAATGATAATAAAAAAATTAGAGCTTTACTCTTCGTTGGGATTGTAAAGCTCTTTTCATACTCTGTCTATTTGTCTTGTATTGGAGATGCTTCATTTTGGAGCATCTCCGAATTGGATCGGTGTCCATAAAAATGTTGATATTAGGCTGTTCTGGACTTTTATCCATTTTGGAAAGCTACTACGGTATTCATGGGGTACATTTTGAAAAATGACCACCCTGAATACAACAGCTTGTTAGAGGGTTTTGCACCCCTAAGACCCCGCTTGAAAAATGAAAGAAAAAGTGATATAATAGACTATGAAAATGGGCGAATACTATGATTTTGGAGGTTTGTCTATGAATGTAAAATCGGACGAGGAGCGGAAGTCAAAGGTGCTGAAAGTCCGCTTGAGTGACAAGGAGTTTGCCAAGCTGAAACAGTACACGGAGGAAAGCGGTCTGCGCTCAATGTCGGAGTATATTTTTAACTCTATTATCGCCACTCCTATAATTGAGTTGACTGACGAGGAACTTGCACCCGAAAAGGCAAGATTCAAAGAGATTGCTGACCGCATAAATTCTATCGCTATTCAGGTCAATCAGACGGGAAATATCTATCCCGAAGATATGCAGGAAATATGTCAGGGAATTGATGAAATATCCGCAAGGCTTGCAGAGTATCAAGCAAAGTTGGAACGCTTTGCTGTGACACCGCAGACTTTCAAAGCGATAGTCGATAAGGCTCACGAGAGCGTGAGAAAATAAGAGAAAAAATGCACCGAGGAAAACGCCTTTATTGCTGCGCCCTGCACAAGAATTATTACAATTATTTCGCAGAGCTGGACTCCGAAAACGGAATAGGCTATAATAATCTTACAATTCTTTTTGGAGGTGCAGTATATGTTAGCAATACCCGAATTGGCAATGCCAAGATCACGCAAAGTCACTACCGTATGCAACGGCAAGCGTGAAGTCTGGACGGACTACGAACAGGCAAAGGCATATTTCCTTGAAATGATGATAATCGCTGAGGGCGAGGAGCGTGACCGAGCGGAGTGCGTTTATATTCAACTCATACACGGACTTGACGAGTGTTCCGACGAAGATGAATAATCGGCACAAGGGCTTTGCAGAAATGCAGAGCCTTTTGCTATGCCCTCAGACGAACGGAAATGCACCTCAGAGCTGTCCAAGCCTGCGGAGCGAAAAACTACCGTATGAAAAGAAAAGACCTGAGAAATGCTTGTGTGAGCAAATCTCAGGTCTTTGTCTGCTATTCAGTTCCAAAAGGGTATAAACTGTAATAATTCTTATGCAGAGCACAGTAATAAAAGATTTATCCCCGGTGCAATTGCCGTATATCATTATTATCAGGAGGATATAAAAATAGACATTGGCAGCTGAATGCCTAAAAATCCGACAATCCGATCTAATTGTTTATTGAATCTATTGCCTTTCCCCGGTATAATAAAACTACAATAACTTACTGCAAAGCAGTACAGACAAGGAGGAAAGACTATGTATTATTCGAGTGGTAACTACGAAGCATTTGCACGTCCAAAGAAGCCTGATGGTGTTGACAGCAAATCAGCATATATCATCGGTTCGGGACTTGCCGCACTCTCCGCAGCCTGTTACCTTGTACGGGATGGTCAGATGGAAGGCAGCAGAGTTCATGTACTCGAAAAGGACTCCGTTCCCGGAGGGGCTTGTGACGGTATGTATTATACAAGTGTAGGTTATGTGATGCGCGGCGGACGTGAAATGGACAACCATTTTGAGTGTATGTGGGACTTGTTTCGCTCTATCCCGTCTATCGAAACAGAGGGAGTGAGTGTACTTGATGAGTACTACTGGCTCAACAAAGCCGATCCTAATTTCTCTCTATGCCGAGCAACAGAAAAGCAAGGACAGGACGCACATACCGACAAAAAATTCGGACTGTCTGACAAAGCCTGCTCTCAGCTGATGAAACTGTACCTTACAGCCAACGAGGAACTGTATAACAAGAAGATAACCGATGTCTTTGATGATGAAGTTCTGAACTCTAATTTCTGGCTGTACTGGAGGACTATGTTTGCATTTGAGAACTGGCATTCCGCACTTGAAATGAAACTGTATATGCAGCGGTTCGTTCATCATATAGGCGGATTGCCCGACTTCACTGCACTGCGTTTTACAAAGTACAACCAGTATGAGTCTATGATACTTCCGATGATAAAATATCTTGAGAGCTTCGGCGTACAGTTTGAATATGGTGTAAAGGTCGAGAATGTCACCTTTGACATCTCGGGCGGAAGGAAGGCTGCAACAGGTATCGAAGTGATACGTAACGGCGCAGAGGAAACTATTCCGCTGACCGAAAACGATCTTGTATTCATCACAAACGGCGGCTGTGTCGAGAATTCTGCCATAGGAAGCCAGAATACTCCTTCTGAGTTCAACAAGGAGATTAAACCCGGCGGTGGCTGGGATATGTGGCGAAAAATAGCTGCACAGGACAAGTCCTTTGGAAATCCCGATAAATTCTGCTATGATGCTGAAAAGACCAACTGGATGAGCGCAACTGTTACTACCCTTGATAAGCGGGTCATTCCGTACATCACAGCAATATGCAAGCGTGACCCGTTTTCGGGCGGAGTAGTCACGGGTGGGATCGTAACCTGCCGTGATTCATCGTGGCTGCTGTCATGGACTATCAACCGTCAGCCGCAGTTCCGCAGTCAGCCTAAGGATCAGTGTCTTGTATGGGTATATGCCCTTTTCACTGACAGAAACGGTGACTATGTGAAGAAGCCGATGCGTGACTGTACAGGCAAAGAAATATGTATGGAATGGCTGTATCATCTTGGAGTACCCATTGACGAGATAGAGGATATAGCAGAGAACAGCTGCAATACCGTTCCTGTAATGATGCCCTATATAACAGCATTCTTTATGCCCCGTCAGGCAGGCGACCGTCCCGATGTTGTGCCGAACGGTGCTGTCAATTTCGCATTTCTTGGACAGTTTGCTGAGACCAAGCGTGATACTATATTCACTACCGAATACTCTATACGCACAGGAATGGAGGCTGTCTATACTTTGCTCGGAATAGACAGAGGCGTTCCCGAGGTATGGGGCAGTACATACGATATCCGTGATCTGCTCAATGCGACTATAGCTCTGCGTGACGGAAAGCCTCTTACTGCCGATACAGGTCTGCTCGCAAATGCGGCAATAAAACCGCTGCTGAAAAAGATACACAGCACTGATATAGAAAAGCTGCTGCTTAGATATAATGTCATCGGACTTCCCGAATCGGACGAAGAGAATGTTTCGGAGAGACACATAAACAAGAAAAATTTTGTAAAAGCGGGTGCAGGAGCAGTCGCAGTCGGAACAGCTATAGCAGTTGCTAAAAAAGTTAAGAACAAAAAGAAATAAACATAAATTGCCATAAACTTCTCCTTATTCAGATACGAGGACGCTGTCGTTTTCAGACAGTGTCCTCTATTTTTGCTATTGACTAAAAGACATTTTTATGGTACAATGTTTGTATAATGAGGAAAGAAGGCGTATGAGTGGCGAATCTGACAAAGGAAGCAATTAAAAAATCGCTGATAAAGCTGCTGAACGAGCGTCCCATAAACAAGATAACCGTCAAGGATATCGTTGAGGACTGCGGCATAAACCGCAACAGCTTCTACTACCATTTTGATGATATACCTTCACTTCTTGAGGAAATGATAAACAGAGAGGCTGACAGGATAATTGCAGAACACTCCCGTATTGAGAGCATCGAGGAATGCCTTGAGGTCGCTGTTTCCTTTGCACTTGAAAACAAAAAGGTTGTTCTGCACATACATAATTCCCCGAACCGTGAAATATATGAGAGTTACCTGTGGAGAGTCTGTGAGCACGTTGTAAGGACTTACTTCAATACAGTATTCGCAGACCGTCCCATTGACGAAGCTGACAAGGAGATACTTATCCGATATCATAAGTGCGAGGGCTTCGGTCAGATAATCGACTGGCTCAGCAGCGGTATGAAATACGATATCCAAGCTGACTTTCATCGTATATGTGAGCTGAGAAAAGGCTCCGTTGATTTGCTATACAAGTAATAATTTAGTCACTTGAGCGTATCTGTCCAAAAAATTGGCAGATACGCTTTTTTGTATGTTTACGGCAAGCAGCAAATATGCTATGATGACTACAGTACCGCAGAGTGCTGTTTACAGCGGTAAACAGGGTTTGCGCTTTGCGGTGCCGCCAGACACTACTTTTACGGAGGTGAAGAACATGAAAAGCGAGAAATATATCCGCACAGCAAAAACAGGCTATATAATCATATCTGCGCTGATGTGCATACTGGGCATTGTTTTTACCGCAGTCCCCGACCTATCTGCAAACCTTATAGGCAGACTTTTCGGAGTGCTGATAGTGCTTTTCGGCGTGATAAAGCTCATCGGCTACTTTTCAAAAGATCTCTACCGCCTTGCATTCCAGCATGACCTGGCACTTGGGATACTTCTGATAGTTCTCGGGGGAATAATGCTCATAGATACCAATAATGTCCTGAATATCATCTGTATCGGAGTCGGGATATACATACTGCTTGACGGTCTGCTGAAAATACAGATCGCAATAGACTCCAAGCGCTTCGGTCTGAGCAAATGGTGGCTGATAATGACTGCGGCGATAGTTACGGGTATTGTTGGACTTATGCTGATAATACGTCCTGGCGAGGGAGTGAGATTTGCAACTGTTCTGCTGGGAATTTCGCTGATATTTGAGGGTATCCTCAACCTTGTAACTGCTCTGACTGCTGTGAAGATAATGCGCAGCAGTCAGAGCAGCGATGACATTATCGACATAGAAATAAACGAATAGCAATATACCGTGAGCCTAAGCACTGACGGTAAACGGTATTATATATAAATGGTGCAGTATGTTATATACACATACTGCACTTTAATTGGAGGTGCTTTATGTATTCAGAGATCAACCCATATCTCGAAAAACTGGCTGAACTATCAGACAACAGTAACTCTATCAGTCCCGATATGTACAAAGAGCATAACGTTTTCCGTGGACTTCGTGACCTTAACGGAAACGGAGTAGTCACAGGTCTTACCGAAATATCTCGGATAAAGGCAAAGGAAAAAACTCCCGATGGTGATGTTCCATGTGAGGGACAGCTTTTTTATCGTGGGATCAGTGTCCGTGACATAGTAGGCGGATTCTGGAACGAGCAGCGCTTCGGCTTTGAGGAGACCGTGTATCTTCTGTTGTTCTCAAAGCTGCCCGACGCTAAAGAGCTTGGGCATTTCTGCCGTACTCTTGCTTATATGCGTACCCTGCCCGATTCGTTTACAAGAGATATGATACTGAAAGCTCCCGGCAGGGATATGATGAATATTCTGTCAAGAACAGTTCTTGCACTTTATGCCTATGACGATGAGCCCGATGATACCTCTACTGCAAATGTTCTCCGTCAGTGTCTGCACCTTATTTCGGTATTTCCCATGCTTGCGGTCTACGGCTATAAGTCATATCTGCACTATCATCTCGGGCAGGACTTGTTTATCCGCAACCCGAGACAGGAGCTTGGAACTGCGGAGAATCTTTTGCATATGCTGAGAGAAAACGGCGAATATTCAGAGCTTGAAGCCCGTATACTCGACCTTGCACTTGTTCTTCATGCGGAGCATGGCGGCGGAAATAATTCCACATTCACAACTCATGTCGTCACATCATCGGGAACTGATACATATTCCGCAATAGCTGCGGCACTTGGTTCACTGAAAGGTCCTCGTCACGGCGGTGCAAATATCAAGGTGGTGAAAATGTTCGACGATATGCAGCAGACGATCGACACAAGCGACAGGTCTGCGGTCAGGGAATATCTTACGAAACTGCTCGATAAGGAAGCCTTCGACTGTGCAGGGCTTATCTACGGAATGGGACACGCTGTTTACTCGAGATCAGACCCGAGAGCTGATATCCTTAAACAGTGTGCCAAGGCTTTGGCAGTTGAAAAGGGCAACGAGGAAGAATTTGCACTGTTTGAGTATGTGGCAGAGACAGCTCCCGAGCTTATCGCCGAGAAGCGAAAAATGTACAAGGGAGTCAGCCCGAATGTTGATTTTTACTCGGGACTGATCTACCGTATGCTTGGTCTGCCTTACGAATTGTTTACGCCTTTATTTGCCGTTTCGAGGATAACAGGCTGGAGCGCTCACCGCATCGAGGAGATACAAAACAACGGGAAAATAATACGTCCTGCGTATATAAGCGTAAAGCCTGAGAGCAAGTATATCCCTATCAACAGGAGGCAGTGACGGGGTATGAAAAAGCTCATTCTTTTGATCATACTGCTTTTTGCAGTCATGGACGCAGCTTTAATGTGGCTGCTGGTGAGAGGTGCATATATGGAAACGACCGAACGGGCGGAGAGAAACGAAAAGGCTATTGAATTCTGGAAAAGTCACTGTGTTAATGTTAAATGTTCATGAATATATTCCTGATATTGACATTTCTGTTTGCCATCGGAGGAATGACAGGCTGGGTGATAGAGGTGTTCTACCGCAGATTCGTCTCACAGAAGCACTGGGTAAATCCCGGCTTCCTGACAGGCCCATGTCTGCCGCTTTACGGTGAGAGTCTGTGCATTTTATATCTGCTGGCACATTTGGAGGGCTATCTGTATATAGAGCCGGTCTGGTTGGAAAAACTTCTGCTGTTCATTATAATGTCCGCAGCCATAACTGCACTTGAATTCGTCGTCGGAGTAATTATGCTGGCAACTACTCATGTAAGGCTCTGGGACTACAGTGAGCTTCCGGGAAATATCCGCGGCATTATATGTCCGCTATTCACCTTTTTCTGGGGATTGCTCAGTGCAGTGTATTATTTTCTTGTCCACCCTCATATACTTGAAGCACTGGAATGGCTATCGCAGAATCTGGCTTTTTCATTTGGAATAGGCTTCTTTTACGGTATATTTGTCATCGATCTTGCATACTCAACAAAGACAATAATGAAGATACGCAATTTTGCAGAGGAGAAACAAGTCGTTGTCAGATTGGAGGAGCTCCGTGAGCAGATCAATTACAGCATAGAGCGCAGAAAGCCTAAATTTGTGCTATCAATGAAAACTGAAAGACCGTTCAGGGAGGTGCTTGAAAAATATCTCAATAAGCCATAAACATGACATTTATATTAATTAATATGTGGTCAAAAGAATTGGAGAATATAATTTGATCGATAATTAAGTATACAGTCATATAATTCAAAACCCGCTTAGAAGTCTATTCTAAGCGGGTTTCTTGTGTAGCTGGAAACGTGACTTGAACACGCAACCTGCGCATTACGAATGAGCTGCACTACCAACTGTGCTACACAAGCATTATTAAATTTTTGAATTTTGTAAGGGCGCTGCACGGTTGTCGCTTTATTTTCAGTCCAAGACCTTAAATTACAATAAAGCAAGAATCCCGATACAAATGTATCGGGATTCTTTATCCTATTCGGTTTGATTTTAGTATTCTGAGTTAAAGACATCTTACATCTTATGATTATTACCTATATTTGCCGATATACGGTTTGCTCTGGATATGTGTCTTTAGATAGCAGTTATTTTCATCATAAAAAAGCAGAACAGCCAACTTGACTGTTCCGCTATCATAGCCTGCCTATTTGTCTTGGTTTAGAGATACTTCTTTATGGAGCATCACCGAATGGTAACGACTAAATATAATCCTGCCCGTCCCTGGACGCCTGAAAATGCAGTCGGTATAGGTGGTGCTTATCTTTGCGTTTATGGTATGGAAGACCCCGGAGGATATCAGTTTGTAGGCAGAACGATACAGATGTGGAATCCGCTGCGTGAAACAGAATATTTCGTAAAAGGCAAGCCGTGGCTGCTCAATTTCTTTGACAGGATAAAATTCTATCCTTGCAGTGCAGATGAGATACTGAAATTCCGTGAAGATTTCCTCAGAGGCGAGTTCAGGATAGATATAGAAGAAACAACATTCCATCTTGGAGAATACAAAAAGTATCTTGAAAGCATAAAGGAATCTGCATCACAGTTCAAAGCACATCAGGAGGCTTCTTTTGAAGCTGAAAGACAGCGCTGGATAGAACAGGGACTTGATCATTTTGTTTCAGATACCGACAATGATGAAGCATCTGATAATGATACTGTTCCTGACGGCTGCGAAATCATGACTGCTCCGATACCCGGAAGTGTATGGAAAATAACGGTGAACGAAGGCAGTAAGATCAAAAAAGGCGATGTATTAGCTGTACTTGAAAGTATGAAGATGGAATTCACAGTAGAATCTGAATACGACGGTGTATTAAAGAAAATATTTGTAAGAACAGGACAGCAGATAAATGCAGGACAGATGATCGCCGCAATAGGAGGCTAAAATAAATGAAATATTTTCCGCCAAAACTTACATTTGCATGGATAAGGCAAGCTTATGCCAATAACGAACTTGAGCCTTCGGAACTTATAGATGAAATAATCAGAAGATCTGAAGCTGCATCGGATAAAAATATATGGATAGTGCCTCCTGCTCATATTATTATTGACAAGTATCTGAAAGCATTGCCTGAGGACAGAAATTCTCTCCCGCTCTGGGGAATACCGTTTGCGATAAAGGATAATATTGATCTTGAAGATATCCCGACTACAGCTGCTTGTCCCGAATATTCATATATTCCTTCAAAAAGTGCATATACCGTGAGCCGACTGATAGAAGCAGGAGCAATACCTGTCGGAAAAACAAATCTCGATCAGTTCGCTACCGGATTAGTGGGAACAAGAAGTCCCTACGGAGAAGTTCACAATGCTTTTGACGATTCTATGATAAGCGGTGGGTCAAGTTCAGGTTCAGCAGTTGCCACAGCACTTGGAATGTCAGCTTTTTCTCTTGGAACAGACACCGCAGGTTCAGGCCGTGTTCCTGCAATGCTGAACGGTCTTATCGGTTTCAAACCTCCTCTTGGCTCATGGTCAACAAACGGAGTTGTTCCGGCTTGTGCAAGTCTTGATTGTGTGACTGTTTTTGCAAATACACTTGATGATGCTCTTGAAGTCAACAAATACGCTAAAGGTTATGATCCGGATTGTCCGTGGTCAATAAAATATAATGAAAAAGGTAAACAGCTTCCGCAAAAAATATATCTTCCCAAAGAAGAACCGACTTTCTTCGGAGATAACGCAAGTATACACAGGTCAAAATGGTCAAGTGCCGTTGAAAGAATAAAAAAGCTCGGTATCGAAACAGAAGAAATTGATTATAAAATGTTTTATGATGCAGCACTTATACTTTACGAAGGTGCGTATGTAGCAGAAAGATGGGCTGATCTTAAAGATTTTGTTGAAAGTCATGAAGGTAAAACTTTCCCTGTTACCGAAAAAATACTCCGTTCAGGCGGAAGTGAAGAAAAAACAGCAGCAAAACTGTTTGAGGACATTCATAAATTGCAGTATTACAGACATAAGACAAGAGAAATACTTGAAAATGCCATAATGATAATGCCGACTGCCGGAGGTACATTCACAAGAGAAGAAGTCAGAAAATTCCCTGTAAAGACCAATAGCTTAATGGGATTATACACTAATCACTGCAATCTTCTTGATCTGTCAGCAATAGCCTTACCAGAAAACTCAAATGACAGAGAACTTCCGTTTGGAATAACAATGTTCGCACTTGCTGATTCAGAAAATCTTCTGGCATCTGCTGCTGAAAAGTTTCTTTCCTCTGAATATGTTAAATTTGCGGTATGCGGACTTCATAAAAAAGGCTATCCCCTTGAATGGCAGCTTTCAGGCTTAAATGCAGAATACTGCGGTTTTGCTAAGACAAAGCCGGAATACAGACTTTATAAACTAAAAACAAGTCCTGTTAAGCCAGGACTTATCAAAGTTGCGGATGGTACAGGAAAGAGCATATCAGTAGACATTTATAAGATATCCAAAACAAATATCGGATCGTTTCTGGATAATGTAACTGCTCCTTTGACTGTCGGAAATATCGAATTGTCAGATGGAAGTGTTGTCAAAGGATTTCTTTGTGAAGGATATGCAGCTAATGATGCGGAAAATATAACATCAGCAGGATATTTTTAAATATATAATAAACGAAAGGATAAGTGTATGAGTGCCGAATTTTCAAGAGTGGAAATAATGACAGGAATGGGAAAGATAGCCGATTTCATAGGGAAATTCAGTGATGAATCAACTGTAAAGAAAATGGCGAGTCTCGGTGTTACCGGAATAACCATATATAATAATGTCATTGGCTGCGGAGTACAGCATGGAGTTCCCGAATATATGACAGAACCCAAACATCTTAATTTTCATTTACTGCCCAAAAGTGTGGTAACTATAGTTTGCGATACTGAGAAAGTTGAGGAACTTGTTGAGTTTCTCAAACTGGAATTATATACAGGACATATCGGAGACGGAAAGATATTTATATCCGATATCAGAAATATTATACGTGTAAGAACAGGTGAAGAGGGCGCTGATGCCTTGAAAGCTTCATCTGTTGACTGATCGGAGAGATTTGTATGAATAAGAAGATCGGATTATTCGGTGCAGTCTCTACAGGAGTAGGTATGCTGATAGCCACAAGCTGTTTTATATCTTCGGCAAGCGGAGCAAGCACAGTAGGTACGCCATTTGTTATTGCGATAATAATTGCTTGTGCAGCTAATATAATGGCGGTTCTTTCGATAGCAGAATTAAATGCTATAATGCCTAATCTTACAGGCGGTATAGCACAGTATACTCTTGCCGGACTCGGACCTTTGATAACAATAGTTACAATGGTAGGCGGCTATCTGATAAGTAATGTTTTCGCTGCACCGGCAGAGGGAGCGATGTTTGCTAATGTTATGTCTGAAATAGCGGGCGGTTCTGTTACGCCTGCCGTATTCAGCGTGTCTATAACGCTGATACTCATAGCCGTAAATCTGATGGGAGTTAATATGTCAACTTTACTTCAAGAAATAGTAGCTGCTTTTATGGTCATATCATTGATAATACTTAGTTTTATCGGAGCATTTGGCCTTGGAAGCGGAGAAATTGTCGAACAGAGTGCGGTAATATCATCTGACCTCTCAGACATTCTTCCGTTAACTGCAACTGCATTTTGGTTTTTCATAGGAGCAGAGTTTATCGTTCCTCTTGCAAAAGATATGAAAGAACCGAGAAAGAAAGTGCCTCTCAGTATGATACTTTCACTCGTTATAATGTGTATAATACAGATAGTAATGGTGTTCGGATTCAAGAATTATACAATGTGGTCTGATCTTGGTGATGCTGTATCCCCACATTTGCTTTATGCTGTTGCAATGCTTGGAAAATGGGGCAGATACTGGATGATAGCAGTTGCAATATTTGCGGCTGTAAGTACACAGAATTCAATTATATGTTCTGTATCGGAAATATGCTGCGGAATGGCAAAAATGGATCTGCTTCCATCTTTCTTTCAGAAAAAGAATAAGCACGGTGCGCCTTATATTGTAATTCTTCTGCTTGGTATCCTGACTATTATCATTGAAGCTTCAGGTATCTCAACAGGAAAACAGGTTACATTCCTTACACTGACCTGCTCACTTTTTTGGATGCTTTCATATATTACATCTCATGTTAATGTAATCATATTCAGACATAAAATGAAAAAAGTTCCACGTTCATATAAAACGCCGTTATTTCCGTTTTTTCAGATAATAGGGATAATTCTTCAGATTTATATGATGATAAATATATCTCCTGATAAGACCCAGAAAGCAAATATTTATTTATTATGTATGATATTGTTTGCAGCACTGTTCATATACGCTTATTTCTGGGTGAAATACAAACTTAAAATATCTTTGATAAAAGGTATAGGCGTTCATCAGGTAATGACAATGGAAAGTCCATTGTATCATGAATTAAGGAAAGGGCTGACTAAAAAAACAGATTGATTTAAATGAATAAATCATATTTTAGCTTTTGACTTTTATAGGAAGGATATTCTTTTTCAGTCTTATGATCGTGATATATCTTCCTGCTACAGTCAAGGCTATCAAAGCATTCCGTGACGCAGAACCTACTTACGGGATATTTGCATAATACCAAAAGCCTCCGAAGACATGACATCTTCGGAGTTTCTTTTTACGCCATGATTTGTTTTTTCTCAAAATTACTCAGTATCTGCTTATCTGAAAATGAAGCGATCTTTCCGTTCTTCCACTCGATAAACACTTTTTTGAAATCGTCAACGTAAAGGATGGTAGCTGTTGAGCCAACCGGTGTACTGCTGTCAACTTTACCGACAAGCTTTATGTCTGTGCCAACTGTGATAGTATCCATTTTAAAAACCTCCGTATGCATAACATTGGTTTTATTACTGGAATATGAGCGGTAATCTTGAAACTACCGATGATGGCATAACAGTAACGTACGATAATTGTGTCAAGCAGACATTCAAATATAGCGAAAGCGGTGAACTTATCAGCAATTTTATAGATTACGAGGATGGAAAGGGTACGGTGGAATTCAACTATTCCGATAATAAGTGCTACTGGCATGATGCTCAGGAAGATGCAGGAGCAAACTCAACATTCTCATACGTTAAAAACAAAAATGAGGTTGGACTGTGTTAGTTCAACCTCTTGATTATTTGTATTAACTTATATTGTTTGATTTAGCTTTCCGTATATTTCTGATACATCTTCATCAGCTCCGCCACGCACTCGGACTCCGTGTTCAGCTTGCCCCAGAAGCCGTAAGCCTCCATGACGGCACGGTCGTTGAGCTGGTGGGCGGTTCTCAGGTCATGCGGCATAACAGTCTCATCGTACAGATCAGCGAGAGAGCAATCCGGATACTTGGCTCTTGCATCGAGAATCATCTGTGCGGTCTTTTCGATTCTTGCTTTCTGTTCGGGTGTGGGTTCGCACCACGGGAAGTTGTTGTAGACTATATTACCCGAATAATCATAGTCACTCTTAAGTCTGCCACATACAGCCCTCATCCACGCCATGTGAACATTTGACGTTAATACTCCAAAATGATATAAAGTTGCATTAGGAACAATTTGAAGTTTGTTTGAACATATGGTATCAGGTGTCAGAAAACCCATAGGAATGTATTTTCGTGTTTGAGAAGATACCTCTGGAATAACAACATAGTTTGTTGATGGATGCCTTATTTCAGTGAAAAGTGTGGGCGTTTCAGCCTGTTTTCTGGTGGCAGCTTTCTTGCTACTTTCCCTAAATGCCTTTACTTGATTTATACGTTCCAAAACTAAAGGCATTCTTCTAAGAATTGCAGGGCTAACATCCACGAGCCATAAACAATACCTTCTTTTATTATTGATGAATTCATCAGATCCTAAAAACAGCTTTATATACGGCTGTGCTGCAGGGCATTGTTTTACAAATGCTTCATATTCTTCTGATTTAATTATTAAATTGCCGCCATCTGTAGGTTGGCTACCTTTATTGATAGGAAGAACATCGCAAAGAGGCTTTGTTCTTCGTTCAATGAATATGTTTGGGGCGCCCATAAGGTAAGCGTTAATGTTATCAACAAGCTGGAAGCGCTCTGAGGAATATAAAGCGTGCTGTTTTTTACTGGGGGCAACGCTAAAGCCAACTATAACACAATGTACATGTGCTTTCAAACTTGCTTCGCTATCCCAACGAAAGGTTCTATAGGCAAAATCAATATGAATACCGTATTTATCATATAACGGCTTCCATACTGCGGCAACTTGTTCACCTTGAGTAATCGAATTTGTCGATACAAAAGCTGCCCTTATATTTGTTCCTTGCATCAAGCTCGCAGCCAAGTAATACCAACCAGATACATAGTCAATGTTTTTTGCCGCTCCCTCAACAGCATTACTCAAATCAGCTTTCTGGTCTGCTGATTGATAGGTATATCCCACAAATGGTGGATTTCCCATAATATAAGACAGCTTGCTCTTATCGACCACACTCTTCCAATCCGTCCGCAGCGCATTGCCCTCCACGATATTGGCATAGCTTTTCAGCGGCAGAAAGTCGAGGTTGATCTGCATGAGCGTATCCGTCTCCTGCATCATCTGGCTCTCAGCAATCCAAAGTGCAGTCTTTGCAACGGTCACAGCAAAGTCGTTGATCTCAATACCGTAAAACTGTCCGATGCTGACCTGAATCACATCGTTGTCGCCGAGCATCATCTGGCCGTGTGTTTCCTCATAGAGCGCATCATTCTCCAGACGACGCAGGCTGATATATGTTTCCGTGAGGAAATTTCCGCTGCCTGCCGCAGGATCGAGGAACACGAGCGTGGACAGCTTCTTGCGGAACGCCTGCAAGCGGTCACGGCGTGTTTTCTCGACTTTCAGAGTCTTGATCTCCTCCAGCTCCGCTTTCAGATCATCCAAGAATAGCGGATCAATGACCTTGTGGATATTCTCGATAGAGGTATAGTGCATACCGCCGCTACGACGTGTTTCCGGATTCAGCGTGGACTCAAACACCGCACCGAAGATTGTCGGGGAAATACCCGACCAGTCAAAGTCCTCACTTGCATTGTGCAGGAGTAGGCTGACAATTTCATCGGTAAAGCGCGGAATCTCGATGTGTTCGTCTGCAAACAGTCCGCCGTTGACATACGGGAATGCTGCAAGCTCCTCGTCCATATACGGATCTCTGGCCTCCGGCTTGGTGTCGAGGACTTGGAAAAGTTCTATCAGCGCCTTGCGGACATCCTTCGGCTGAAACTGCTTCAAATAATGATGGAACATTTGATGCTTGCCGAAGATACCTGCGTCCTCAGCGTACAGACAAAATACCAGACGGACGCACAGCTTATTCAGGCTTTTGAGCGTTTCCGGATCATCAGGATTCTTGTACTGTTTCAGGATGGAGTCGTAGAGCTTGCCAACAAGTTCACCGGCTTTGAGGGAGATCTCCATCTCCTTTTTGAGATTCTCGTTTCCTGTGTCCACAAGGAACTGCAAGCGGTAGTATTCCTTCGGCAGATCTTTCAGAAAAATCTGCTCCGGCTCACCGTTGGGTTTTTCCATGTCATACACAAGGAATTCTGCGAAGTTGCAGGTGATGATCCAACGGGGACGCTTGGAATACGGCAGTTCCGCCGCATACCGCTTTGCCTGTTGGAACGGAGAGAGAACACTTCCGTCCGACTGCTTGATACCCTTACGGAGATCTTTGCCGAGACCTTTCTGCTCGATCATGACGTGTGTTGCTTCAATATAGCCGTCAATGAAAGAAGTGTGGTCGAGCTTTACCTGATCTTCAAAGCTGATGAACTGTTCCGGATGTGCAACACCATATACATCACGCAGGAGTGACATCCAGAATGCCTGTGACTCACCCTTCTCATATCCTTTATCTTTCCAGAACGCAGCAAACTCCTTCGCTGCGGCTTTCTGTTCTTTTTCAGTCATAGCTGTACCTCCGCAAACTTGTTATAATTATTTTATCATAACTTATTACGGAAATCAATACTTTAGATGACTTAATATTCATAATACATCTCTGCACCATCAGATTTGATACCAAGGTCTTCCTTCTTCCTCTGAATTATGTGCATGAGCTTTCGATCTGCTCTTGATATGTTCTTACGACTGCGTCTGTTGTCCTCTTCTATGATACGACCGAGGTTGATCATCAGGCTCGCAACGGTACTTGTAAACATAGCGGAATTATGATTATCCGCAGTTTCAAGGAGCCGCTGTGCGTACTCATTACCAGCCTCAGCAGACATATTTAGCCACTTTACAGCCTCTGCCTTATTTTTTTCAACATCTTCATTGCCAAACAAATATAGCTTACCAAGCATATATGAGCACCAATTGTTACCGGTTGAGTTCTCTTTTAGTAACTGTACAGCCTTTTCAGTATCGTGAATTTCGTTATCATCAAGCAGTATCTTAGCATAAGCGTATGCTGTATAAGGTTGTATATTCTTATAACCGCAAGCCTTTTCCAGTAGTCTAACCGCTTCTGATAGATTCTTTCTTTCATCTGTCAGATACAGCTTTGCAAGAGTATACATAGCATACTCGTTGTCAACCGAGGCTTGTCTCAGATATTTCTCGGCTTTATTAAAATCCCTGTATACTATATCCCCTTTGAGATAAATCTTTCCGAGTTTGTATGCTGACAGATCATCGCCATTGTCAGCAAGCTCTGTTAGTATCCTTATACCTTTGGATATATCTTGTTCTTCATCAGTGCAATCAATATATTTATGTACCTGTTTTCGTTTTTGGGTTATTTCTTTAGTTACAGGATCTGGAAAAGTAACTGATTCTTTGAACAGTGCAGTTTTCTCAGAATGAACTTCGTCCTGTATCTCAATGAACTCAGGCTCCGCTAATACCGCCTGATCATTATCCATTTTCATGACGGTTCTGATAATCATATTTCTAACAGACCTAAACTCTTTGTTATCAATAAGAGCTGGAAAGTCTTTATCCTTTTGTGTGTACATTCTGTACTTAGCCTTTTCAAATTCACACCATTTATTATACAGTGCTTGAATGTTTTTGTCCTGAGCCAGCAGTGAAAATACCTCATCTACAGTCTCCTTGACATCATTTGGTAGATATCCGTATACTTTCTTTCCCTTGGTAGTTTTCAATTGCTCATACAGTTTCTGTATTGATATTACAAGTCGTTCGTCAACTTCACCACTGCCGAGCTGGGCAACTATCTCTTTCATATTGTTCTCCGACAACGCTTTCAACTCATTTCTGGTAAATGTCTGTGCCTGATAAATACTTTTCATATCCTCATGAAAAATATCATTTGCAAAGGCTGAACGTATCGCCGCCATACCTTCCTTTGTCAGATAACCTTGTCTTGAATCTGACGAATACACTATCAGGTGAATATGCGGATGATGTGTTGTGTCATGGAATGCTGCATACCACCTCATGTTAGTGATAGAGATATTCTGAGCATTTGCAATGTCCTGTATATGACGCATCACAAGGTCACGCCACATATCAGAACTCGTATAGCCAAGCCGTACTGCGTCCTCACGACGGAGTGAGATTACATGAGTCCATACATATCCGGGATGCTCGGCGACTTCATTTGCAACTGCATTCAGGTCAATAGGCTCATAACTGCCATTGAACAATCCATGTTTGCCACGTCTTTCTGCACCTGGTCTCATCGCCATATATCCCACGAAATTTCTTCTGTTACCGATAACATCAGCATGACGTTCTATGATAGTTGATATGAGTTCCGAAGCGTTTTCTGATGAAGGATTCTTAGTGTAATCTGTATATTCAAGGTACTGCTTCGCCATTGGGAACTCTTTAATCAGTTCCGCTATGAGCTGCTTTTGATTTGCAGTTGTTTTACCTGTATTCTGCGGACGCTTTTCCACTGACTCACGGGTAGCAATGTACTTTGTAAAATTCCTGCGCTTTGTTTTACCACGCTTGCCGCTTTTTAGATAGCGGCTTGAAACAATTATCTGTGCCATATTTCACCTCCTGAAAAGAGAAAAGGGAGTCTTGCGACTCCCTTTGATACTATCGTGATTATCCTATTGTTACATCTCCTGACGTTCCGCCTGAGAACTCTCCGCCCGAAACATTTACAGTAACTGAGCTTATATCATCAGCATCTATGCTGTCTGAAATGTTGTCGCTGTTTATGTTGAGAGTAAGAGTACCGCCGTTGCTGCTGTCATTGCCCCAGCGTCCTGTAGCAGCGTTTACGAGCTGACCGTCAGCGTTTTCGAGCGTATTATTACCGTTAAGGTTTATGACTGAATTTGTGTTCGTTATATAGAACATTGCTCCGTCAGTACCGTTGCGGATAGTTGTACCACTCATCGAAAGAGTAGAGCAGCTTGCAGTTGCGTCCTTGTCAGCAGCGTCACCGGACATACTCTGATACAGCATAACGCCGTTGTTACCGCCGCTAACAGTGAAGTCGCAGTTAGTCATAGTTATGGAGTTCTTACCCTCAATGACTGCTGACTGAGCTCCTGTCGAAATGCCTATGACATTATCAACAACGATCTCTCCTGTTGAATAAATGCAGGGGCTTCCGTCGCCGGAGCACTGCACAGTCGAATTTGTAACAGTGACATATCCGCCGCCACGATCAGTAGCTATCGGAGCACAATGTGCTCCGCTTGTGGTAATATCAAGATGATCTGCATTTATAATACCTTCATAGGTAGCATATACACCACGTGACGAATTTCCTGTAGTTGTTATCTGAACGTTGCTGACATTAGCAGTCGCACCAGCTGTTGAGAACACCGCATTTGCACCGCTGCAATCAGATGTAATGACGCAGTCGGTTATCTCTGCGGAACTATCCTCTCCGACAACAAGAATTACGGAATTGATACCATAGAAGTTATAGCCATCGGAGACATCAGAGTGGCGCTTTGAATCATTTGTACTTGCATCGCCGTTTTTTACTATCTCTGCATTTGAGATCCTGAGACTTCCGCCGTTTATTACAAGGAACACATTCTGGTCTGACTCTGACGAATGTCAAATAGCCTTTAAGTAACCCCACGCAATAGGCAGAATCAAATTCGATAACTGATAATCAAAAAAAGCAGAGTGAGCTTAAGAGAAAAGCTTACCCTGCTTTTTGTGTATTGCAATCCAACTAACTTTATGCTATAATATTTGTACAGACTTCACAAACTTTATAAAGTGACAGATTTTTTTCAAATAACACTTCGATATTCCCATTAAAAATGGTACTAATAAGTAGAGGGGTAAGAAACGCCCCTGAGAGGAGGAATCCCCCACATGGATAACGGTGAAAGTAGCTACCGCCGTTTCCTTGCGGGCGACAATGAGGGACTGCATGAGATCATCTGCTCTTATCGAGCTGGACTGATATTGTATTTGAATAGCTTTGTGCAGAATGTTCACACTTCTGAAGAATTGACCGAGGATGTCTTTTTGGAACTAATCATCAAGCGTCCTAAATTCTCAGGGAAATGCTCATTCAAAACATGGCTCTATGCAATCGGGCGTAATCTAACCGCTAAACACCTCCGAAAGCATACAAAGCTCAGCGTCGTTCCGCTGGAATCACAGGAATACCTTGCCGACGAGGAAAATCTCGAAAGCGATTACATAAAGAGCGAACAAAAACGTATGGTGCATCAGGCACTGCACAGATTGAAACTTGAATACAGGCAAGTACTGTATCTTATCTACTTTGAGGAGTTCAGTAACAAAGAAGCCTGCATAATCATGAAAAAATCCAACAGGCAGATTAGTGACTTGCTGTATCATGCGAAAAAGGCATTAAAATCTGAACTGGAAAGGAGTGGCTTTGACTATGAAGAATGACGATCAGATGTATCAAAGCGTACTTTCCAGATATGCGGAGTACCAGGAAACAAAGAAGAAAAGAAGAAAACTGGCAATTAAGCGTACCGTTCCAGTATTAGCCTGTTTCTGCCTGACTGTTGCATTGGGCGTTGGGTATTGGGATCATTTCAGGAATCTCCCACATATCCCCGTACAGCCAAATATAATTGAAGAACCAACAGTCGAAACACCTGAAACCACTACCACAGCATCAACAGATGCTAACACGACTGTCAGCTCAAAGACTCCGTCTGAGCCTGCATCTACAACTGCTCCCACCTCAAACTCGGAAACGGAGCGTATGACCACTACGGCAGGTATACAAACAGTCACTACGATTGCTACAGATGAGACTGAAATACCTGTGGGTACAGATATGACTGAAATGCCGACAACTGAATCAGTTATAAAGCAAACAGAAACACAAACTTCTGCAACCACTTCATTTGTTTACCACGTCGAAACAGAGTGGGGGTATGTTCCACCTCTCGGATTTCACACTCAATCTGAGATGATTGACGCAATCCACAATGATGATGTTTTAGTGAACAATGACGGCGGCGGCTTCAACGGTAACCTCGGAGATTACGAGACTGCGAAGAAAGCATACCTTGATATGTATGCAAGATTCAGAGACGAAGGCTTTTATTTGCAGGCTGCAAGTACGGACGATGTGACAGTCCGGGATGACGTGAATCTGTATCTGTTTCCGTTTACGCCGTATGAGGATGCGGGCATCGGCAGAAGCACAATCTTCCGCGAAACCGGTTTCTTCGTTGTTTTTTACCGCGCCGACCCTGATCTGACTGCGTATACGACGGATATCGCAGACTATCTTCGGCTGAGAAAGGAATGCGGTACTGACAGAATCATACAGATTCAGGATCAGACCATCAGCATTTACCGCGGAACGGACGGGCAGCTTCACGCAGCCGCCTTTGCGGATGCAGACCATTATTATGAAGTACGGACTATGGCAACTGAAGAGGAATTGACAGAATTTTTAAGCCATTTGTCATATGAACGGATCAATCTGTAATGAAAGGTATGAGGTGATCGTATGAAAAAGAAAATCGTATCTTTGCTGCTTGCAGCCGTATGCTTTGGAAGCGTATTTCCGGGCACCGTATTCGCTGAGGAACCAGCTGAAACTGAAACCGTTTATACCCTGGGCGAAAAAGAACTGACCGTTGCCGATGTGATTACGTTTTCCAATATGAACCGGGTACTCCAATGGGCGGATTTCACGGATTACAGCGGCGAGATCCTTCATCTGAAAAACAAGCTGTGGGAGTCTGAATGGCAGTTTGCGGTTGCAGACGGTGAAGACGGTCTGATGCTGCGAATCTGCGGCAGCACGGACAAATTCCCCGCCCATATCTATCTTTCCGACAGCAGCAAAAGACAGATTGATATTCGCAGCGATGATGTGCAGTCATTTCTGAATAAAGGTGCAGGAGAAGATTCCCTGACCGTAAGTGAAGAAGTCAAGGAACACTTCCGCGTCTATGAAACCTATTCGGATGAATTCACCAAGCCTGAACGCCGACTTGTGCAGGATTTCAAAAGCATCATGCGGTACTATAATGTTCCACTCCGCGGCGCATTCACGGAATTTGACAACATAGACGATGTGCTTGCAAGTGCCAGTGTCCTGAAAAAGTATTACATTGTGGAATATGAGGACGGTTCTGTCAAGTCCTACGATGAGCACCTGAATGAAATGAAATCCAACATTCAAACAATCCATGACGGCGTACAGGTTGATCTTCCGTATCTGACGATTCCAGAAAAAGCATGGAATGCATTTTACAATGCTGATTTTGCGAAAACATATATCTCACCTCATGCGCAGGTAGAAAATGTGTACTGGCTTTCGGGCGAATCTAGCATGATGGGTACAGCGATTTATTACCGAACCTCTGTTGGTGATTATGTATATTACTACTATCATACGATCGGTGAAGCACTGTTCCCTGTCGCAGAATTCTGCGCATATCAGCAAGCAATCAAAGATGAGATTGCGAAGTATCCTGAAGCGGGCGGTGGCATCAATATTGCAGATGTATGGGATCTGACAGATTATCGGCTGAAAGCTAATATAAGCGGTATCATGGGAGATGTCAACAATGACGGTTCTTTCAACATCTCCGATGTGGTGCTTCTCCAGAAGTGGCTGTTAGCTGTTCCCGACACATATCTTTCCAACTGGAAGGCTGCTGACTTCTGCGAGGACAATAAGCTCAATGTATTTGATCTCTGCCTAATGAAAAGAGCCTTGATTGAGAAAATGAACGATGAGCCGCAGAATGTAGATATTTCTTTCAAATTCCACAGTGTAACGGATATAAGATACAATGATGACAATCATACAAAATGGACCGGGTTTATTGCTCGCTCAGAAAATGATCTTATTAACATACTCGCAGAGAATGAAGGTGTATCTGCTGACAAAGCTACGATTGAAGGCATTGACAGCAACACTTTCAAGGACAAGTCCATTGTTATCGTTTATAGCATTTGCACCGCCGGCAACAGCTACTCGATTATTGATAACATATCTGTAAAGGGTACGAGTATTGATGTTTCGACAATATCAAAGAAGCCTATGGTGCCAACTCCTGATATGTTATTCAGGAGGTATGTCTATGTCATAGATAAAAATGCAGTAACGAACGCAGACAGCTTTAACTTTACGGACGAATCTTCTTACTATCAGTATGATGAGGAAAATGAAGCTGTAGCGTGGTTCAAGAAAAACGGAGATATTGCAGGCAATAACGACGGTATTACAAATGCGGATGCTTTGGCTGTACAGAAGAAACTGCTCGGACTTGATAAAACTGATAATCAGAGTATTGACAGCTCTTTGATAGCAAACAAAGTGTTTGTGTATGAAAAATCAGCCGATCCTGGTATATATGATGATTTGTGTGCCCTTTCCTTCGGTAGTAACGGCATGTATACTTACCACATAGGTTATTACACCAGCAGCAATCAGGATCAGGGAACATGGGAAATATCCGAAGATACTCTTGTTCTGACAGGACGATATGGTACAAACAAGTTCAGATACGAGGACAAGGCGCTGATTTATATTGCAGAAGAATCAGACGGTTTCTCCAAGTTTACTGATAAATCTACACCAAAAGACGGCGATAAATTTAATCTTGCAGAGGAACCTGATTATGCTGCAATAAACAATCTGTCTGAAATAGTAACAATAAAAACCGACTACACCCCTATAATGAGTGACTGGTCAGGAATAGGCATACTGCTTGAATTCGATTCAAAGGACTATTCAATATCATTAAGAACAAATGACGGGCATTTTACAACATGGGATATCGCCAAAGGAAGCGGTCCGATAAAAAATGCCGGCGTGACATACGATATTGGAAACAGCGGTTATATATTCTGGACACCTGATGGGTCTGAATTCGATGCAGATTATCAAAACGAGATCGTGATAATCGGTGAGAAAGACGGAAAGAGCGTAAAACTCGGAAGTATAATTGTTACTCCAAGTAACAATCACACATTAACTGCTGCTTTAAAGTGATATTTACTTCTCCATACTCCAATACAAAAAAGGAAAGCCACGATTTTTCGGGGCTTTCCTTTTTTGGCATTTTACGAGACTTCATATGCGGTCAACGAGCGAAAGAGTGCGGTTCAAACAGCGGTAAGGCGCGGTTCAGAGTCCATGCAGATGCGGCTCTTGCTCCGGAATATACAGCTTTCTCCATAATCACCTCAGACAACACCGACGGCGTTCCCCGTTCGCCAGAGGGCATAACAAGAGCGAGCTGCCGAAACAACTCGCCCTGCTGATTATTCGTCCTCGTCTGAACACTCCGACAGCCCGTGAATAAGGTAAAAGGTGGCGAAAAATTCACGTTATCAAAATAATACTCCAAAAACATAAGAACTGCTGTACTCATCGGTACAGCAGTTCTCTTTTCATTAGGCATAAATCAAAAACATCTAATCTTTCGTCATTACACAAATCAGCAGCTCGCCATTGCGAAAGGTGCGTATCGGGTACGGCAAGAAGCCATTTTTGTAATAAAACGACATCAGCTATATCAAGTATTCCATCAGCATTAACATCGCCCTTAACAAATGATGGTTTTTCAAACGGATACGGAGGTTCGCCAAGTTCGGAGAGTTCATCGCTTGCCGCTGATATTTCACCAACATTATCATTTTCACCTAAAGAATACTTTACACCATAGAAAGGAATGCAGTAGTCATAATCAACTTCCCGATAATAAAAGCATACATCATCTCTGTATTCTGTAGGAAAATTTGGATCCCAGAGAATAATCCTACGGTCATAGTTTTTACCGTCCCATTCCCAAGCACCTGATTCTATACCGCATCCTGCACAAGCGTGTCCACCATCTGCTGTTTCAAATGACAATAGAAATGGTTTTCTTTTTTCTTCGGCTTGCCAGCCAAGTGAGATAATATGCTCAAAATAATCCACGTCAATGATACCCGAATGACTGTCTATGTCAAGCGATAATTTAGAGAATTGAAGGAACTGATAATAATTTATAACAGACTGTACATCAGATTCGGGCGAAATATCCTTTGTTGTTGCAGCACCTTCCTGTAAATCTGCTGGTGAAAGTAAACCATATTTTATTAACAAGGCGGTAATCACTAAACCATGACATGATCCGTTCCATGCCTCATCAAAAGTTTGATACTTTTCTTCAATCTGCTCGGTAAGCTGTGAGCGAGCAGCGTCTGAAAGAAGATATGTATCACCGAATACATCTTTTATGTTTGCAAACTGCCATGTGTCCTCGTCGAGATCAAGTGCTCTGTTTCCAGCAGTCGGAGGGATCTCGGGTGCAGGAGAACAAGTGATATTAAGTTTCTTGGCTATGGGATTGGTGGAATAGATTATTTTCGGTTTGCAATTTATAAATATAGGTTCTTCAATGCTTTTTACTGTATCTGGAATTGTAAGTGATTGCATTCGACTACGAAGCGTAAACGACTTTGTACCAATTCGCTTGACACTATCAGGAATAACTACATTTATGTCATCTCCTGCATAGACTACAAGTAAACCGTTCGATAATATCAGCCAACCACCGTTTGTTTCTATAAGAGAGCGAAGGAATGGCGTTCCTGAAAATGAAGAGCTTGCTGCATAAGTTAACGAATCAGGAATGTCAACATTCTGTAGAGGTGTATTGCCGAATGCGCTCTCACCTATTTGGGTGACGGTATCAGGAATTGTAACCTTTGTGAGTCGAGAATTAAAAAAGACGGCGCTTGGTATTTCTGTAACTCCATAAGGAATATTCGCTTCTGTAATCCACGTATTCTGAAAAGCACCATTTCCTATTGATTGGAGTCCTTCAGGAAAATTTATATCTGTCAAAGTAGATCTTGAAAATGCTGAATCACCAATCTTTGTGACAGAATCCGGAAGTGATACACGTTGAACCTTTTTATCGTAAAATGCATATTCTCCGATTGCGGTCACACCATCTGGAATCTCAACATCACTATCAGCACCATTATATCTAACAAGAACTCCGTTTTCAATGTCAAATTCGGGAGCATCAGTATCTACTGCAAAGACAAATAATGGACATACACATGAACAGAGCATCAGCATTGTCGTAAGTAAGACTGTTAAACGTTTTTTCATAATTAAACCTCCTGACTTTATGTCAAATGGGGTAACTTAAGATATGAAACGTCAGACACATTCTGACAGCGGCTTCTTTTCTTCATTATAGCATTATATCTGTCGATTGTCAATTGAAGAAAGGATAATTTAACTGATAAGGATATATTTTGTTCGTTTGAGATCAAAGCAAAAGGCTCTGCATTTCTGCAAAGCCTTTGTTGCTTATTCGTCCTCGTCCGAACATTCTGACAGTCCATGTTTGAGCTGAATGTAAATGCACTCCGCTCGGTCACGTTCTTCACCCTCGGCGGTCATCATAAGTTCAAGGAAATATGCCTTTGCCTGTTCGTAGTCCGTCCAGACCTCATGTTTGCCGTTGCAGACAGTCGTGACCTTGCGTGTTCTCGGCATTGCCAAGTATTACAGCTACATCCTTTCCAACAAGCCAAGGCTCACCGTCAATGCAGACTGTTCTTACCGAGCCGAACTCGGGATTGTTAAAAACCATCATTTCATTCATTCTTGTTAACCTCCATATCAATTTCCTTTATAAATCTCGCCAGAGCTTCGATGACATTTACCGTCACTGCATTGCCGGCTTGTTTGTATAACTGTGCATTTGACATTCCTGTCGCTTTGACCTTATTGAACTGCTCGTCCGTAAATCCCTGCAATCGCCAGCATTCAAGGGGCATTAGCTTTCGTATCAGTCCGTTATACATAACGCCGTTCCGGTCTGTTACTGTAATAGTAAACATCGGCTCGTCCGGACTCTTAAATCTACTCCCTTGCTGCCGTACCTTTTCTTTGGCAGGAGTAAGCACGGGTATCGGCTTGTCCATGAAGAGAGCCGCTGATTTTTCACCTTTATGGTGTCCTATTCCGTTATCCTGCCTTGCGGTTATACACCTTGCAAGATCGGTGATCTGAGGCTCGGGATTCATATCGATACATTTTACCGAATAGAAGCCCTGTGTTGCCGACGGAGTTACCGTATGGGCTATGTCATGTCCGACACGTCCTCTGCGGCTGTTCATGTCCGCATATGCAAGGTCGATACTATCTCCGGGGACAGCTATCTGATATCCTGACTTTGTAAGGGACTTTATCGGAAGACCAAGTATCTCATACAGCCCAGACTTACCACCGAATCCGCCTGCTGTTCCTGTAAGTGTTATGCTCAGTCCTTCGGGAGAGTAGACTCGGCATCCTTCTTTTCCGGGTATGCGTTGGACAAGAGTTTTTGGATTTGCGTCTGTGAAAGACAGTATTCTTCCGGAGCACTCGGCTCTAAGAAATCCGATAATGAACACTCTTTTTCTGGCTTGGGCGACTCCAAAATTCGCGCTGTTAAGACATTGCCATGCGACATCGTACCCCAAGTCATCCAGCGCAGTGAGGATGGCCGCAAATGTCCTGCCTTCGTCATGCGATAACAGTCCGGGTACGTTTTCAAGCAGCAGATACTTAGGTCTTTTAACGGCAGCGATCCGAGCAATTTCAAAGAACATGGTTCCTCGGGCGTCTTCAAAGCCTCTCCGTTTTCCTGCGATTGAAAAGCTCTGGCAAGGAAATCCTCCGCAAATAAGGTCGATATCCGGCAAGTCTTCCGGGACGATTTTTGTTGCGTCATCGTAGTAAACCTCCTTTGATGTGTCGTAAAGCGCTTCATACGCCTGTTTTGCGAATTTGTCTATCTCGCAGTAACCGACACACTCAAAGCCGCCGACTCGTTCAAGGCCTGAGCGGAAACCGCCGATACCTGCGAACATATCTAAATATCGTATCAAAACTAAAATTCACCTTCTTTTTTGTTCCATATTTTCTTTTCAGGTTGTTTTCGTTGTTCATTTGACTCACACCTTTCGTAAAAAAATTACAGCCGCCTGCATTTTTACAGACAGCTGTATGTAACGAAAAAAGGCCACCGGTAGTTGTCCTGTTACGGACTCACCACCGATGGCCTTTAATTATATATATAATAGTATTCAGTTGTATTACTCGGCAGGAGAGATGAAGCTCGCTATTACTGCCATTATTTCATCGAGACGTTTTTCGCCGATACCGTTGATCTTACTGATCTCTTCACGAAGGCTCTCGAACTCGATAGCACCATGCTCGACGCTCTTGGCACCTTGGTCATAGATGTTAGTCAGCACCTGCTGCATCTGGTCCCGGTTCATAGCCTTGATTTCCTTATACATCGCTCTTGTAAGCTCAACAGTATTCTGTTCTTTTTCCATTTGATTTTCCTCTTTCTGTTTTTACTGCGAGCTCTATTATACCATACCTGCGGTCATAAGTCAATCGACATTCCCTGAGATTCGTCTTCATCCTGAGCTATATCCTCATTATTCAAGCCAAGGTAGCTCTTGATACCAGCCGCAACAGCTTCATCTGACAGGTCTGTGATCTCAACACCTTCTGCAAGACAGAAATTATCGATCTCATTCGTACAATCGCTGTCGCTGAACACCTGACAGTAGTATCCTTCACAGAGTATCTTATTGCCATTATCATCAACTCTCGGGATAGACTTATCGTAACAGGTGGAGACATAAACGTCGCCATATCGGCTGCTGTGTTCCTCTGTCAGTTCTTTTTTAGCTTCTGGTACAGCAGACTGAACCACATGAAAACTGTCAACGCTGGGAATAACTGAAAGAGAACTGCCGTTGCTCCATCTCGTCATGACCTGTCCGGCATCATCCACTCCAACTACTTCTCCGATAGTACCGGGAGGGATAGGTCGGGGATCATCAGACATATAGTCACAGCATATCTTTGTTCCTTTCGGGTACTGCTTCCTCAGCCGCTCAACCTGTTCTCTTGACGGAAATCCTTTCACCTGAACACCTCACATATCCATAGACATTCCCTCGTCCTCGAATTCTTCCGGATCTTCGGATTCGTCGAGGTCTTCATCTTCGTCCTCATCCTCTGATTCTTCGTCTTCCTCAGACAGGTCCTCGTCTTCGTCATCGCCGAGCTCTTCTTCCTCATCAAGCTCTTCATCCTCATCTTCGTCAGGCTCATCCTCTGACTGCTGCTTTTCAGCCATTGCCTGCTGTTCCTCATAGTCACGGTCGAGCTCGTCCTGGATAAGACCGAGTACGAACTGCTTCTGTGTCATGTGGTGTCTGTCAAGATAGTCCTTGATCTGAAGGAATAAATCCTCCGGAACCTGAAACGCCATTGTACGCATATTTCCCATATATTTTTCCTCCTTGATATTCATTTTCGGGTGGAGCTCGTCATCAAGTGCTTTTGATACGAACTCCGCCATTGTCATTCCGTTTGCTTCGATGTACTGCCTGACCTGAGCGTGCAGGTCAGCATCGATCTTTACTGTTATGCCTTTTTTCTCAGTTTCTGACATTCTCATCGCCCCTTTCCAAGAGCTTCTTCATAGCTCTTTCTGCAAGTTCGTCTGCGGTTATTCCTTCTTTTTCCGCAGCTTTCTTGATAGCTTCAGAAAACTGCGGAGGTATAGTTATCTCAACTTTACTCACATACTCATCTCCAAATTCTGTGTATTATCGCTTAAATAATCGTCCTCGGGTACAAGAGCCCATGCTTCATCGTCCGACCAGAAGCTGATATTGATCTCTCCGCACTCTGTTCTCATGTACTTCTGCTCCAGCGATTCGCCCCAGCCGTCACTCAGCTGACCGACGCAGTAGTCTGTGAACTTTGCCATCGACTCATCAGACAACTCACCAATGATCTTTGCAGTTATGACACCTGTGAGTTCGCCGTTTATTACCTCTACTGTACAGTGTGCTGACTGGACTTTTTCGGCTATCTCATCATCGGGACCTTCGGGATGATACCAATGCATAAGACCTCTCTCATGTTCAGCAGGAAGGTCATTTTCATAAATAAATGCGTTAATATCATCAGCATACCCAGCCATATCCGCATTATCAAGAATGCAGTTATCCCTCGGATAATCATAAATATGCTGATATATTTCTATCGGGCAGCAGAACCTTAACTCATTAAGATGTGTAGCTCGGTACTGTTCATAAATGGTCTTAGCCTGCGGAACATACTGAGCGTATCGGGCATAGTCACTGCCCTCGGACTCTACAACAATTCCATCGCCGAAGTCCTTGTCGTAAATGAGAAGGCAGTGATACATATTATATTTACTGTCGAAGTACATGATGTCCTTGTTTTCAGCTATCAGCGGCTCATCTCGCAGAGGAGCTTTTGTTATAGCCTCAAACTTCCTGTGGCTGACGGGGATAGCCTTTTCGATGATGCAGCCCTTGACCGCAAGTTCGGTCGGCTTTCTTTCAAGGCTCGTATTCAGCACCAGTTTATCTGAAAACTCCATAAATCTGTCAGCAAACAGCTTTTTGATGCCGTTTATACATCTGACATCACTGTCGAGAATACATCTCATGATGTTGTCACGGTCTGAAGCTTTATCCAATATCTCACAGAGATTATTGAGTTCCAGCAGATTATCATTATCGCATAATCTGTCGATAATAACGTCACCGAGAGGATTGTTGGTATATAGACCAACAAGATACTGATCTTTAGTGCTGCTTCTGAGCTTGAGTTTTTCTGAAGGCAGATCTATTCCTGCCTTTTTCAGTTCTGCACTAAGCTCATGACTCCTTTTGGGGATCTCCGTTGACAGTTCTTTTCCCATATATCGGATTTTTACATTTATCATATTGCACCTCACATTCTCATACCGATATCCTCAGACGGTGACTCTGGAGCCGCCTTAACTTCTTCCTCTGTCATAAGTTCCCATGCACCGCAGGTGTCATAGAAGCTGACGTAGATATCTCCCTCAGAAGTATGGATATCACGCTGCTCGAAGCCTTCGCCCCAACCGTCACTTGCCTGTCCGGAGAGTTCGTGTAACAGCTCGTCATACTCATAGCTGTCAAGTTCTCCACATATCTGGCAGGTAAATACTCCCATGAGTCTGTCGCCAACCTTCTCAACAGATGGGAATATGGAGTAGACCTTATCTGCGAAACGCTTTCTGTCGCTGAGATATGCCATTATTCCACGGTTTTCTTCCTCGTCTGACTGATACGCCTCGATAGCATCACTGATCTCGCTTTCGTACTCAAGTGCCTCGAAATCGGAGAGTTCCTCAGTGTCCTCGAAGAATTCGTCTTCATCCTCATCAAATGAAGGCTTGATCTCTCGCTGAACCTTAAGGGGACAGTAAAACTTCAGCTCGGTGAGCTTCTCAGCCTCAACATGGATATCCGGCTGAAAGTCAACTCCAATGTCAGTGTTCTCAGCCATTTTGATATCATCTCTCTGAGCGAGCTGCTGTACGATAGCATTTTTGATAAGGCTCTCGACCTCGTCCATATCGATCATATCAGCTGATGTGAAGTCTGTCTTGTCTGTGTGAGCGAGTTCAGCGATCTTTTCGACAGTATTCTTGATCATGTCGTGAAGTTTCAGTTCGGATTCGGAAGTCTGGTACCTTTCGTAGATTGATTTAGCATCAGGTACGAACATGGAAAGGCGAGGATAATCAAATCCTTCCGCCTCGATGAGCAGTCCGTCTTCGCCGTACTCGTCAAGAAGCATTATGCAGTGATAGGCATTCTTGTCCTCGTACATAAGGTCCCTGGCGGCAGTTATGGCTTCATGTTCCTGATATTGGTTTGCTTTCAGTCTTTCAAAGTCTGAGTGAGGCAGAAACACCCATTTCTCGACCTCACAGCGTTTGGTGTTATGATTGGAAGCCTTGTGTATCAGCTTACCGTTCATGTAAAATTTGTTCATCTGTTTTCCTCCTGTTACATAATTATTCCATAGACAGCAGGCGTGATCTGCTTTCTATGTATCGTTCTGAAGGAAACTTCTTGTATAATTAAAGACATACTGTCAGTATGCCTAAGTATCTGTAATATGCTGTTTTTTTATGAACATTCATCTAAAATGATACTTTTCTGGATGATTTTATGATTTATAGATATTTGTGTGATATAATATAACAAATGCAAACTACAGGAGGATTCTTATGAATATCAATCAAGGAAATATATGTGGGAAGCGAATCAAAGCACTCAGGAAAAAGAATAACCTGACTCAATGTCAACTTGCAGAATTATTACATATGAGCAGAAGCACCGTCCTAAAGTATGAGACTGGACGCCAGATACCACCTGTAGATAGGATTTGCGATATAGCAGATATCTTTGATGTTTCCACGGATTATCTTTACGGAGTATCTGATTGTTCTTTGCCATTGTCATAGTTAAACGAGATTTTCTATGATGATATGACATACTCAGAACTAATCTCCATTGTTCTTGGCTTATCGGAAGAGCATCAAAAAGCCTTCATGATAATATTGGAGTGCCTCAGAAAAAAACAAAATCGTACATCCGAGTGAAATGCTTCATTCACAGGCTCACAAATCGTTCACAGCGGCTTCAATCGCTCTCAGTGGTGCAGCTTCCCGAACTGTCACCGATGCCGTCAAAAACGGCTCACAAATCGCTGATAGGTTTTCTATCACTTGGTTTTCGGGGAAACAAAAAAGGACTCGATTCCAGTGTTTTCATATTTCGTGAAAACCACTAAAACCGAGTCCGAAACTTTGTGTACTATTTTTTGCCGAGAAAATCGATATTTGCCTGTATTTCGACCTTTGGAGAGGATTGGATTTGCACTTTTGAGAGTTCAAATCCTTACACATGGCTAAAACAGCCCAATGTCATCTATGAAAATCGAAGTAAAATTTTCGAGATTTGGGTAGCAAAAAAGCCCGATATTTCGGGCTTTTTTGGGGCATGTCATCAATTTAGTCATGACGATATGGTTGGGGTGGAAGGATTTGAACCCTCGAAATAACGGAGTCAGAGTCCGCTGCCTTACCACTTGGCGACACCCCAGTGATTTGTTTTTTTTGCTGTACTTGATTCAGCTTTATTATTATATCACCCTTTTAAGAGATTGTCAACCCTTTTTCTAATATTTTTTTATTTTAATTATATATCAACGCTATTGCAATGATAACAGAAAAGATTTATAATTGTATATATAGAGACATTATCAACTTTCCGTATTCTTATACTGATCCTCTGAACAACAGCAGACAAATCTGACGGCAGAAAATCCGTTTGTCTGCGTTATCCTTCTTGCCGTGCGAAAGCACGCCTGAGTCGTTTGCCTTGACAGACAGAATTTCTGCTCATCATCTTTATCTGCTAACGTTAAAAAGATCAGTATTATTTACGGAAGTATTTATTACAATAGCAAGCGGAGACACATAAATGAAAAAAATGTATTTCATCGTTAATCTCGTAGCCGGAAAAGCTGAGATAAGCGAATACCTTGGACAGGCTATAGCCGAATTCAACGACGCAGACTACGAAGTCACTGTTCACATAACCAAAAACAGTATGGATGCAATTATCGCCGCATCCTACGCCTGTGAAAATAATTTCGATATGATAGTATGCGCAGGCGGTGACGGTACTCTCAGTCAGTGCATTCAGGGCATAATGAGAAGCGGAATACAGATCCCTGTGGGCTACATTCCGGCAGGCTCCACTAATGATTTCGCACGTTCTCTCGGTATTCCACGTCTTCCGATGGATGCCGTGAGATGGATAACCGAAGGCACTCCTACTCCTTGTGATATCGGCAAATTCAACGATTCGTATTTTTCGTATATCGTTGCTTTCGGTGCGTTTACCAACGTTACTTACGAGACCTCACAGCAGATAAAGAATATCCTCGGCCACTCGGCTTACATCCTCAGCGGACTTATGCAGCTTACAAGCATTCGTTCAAAGCATATGCGTATAGAGTACAATGACACTGTTCTCGAAGATGAATTCATTTTCGGAATGGTAACGAATTCTTCTTCTGTTGCCGGTCTTCTCTCCATGAACGACTTTCTCCTCGATGACGGTACTTTCGAGGTAACGCTCATCAAAAAGCCTTCCAATATCATGCATCTGCATCAGATAGTCAGCTCGCTTCTCAATATAAGTGAGGAGATCGACAAGGAGTACATCAAGTTCTTCCGCACAGATAAGATCACCTTTACTTCACTGAACAATGAGCCTATAACATGGACCCGTGACGGCGAATACGGCGGAAATTCCTCTGTTAACACTGTCACCTGCATGAGACGTGCCATTCCTTTCTTTGTCAAAGACAGGACGAAGATAGGCTATGATGACGGTCCCAAAATATGAATACAGGAGAAATATAAATGATCCATGCAGTCATTCTTGATAAAGAAGAAAATTTCCCTTTCTGGAAAGGATTATCATGCAGCGGAATAGATATCACTCTGCTGTCAGATACATCAAATATTCCCTGCTGTGATACAGTAATACTTTCAGAAGAGCTGAACGGCCGTCCCATTGAAGAAAATTACGCTGAATTAAGACAGCTTCAGGGATTCAAGTCCGTACCTACTGCGGCTGTTACCTATGACCACGGTTCTGACAGACAGGATGAGCTCCTTGAGATAGGCTTTGACGATGTGCTGCGCCTTCCGCTCTGCGATAAGCTGATAGCCCGCAGAATAGAGGGCCTCGCCGCAATGCTGCCCTACACTCTCAGCAGCGACAGTTTTAGTTTCGAGAGCCTTATAGACATTCGTGACGACGGAAAGAGCGGTGCATTCAGCGTACAGTCGGACGACCTTTCGACCATCTACCGTTTCATTATACGAATACTCCAGCGCCTCGGCACAAGTGCGCAGGTGCTGCTGCTGAAGCTTGCCTGCGATTCCGAAAGCTTACAGGACAAAGCCGATCAGATCATGCAGATCCTCGCAAATGATGTAAGGCTGTGTCTCAGACGAGGCGATATCGCATCTGTATGCGGAAAAGACCAGATAGTCGTTCTCCTCATCGGAGCAGATGACGACGGCGGACATCTGGTCGCAAACAGGATCGTCAGCAGCTTCTACAGTGAATGCGATGACGATTCATTCACTCTCGAGTATGATATCCACGAGATCAAGACCTGAAAAAGATTTACGATCACTCCTGATGTAACCGCTGTACTTATAAAGAAGTTTTGTATGTATTATTGAGGTAGACTATTTGAAGAAGGAGCTTCTCAAATCTGTTTCCCAAGACTATTAATTTTGCCCCCATATAGGGCGCACACCGGAAAATTTGAATTAATCATTTTTTTCAGGTGCGCCCTATATGGGGGCAAAATTCTATTAAAAGTCTTTGGAAAGGGGTTCGGGGAAGAACCTTTCCTCAGAAAGGTTTCCCCCGATAAATTCGTATAAAGTTTCTATATGAGTACCGAGGTTACATTGTCATGGGTGATCTTATTATCTTCGTTCTCTTTTGAAGCTGAGGAAGAGCATGAATGTCATTATGATAAGCATTACGGATGGCACGGGAGAAGGCGGACTGTACAGGCGCACGTTGATCACTGACACTGCTATCAGCTGTCGGCGCAGGAAAAAAGGAACTGTTACACGGCATATGACACCGCTGAGAATTGCGGATGCGGTACGTATGAGTATCAGCGGCATCACGGGGAAGCGTCCCCTTATGAGTGTACACAGCTGAAACAGTACGCATATTCCGCCGAATGAGGTCATCGCACACAGAAAGGGAAGGAGAGTGTAGTCGTCACGGGGCAGCGGCCCTGCGGCTGTAATATCGGTAATTCCACGCAGCAGGGATACAGCGTTCTTTTCCGGGAGGCCGGACAGCCGTGACAGTATACCACCTGCTTTTCCGTAAATGCCCGAAGCATCGAGAAATTCTGACAGCACTGCAAATGCCGTTATGGTGAAGCATATGACGGCCATTGACTTTCCGCTGGAGATTATGCTTTCAGTCAGCGTTTCAGACGTGAGTGACAGCCCCTTTTTTTCGGTGTATTGCGCCGATCCGCTTTTTTTCAGAAAAGGGGACAGCATCAGCGCAAGCAGGAGATTCGCCGAAACTGCCGACAGCGTTATGATGATGCCTGCGGCGTGCGTGCTGTAGTATTTCCCCGATATGCATCCGAAAACAAATGCAGGCCCTGCGCCGCAGCAGAGACCTGACAGAACTGAGGCTGTTTCTCTTGAAATAGCCTTTTTTTCGTATCTTTCAATTATCATGGATGTGCCGACGGGATAGCCGCTGAATGCGGAAAAGGAAAACACAGCCATTGTAAATCCGTCCATGCCGAATACAGCCCCTGACAGGCGTTCCATTGCTTTCGGAGTATAAGTGAGTATTCCGCTTCTGACTATGACAGCTGACACTATCATCATGGCGTAAAGGGACGGTATAACGGTCACAAGGCAGCGCTGTAACGCCTCAGAGACCGCTTTCCCCGTCAGCTGCGGATAAAATATGCACAGCAGAAAAAGTATCAGAACAGCCGAAGCTTTTGCAGCGGAGAGAATTTTCCCTGCATTTCTTTTCATAATCATCACCCATTAAATCATATTATGGAATGGGCGGAAAATATGATTCTTGATTCGGAGGAAAGATATGTTTGAGAAAATTGCCGACAGCGCAAGGGATGCCCTTTTCCTCAATGCGGGGATATACATCGAGGATAACAAGGTCATGACCGTGGAAAACTGCGGGCGCATCGAAGAATACAATGAGATCTTCATTCAGCTTCTCTCAGGCGGACTTATCATCCGTGTGTGGGGAACGGGGCTTCGTGCCTGCGGATACCGCACAAGGGGACTTGTCATAAGAGGGCGGATATCACGGATAGAATTTGATGAGAGAAAGGGGCGGAACAATGCTGAGGCGGCGGATAAGGATAAACGCTGAGGGAAAGGAACTTTACCGCTTCATAAACGGTCTTCACAGCGAGGGCGTTGCCTGTTTCGGGCAGTATTGCCGCAGTGATGTATTCTACGGGGAGATATACCGCCGTGACCTGAAAAAGGTACGCAGGCTTGCGGAGGAATGCGGCGTTCAGCTGAAAGAAGCCGAATACCGTTCCCTCATGAAATTCCTGTCGGGCTACAGACACAGATACGGCATTGCTTTAGGCGTGGCGGCGGCTTTTCTGGGATGCATCTATTTCTCGCAGACTGTGGTGACTATCGAAATACAGGGCAATGAACGGATCAGCAGCGATTCGGTAATGTCAGCGCTTTCTGAACTTGATATCCGCAGAGGCAGCCGGATAGGTGACCTTGACCTCCATTACTGCGAGAATGAACTGGAGATCATGATGGACGACATCGCATGGGCAGGTATCCGCCGCACAGGCAACCGGATAGTGGTGCAGATCAAGGAGACCGTGGAGAAACCAGAGATGGTGCATGAGCGTATACCGTGCAATATTGTTGCGGCTAAGGCGGCACAGATAACGTCGGTGACGGTGCATAAGGGTATGGCTATGCATAAGGCAGGGGATTTTGTTCCCGAGGGAGCGCTTCTCATCAGCGGCATAAAACAAACCGACACAGGGCGGATGACGCTTCATCATGCGGCAGGCGAGATCACGGGGATCTATGAGGAAACTGCGGTATTCACCGAGAAATACCGTCCGCTAAGATATGTACCCACGGGCAGAGTCGGAAAAGAGCGGAGACTGAGACTTTTCAGCGTGGATATCCCGCTCTTTTTCGGTGGGAACGATTATGAAAACTGCGAACGGGATTCACGGCTGAAAAGCTTTCGGATAATGGGGAAGGAACTCCCTGTAGGCATCGTCACCGATACAATAACCGAAACTGCGCTCACAGACGATACCTTGACAGACGAGGAGATGGATAAAATGCTGATGGAGAAAATGTATCTCTATGAAAAGAATTTCCTCTCCGGCTGCAAGATCATAAAGCGTGACGTGAAACGGGAGAAAAATGAGGACTCAATGACTTTCATAACTTCATATAAACTCGAAGGCAGTATCTGCCGCCAGAAGGAGATCTTCATAAAATAAAGACGGTACTCTAACCGCTGTACTCATATAGCAGCTTTATACGTATTTATCAGGGGAAAACCTTTCTGAGGAAAGGTTCTTCCCCGAACCCCTTTCCAAAGACTTTTAATAGAATTTTTGCCCATTATAGGGCGCACTTGAAAGAAATGAAATATTCTTACTTTACTTGTGTGCGCCCTATAATGGGCAAAAATTAATACTGAAAGTTTTAGGAAGGGAGTTTAAGGGCAGCGCTCCCCACAGTGTGGGGAGATGTCAGCGCAGCTGACAGAGGGGACCGCCTCTGTCAGAGGAACCCTTTTTCAAAAGGGTTTCCCTCAATAGACTCGTGTAAAAACTTCTATATGAGTATCACGGTTACGCTTTCAGGCTTTTTTGTATTCCGAAAACCTCGGTACGCCGCTTTTATTTTTCTGCGGTTATCATAAAACGATGGATGCGTCCTGAGACTTTGCCGTTTTCTTCGATAAGCTTCTGCGCCATGCAGAGGCGGTCAAAGCATGATTCCACAGAAAAGCCGCCGAACTCCCACGGTATCACTCTTGCGAACCACACAAGCGCCCCCGTATCGTAAAACTCGATGGGGCGGTAACACTCTCCGCCGGCGGTAACATTGAAGCCCTTCTCACGGAATTTCGCCAGCTCCGTACCGAGGTAATGCCCCTCATACAGCGGTTTCTTGCCGGGACAAAGCAGCTGTACAAGCTCACTGTCGTTGTCTCCGCCTACCTGCTGAGTTATGAATATTCCGCCGTTTTTAAGTACACGCCATATCTCGGGAATGTCATAGCTTCCGTGTCTGTTGATGACCATATCGAAGCTTTCATCTGCAAAAGGAAGAGCCATTCCCATCCGCCACTCATGAAAATCTATGCCCAAAGGTATCAGCTTTTCACGGCAAAGCTTCACATTCGGCGGATAGCCCTCGGTAGCTGAGGTTTTATCACAAGGATGTCCCAGCGAGAGAAGAAATTCTCCTCCGCCTGTGTCCATATCCAGAATGCGCATATCTGGCTTTATACGGTCAAGGATGAGCTGTCTGTAGTCCCAGTCAAGGTCATCGTCACTGCTGTTGAAGCGTCCGTCAAGCCTTGAGAAATCCCAACCGTGTATGTGAGCGGCTTTCTCCTCGGAAAGCCATATTTTTTTCATTTCGTTCATGTTCATAAATACTGCTCCTTTATTTATTATTGCAATAATATCGGTGCAGCACGGGAACACTTCTTACTCGGCGAGCCGTTCCCTTTATCGCTGCACCGAGAAGTTAATTCGTTTCATCACTTTTATCACCTGTTCAGTTACCCATGCATTCATAGTGTTTGTCGGTATATCCTGCCTCCTCAGCCTCCTCGATCGTCGAGAAGTATATCCTGTTGTCCTCATAAGGGAGGCTGCCACAATGAATGCTGTGAAGCTTGTGGTTGCGTCTGTTGCCAACGTATGTCTTTTCGCTTATCGCAGGACTTTCCTTTACTTTAGTGTCGCTGTCTCCGTTGTCATGACTATCGAATGTCATTTCTGCGACCTTGTCAAGCACAGGTATCTCCAGCGGGATATTGCCTCTGTAGTAATCCACCACAAAAGCGATCGCACATATCAGCAATAAAACCAAACCCGTTTTTTTCATAACGACCAGCCCTCCTTAACGTTTTATATCAGACAGATGCCGAACTTAGTTTGTATCTGTTTTAAACTTCAAGCACGATATCCTTGCCGCTGGGGATGTACTCCTCGTACTTCACTCCGCACTTGTCGAAAAGCAGACATGAAGCCTTTACGCTGTTGGTATCGGAATACTTGTTGCTGTAGTAGACCACACGCTTTATCCCTGACTGGATTATAGCCTTAGCGCATTCATTGCAGGGAAAGAGCGTCACATAGACTGTGCATCCGCTGAGATTGCCAATATTGCTGTTGAGAATGGCATTCAGCTCGGCATGGCAGACAAAGGGATACTTTGTATCCAGCTCATTTTCGGCAGAGCGTTCCCATGGCATTTCGTCGTCATCGCAGCCTGTGGGCATACCGTTATAGCCTACGGAAACTATCTTGTGCTCGTCGTTGACGATACAAGCGCCGACCTGAGTGGAATTATCCTTGCTTCGCTGAGCGGACAGCATGGCGATACCCATAAAGTATTCATCCCAGCTTATGTAATCAGTTCTTTTCATTATTTCACCTCTTGGAATAGTTGGTATCATTAACATCATTATATCATGGATATGCTGATTTGTAAATATATCGCAGCAGTATTTGCTTTTTATTTTTCATCAGAAACTTTATGTAATTTCGGCTAAAGTGTGG